>CAZVLO010000085.1:8072-11364 GCA_964628265.1 uncultured Papillibacter sp.
TGGCCATCTCGTTGAAGGTGTCGGCCAATATGCCGATCTCGTCCTCGGACTCCACGTCAAGCTTCCGCGAAAAATCACCGCCGGCCATCGCTTCTGCCGCCTTCGTCATACCCATAATCGGCTGCAGGAGCGTCTTTGAAAGTATAAAACTCAGGATTACCGATATAACAAACCCCACGGCGACAGCCTCGATAATCAGCGTTATAAGCGCGCTGTTGAGATCACGCACCGTCTGCTTTGTGTCCTTTATGTAAATGACATACCGGACAACACCCTCGTTGTCCGTGACAGGCACCGCCACATCCATGTACTCGGCGCTGGATTCGATGGTGAAGGCATCGCTGCCGTTCAGAGCTTTCAGAATATTCGGCGTAATCTCAACGTATCTGAGTTCATCCACGCCCGAATGCTTTAAAAGCACACCCGAATTATCCAGAACATAATAATTCCTCGTCCTCATATCGATGCCGAGCTTTCCCATGTAGATGTCCATGACCGACTCCAGCTGCTCGGCAGGCTCATCCGCGTCCAGGGCGTCCCTTATGTCCGAAATCACGTCATCATCGGAAAAGGCTGATTCCATCTGCTCTGTAAACCGACTCGTATAAAAACCCTGTACGCCCTGGATTAAAAAGACGCACACAACCGTCATCAAAAGCAATATCAGAAGCAGCATGACGAAGACGAACTTCCACCGCAGGCTTTTATTCATCAGGATGTCTCCTTGCACCACAGGTTAGAGCAGTTGCCGGTACCCAACGGTAATCAGGGTTTGTAGTAATAACCGATACCGCGCTTTGTTAAAATATGCTCCGGCTTCGCCGAATCCCGCTCGATCTTCTCGCGCAGTCGCCGGACGGCCACATCCACGGCGCGCAGGTCACCCAGGTAATCATACTGCCAAACCTCATGTAGCAGCTCTTCCCTTGTATATACCTTACCGGGCTGCGCCGAGAGAAACCTTAACAACTCAAACTCCCGCTGCGTCAGCTCGGCGCTTTCTCCGTCGATATAGACATCGTACCGCTCCGCATCAATGACGATGCCCTCAGATTTTAATTCGTGCGGTGGCACATCCTGGACGGACCTGCGTAAATTTGCCTTGACCCTGGCCAAGACCTCACGGATTGAAAAGGGTTTCGTTATGTAATCATCTGCCCCCAGCTCAAGACCCAAAACCTTGTCTGTTTCTTCCTCCCGAGCTGTCAGCATAATAATCGGTGTCTTGGAGTCCGTCCTGCGAATAGTCGAGCAGACCTCGAAGCCGTCCAGCTTTGGCAGCATGACATCCAGCAAAATCAGGTCCAGATCTCCCTGCCCGGACATTTCAAGCGCCTTTTCACCGTCGTAAGCCGAAATAACATTGTAACCCTCTTTTTTCAGATTGAAGCTCAATATATCGACAATGCTCTTCTCATCATCAACGACAAGAATCGTCCTGCCCATGATCCTCTCCCCTTTTTTATTGGTTCTGTTCCAGATACTTCTGTGCTTTCAGAATGCCGATGATTGTTTTGCCGTCCTTTATTTCTCCGGCCATTATCTTCTTCAGAAGCGTCTCCAACGGTATCGCTTCAACGCTCAAAAACTCGTCTTCATCTGGATGCGCCGCACCTCTAATGAGCTCTGTCGCCAGGTATATGTACAATATTTCCTTTGAAAACCCGGGTGACGGATAAATCGGTCCCAATAAAACCAGCTTTCCCGCCTTGCAGCCTGTCTCCTCCGACAACTCGCGAACGGCACAGTCGCGCGGGTCTTCGCAGCTTTCAAGCTTCCCCGCCGGAATCTCCAGAAGCTCCTCCGCCATGGGATATCTGTACTGGCGCACCATCAGGACACGGTCGTCCTCATCGACCGGAACAACGGCGACACCGCCCGGATGCTCCACGACCTCCCTGGAGACATGATGCCCGTTTTGCAGTTCGGCGATGTCATGCCTGACATTGACAATGCGTCCGGTATAGACAGTTTCTGTCGATATCTGTTTTTCGAAAAATTCCATTGCTAACCTCACAGTGTTAAAAATACCCTCCGGTATCTTACTTTCCGCTCATTATATACCATATCCGAGCAAAATGGTAGACTGTTTTCAGTGGCAGATATTAGCGCGTGCCGCGCATTGTATGCAAATATCTGTTTGCATATGCCGCATATCGTGTGTATAATAAATGCTTATCGATCTTTTTCTCTGTCAACCAGAGTCCTCCTGAACGCAGTCTGTCATCACGAATGATATAATTGAAGGTGTAACTTTATGAAAGATATCAGAAATGTGGCGATTATCGCTCACGTAGACCACGGCAAAACGACGCTTGTGGATGTCATGCTTAAACAGTCCGGCGTTTTCCGGGAAAACCAAGCCGTTGCCGAGCGCGTGATGGACTCCAACGACCTTGAGCGGGAGCGCGGCATCACCATACTGGCAAAAAACACCGCCGTATTGTACGGCGATACTAAAATCAACATTGTGGACACGCCCGGCCACGCCGACTTCGGCGGCGAGGTGGAGCGCATCCTGAAGATGGTCAATGGTGTCATCCTGCTGGTGGACGCCGCTGAAGGTCCCATGCCCCAGACACGCTTTGTCCTCTCCAGAGCTCTGGAACTGGGTCATCGTGTCATCGTCGTCATCAACAAGGTGGACCGCCCCGACGCGCGCGTCATAGAGGTCGTAGATGAAATCCTTGAGCTGCTTCTGGATCTTGACGCCACCTCGGACCAGCTGGATTCCCCAATGCTCTTCTGTTCCTCCCGCCTGGGTACATCCTCCTACTCTCCCGAAGTCCCCGGCACCGACCTGAAGCCACTGTTTGACACCATCGTCAGCTATATTCCCGCACCAGAAAGGGACACAAGTGCCCCCATGCAGCTGCTGGTCTCCTCCATTGACTATAACGAATATGTAGGCCGCATCGCCATCGGTCGAATCGAACGAGGCGTGATCAGACAAAATCAGGAGATCACCGTCTGCGACTATCACGGCGACCGGCCCGTCAAAAAAGCGAAGGCCGTCAATATATACGAGTTCGACGGTCTGAACCGAACGCCGGTGACAGAATCCTCCGCCGGCAGCATCATTGCGCTGTCCGGCATCGGCGACATCACCATCGGCGATACCATCTGCGACCCGGCACACGTCGAGCCGCTGCCCTTTGTCAAAATCTCCGCGCCCACCATGGAAATGACGTTTTCCGTCAACGACAGCCCCTTCGCCGGCCGCGAGGGCAAATACGTCACCACACGCAACATCAGGGACAGGCTCTTCAGAGAGACAATGAAAGACGTGTCG
>CAZVLO010000086.1:0-595 GCA_964628265.1 uncultured Papillibacter sp.
TTCGTCATGGGTATGAACAAGGTCAGCCAGGGCGCCATCTCCTACAGCCAATTAAACCATGACCACATGATTAACCTCCTGCCGAAAGACCGTTACGTCAACTGGTCCACCATGGCCATCGCCGCCAATCAGCTGCCGGGCGTGACCTACGGTATGCTCAAGGGCGGAAACGTTCGTGTCGGTATGGAAGATAACATTTACTACTCCCGCGGCCGCCTTGCCAAATCCAACGCGGAGCTTGTAGAGCGCATGGTGCGCATCATCCATGAGCTGGAGATGGAAGTGGCGACACCCGAAGAGGCCAGAGAAATTCTGAAGCTGAAACCCCTGAAATAGAGTAGAAATTCTGGAACTTAAATTAAGCATTGTTTGGAGATAGAACATGAAACTTGACAGTGTAACACATATCGGCATCATCGGCCTGGGTATGATCGGCGACAGCATGGCTGTTTTGACAACAGGCCACGGTTACCGTACCACCTGCGTCGCCCGCCGTGCAGAGATGATTCCGGAATATAAAAAGACGTACGACATGTACTTTCAGCAGATGATCGACAACGGTGTCATGCCGGGAAATCAGCGCGAAATCTGCGAA
>CAZVLO010000086.1:605-11100 GCA_964628265.1 uncultured Papillibacter sp.
AAAAGTACCTGAAGTATACCGTCGACTACAATGAGCTCCATGACTGTGATGTCATATTTGAGTGCGTCACCGAAAATCTTGAGCTGAAGTATGACATCTACAGCCGTCTTGAAAAAATATGCCCCAACGTCAAGGTCGTCTGTTCGGCCAGCTCGTCGTTCGTACCCGATGCGCTGGCTGAAAAGGCGACACTGCTGAAGGACCGCATAATCGTGACGCACCCGTTCAATCCGGCCCACATGGTCCCGTTCTTTGAGCTCTGCGGCGGTGCGTCCACCGGAGAGGGCGTCCTCCAGTTTGCCAAAGAGGTGCTGGAATCCCTTGACCGGAAGCCTGTCATCCTCAAGAAGCCCGCGCCCGGCTTTATCGGCAACCGCCTCCAGTTTGCCCTGTGGCGGGAAGCCCTCAATCTTGTGGAGAGCGGCATCTGCGAGCCCGAGGATGTGGACACCTGTCTCAATTACAGCTTCTGTCCCCGCTACACCTCCATCGGGATGTACGAGCACTTCGACAACGGCGGCCTGACATTGAACATCGTCACCTGCGACACAGTGTTCCCGACGTTATCGAACATTGATAAGGCACCCCCTGCCATCACCGATAGAATTGCAAGGGGTGACACAGGCGCAAGAGCCGAATCCAAAAAGGGCTTTTACGACTGGAACGGCGTTGACATGGAGGCTTACCGCAAGCGGGTGAACGCCCCTTACTGGCGCTTCATCAACTGGGATTTCCCGAAAGAATAGTGTTTAGCGTTAAGAGTTAAGAGTGAAGTTAAAAGGAGCTTATTTTTAATGGTATACGACAATATAAGCGGCGGGGAGTTCGCCAAGCATTTTGTGCAGACGCTGCAGGCACCCGCTGATATGGGGACGCCGGAATTCCGCAAGCTGTATGATACCTTTGCCAAGCGCGTGCTCTGGATGGACTCCAATGTCTGCGAAGGCGCTTTTCAGATGAATACCGCCTGGTACTTCGCCGTGCCGGCCAGAGACCCGATTTACACGGAGCACTCCCACGATTACGACGAGTTGATCGGCTGGTTCGGCAGCAACCCGGACGATCCAGAGGACCTGGGCGGCGTCATCGAGTTTTCGGTGGGCGGCGAAGCCCACAGACTCACGAAAACAACAATGATCTGGCTGCCCGGCGGCACCTCCCACAACCCGGTCCGCATTCTCGAGGTCAACAGACCGATTTTCCATTTTTCCATCGTCACAAATCCCACCTATGACGGCAAGCAGATTTACAAGTAATCGCACCACTGTATAATATGTCATCAGCAGCGCCCGGCAACCGTCAGAAACGGCTGCCGGGTGTCATTTATCCGGCGCGGCACAGATTTGCCGGCGATTTTTTGAAGCGTATTATACTATCATTTAAATAGACGTTAAGACGGCTGCCGGGCAGCCGTCTTAAATTTTCGTACATATTTAACCGCGGACAGACAAAAATATCAATGAATAAAGGAGGATTGATCTATGCCAGTAACGTATAAGGACCCGGCGGCGGCAACGCCAAATGCTTTTCCGGGACAAAAGCAGGTCAAACAGCCCGGGACACAAACCATCATGAATCCGGCACCCGTTACAGACAATGCAAAATATGCGGGGTCGGGCAAGCTGAAGGACCGGGCAGCCGTCATCACGGGAGGTGACAGCGGTATCGGGCAGGCGGTCGCCATCGCCTTCGCCAAGGAGGGCGCCGATGTGGCCATCGTCTATCTCGACAACGACGCGGACGCCGCGGGGACGAAAAAGGCGGTGGAATCATACGGACGGCGCTGCTTTGTGTATGCCCTGGACCTGAAGGCGGAGCAGTCGGCCGTCGATACGGTGCAACGGGTTATGAAGGATCTGGGAAGGCTCGACGTGCTTGTGAACAACATCGCTGTCCAATATCCGCAAAACAGCGTCGAGGACATTCTTGCCGAGCAGCTGGTGGAGACCTTTGAGACGAATGTTTTCAGCTATTTTTATATGGTTAAAGCCTGCCTGCCCCATCTGAAGGAGGGCGCCAGTATCATCAACACGACGTCGATTACAGCCTATAAGGGCGACGAGACGCTGATTGATTATTCCGCGACGAAGGGGGCCGTCGTCTCCCTGACGCGGTCGCTTTCCATGTCGCTCATAAAACGTGGCATCCGGGTCAACGCCGTGGCGCCGGGGCCCGTCTGGACGCCGCTCATCCCGTCGAGCTTTTCACCGCAGGAGGTTGAAAAATTCGGCCAGGACACGCCCTTAGGCCGCGCGGCTCAGCCCTTTGAGCTGGCGCCCACGTATGTCTATCTGGCCTCGGACGATTCCGCCTACGTCTCCGGCCAGGTGCTGCACGTCAACGGCGGCGTCATAACGGAATCGTAAGGATAAAACCAATAATAAACTATGACAGACCCATCTTGTTTTTGATGGGTCTGTCATCTTCGGGTGCTTTACTTTTTTCGATTGAACCAATATAATATGAGATAAATTGGCAAACTGTAAAATACAAGCAAGGGTGTGATGATGATGACGCGGTATTTATATGATATTCTGCCGAAGCTCGGCGGCGTGATGACAAACGAGGAGCGGCTGAGGCTGTTCAATCAGACATTTCATGAGGTCCTGACGGAAAACGCCGAAAATGTCAATTGCCCGATTATTAATGAAGACGGGAATATACATATCGAGAACCTGAAAAGAATAACGGATAAGCTGGGGATGGGCTCCCTGGACTTTTACAGAAAGGAAAAGGATGAGGCGGCCCGGACGGTCACGGGGAGATGCATTAAAATCCCGTCAAAGGATATGCTGCTTTTAATCGCCGTCTGTCTTGAGCTGGATACCGAGGCGGCGAATCGGCTGTTGAGCGCCGCCGGATACGGTAATTATCTGAAAAATCTGCAGGAGTTTATCATATTCTGCGGCTTGAATAACATTAAAAGCATCGATGATGTCAGCGGCAAGCTGTTTCAATACGGCTTCAGGGAACAAGCGGCGCTGATGACGGTTTCATATAACAGCGATAAAGACGTGATAAAAAGATTCAGCGATTATTTCGTCCGGCTGTGCGACGCCAGGGGCTATGACAAGAAACAAATACTTGAAAAAGCGGGACTTGTGTCGGCGCAGCTGGATCCGGAGCAAAACAAGTATTATTACAACGCCTTTTACGGACAGAAGAGCGTGAAAATCCTGCTGGATCACGCGCAGGTGCTGCGACTGTTCACAGCGCTTAAGCTGAATGCCGGAGAAAGAAAGAAGTACCTGGGTTTTCTGCTGGAGCTGGATGTCATCCACGGGGACAGCGTGAAAATCCTGCTGGATGCGGTCAATGATGACGCTTGTACCGGCAGCGGCGGCAACACAGCGGCCAATCCGCAGAGCATTGACAACTATTCGGTCTTTACGCAGTATATATCTAACAGAATTGATCATCTCCACTGGGAGCAACTGGACGGCTTTATTGAGCAGACATTCGGAAGTATCCGGAGCTTTGCCGTTTTCTACAGCCAGCTGATTCGATTTGAAGGCTTCAGAAACGTGGCGGACTTCTGCAGCGCTTATGAGCTTTCGCCGAAGTCACACTATAATTACGTCCTGGGCATCACGCTGCCGGAGCTGACGACACTGACAGCGTTTTCGTTCCTGTTCCGTGAGATGACGGTCCAAATTTATAACACCCTGCTGAAAAAGGCGGGCAAATACAGCTTTGACAACAATGAAGACTCCGTCGTCTATATGATAGCAAGGGAGCTGCTTGTGCGTAAAAAGAACGGAGAGTCGGTGTTCGGAGACCTGTACGACTTTACGGAATTCCTTGTCGCAGCGCCTGAGGACAACAGGGAATATCTTTATGAGGATCTGGAGGAGCTGTATCTGGAGCTTGTGAAGATCGTCTCCAGGAATCTCCTTGCCTACGCAAAAAATGTCGGCTTAAGAATAAAGCCCGGGGATATGTCGGTACTGAAAACGCTGGCGGAGAAGCTTGTCAAATCCCGTGTTATGAACTATTCGGAATTCATCGGCGGCATATTTGAGTCGGGCAGGGAAGCGCATGCTCAAGGCTTTTTGGATCTTCTGGAGGAAAGGCTCGGTTTTTCCGGCGACAGCCCGCTGATTCACCGGCTTGTACAATCGGCAGGCCGGGCGGAGGAAATGCGCCATGAATAACAGAGTGCCTTTGAAGCCGGGTGACACGATTTACCTGAGCAATGACACGTATACGATTATCCGGCTGCTGGCCGAGGGCGGGACATCTCTGATCTACGAGGCCGAGCGCCTTTATTGCGATCAGGACCATAATCCAAAATGGTGTTTCAACAAGAAAGTTCTATTGAAGGAGCTGGCGCCCCTCAGCGTACCGTTCACAAGGAGAGATTCGGGTGAGCTTGTTTTTACGGATACGGATGTCACAATCCTGAAGCAGCTGTTTGAAAACGAGATCGAAAACCTGGCTGTTGTGCAAGAAAAAAATACCCGGAGCAACCGCATACCGGATATGGATTCTTACGGAGAATATAACAACACCATGTACATCGCCATGAATCATATCAGGGGAGATCTGCTCAGCGACTATCTCGGGAAAAAAAGAATGACAGATGCGGAGATACGGGATATTTTCACCCAGCTCGTGCGCGTCGTCGGCTTTTTGCACGGCATCGATGAGGATTACTGTCATTTGGATCTGAAGCCCCATAACTTTATTATCGACGCCCTTGATTCCGTTTACCTATTTGATTTCGGATCCTCCATTATCGAGGAGGGGAAGTGGATTAACAACTGCACCGAGAATTATTCCGCGCCGGAGGTCGTCTATAACATGGTGGAGCTGGTGGGTCAGAGGTCCGACATTTATTCCTTGGGAGCGATCCTTTTTGAAATGGTTGCCGGGGAACGGGCGGAGATGGATCATTTTCTCCTGTGCGGCGGCAGGTTCTGCGATGAAAGCCGCTGCACAAGATACGATTATAATTCCATCTTGAGCCGGATGCTGGCAGAGGATGTCAGCCGGCGCTTTCCGTCTGTCCGGCATGTAAGTGCAGCATTGGAGCGCCTGTTCGGAGATAATCCGGTTGATACCGAATAATGATGGCTCCCGGCCGCATAGTAATAAATATTGCGATTCAATGAAATTTCGCTTATGATTAAGGAAATCGCGCATATGATACGATTATTCTGAAAAAGGAGATGTGAACCATGGCAGAGGAAAATACTTTTATCATGCTGAAGCCTGACTGTATGAAGAGAGGTCTCGTGGGCGAAATCATAACCCGGATCGAGCGCAAAGGGTACAGGATTATCGACGCTAAAATGATGAAGCTGTCTGCCGCGTTCCTGTACGAGCATTACGCGCACATTGCCGATCAGCCGTTTTTCCCGAATATTCTGCAGCATATGCTGTCGGGTCCTGTCTTTGGCATGATTGTCCGGGGCGAGAACGCTGTCCTGGGTATGCGCATCATGGCAGGTGCGACAAAATTTGAAGACACATTGCCCGGCTCGATTCGCGGGGACTATGCCCTGAGCACCGTCAACAATCTGATCCACTCCTCTCACAGCGTCGAAGCGGGGGAGGAGGAAATCAACCGGTTTTTCAAAGGACATGTTGTGTAAAGTATTGTAATATGTAAAGCAGGACTGCCTTTATGTGCAGTCCTGTTTGTTGCATATGAAAACCCCGCGCTGGAAGCGGGATGCTAACAGTCTGACAGCTTAATGTATATATGTCAAAAGATTTGATAATCTAAACACAAACACACACAAAGACGGTGCTGATATGAAAAAAGCCCAGAAAGCATTGCGGGATTTTGAAAAAATCGCCTCGGACCTGGACAAGACGGCGCATATCGTCCGGAATACAAAGGACGGGAAGCTGTGGGACCACGAGGCGGCTGTCCGGAAAAAGCTCAAAGCGCTTAGGGAATTGGAATTCAGAGAGTTCAGAGACTTCAGAGACTTCAGACAGGTCTATGACGGGTATCTTGAACTGCTTGACGAGATTTCGGCGCGGCTGTTAAATCATTACAACAAGCGCAAAGGGACAAGCTATCAGCTTGAGGACATCATCAAAACGGACAGGGTCGGGTATGTCAGCTCAGGCATGATATCCGTCCTGGTCACCAGCCATATCCCCAGGCTTATCGCCGGCGAGTTCAATAAACATTTCCCCGAAAACCCGAAGGACGAATATGACGCCGCCCGGAAGATCAAGCGCGGTTTTATACTGCACCTGGGCGAGACAAACACGGGCAAGACGTACCGGGCTATCGAGCGGTTGAAGCAGTCCCGGAACGGCGTATATCTCGCACCGCTCCGCATCCTGGCGCTGGAAAATTACGAGCGGCTCAACAGGGAGGGCGTGCCCTGCGACCTTCTGACAGGCGAGGAGGAGCTGACGGTGGAGGGCGCGCATCACATTTGCTCTACGATTGAGAAGCTGGATATTGATAAGGAATACGAGACAGCCGTCATCGACGAGGTGCAGATGATCGCCAACAGTCAGAGGGGCTTTGCATGGTCAAGGGCCCTTCTGGGGCTTCAATGCGCCGAGATTCATATCTGCGGTGCCATCAACGCGAAAGACCTGCTGATAAAAATACTGGAGGACTGTGGCGACCCGTACGAAATTATCGAGTATAAGCGCGACACGCCTTTGGAGGTTTGCTCGGCGCCCTTTAATCTTAAAGAGATTGAAAAAGGCGACGCTCTCGTCGCTTTTTCGAAAAGGCGCGTCCTGGAGCTGTCGAAATACTTTCAGGAAAGGGGCATAAAAAGCAGCGTGATTTACGGCGGCCTGCCGCCGGAGGTCCGCCGGATGCAATACCACGCCTTTATAAAGGGCGCGAATAAAATCCTCATCACGACAGACGCCATCGGCATGGGGGTGAACCTGCCAATTCGCCGGATCATCTTCATGGACCTGCAGAAGTTCGATGGTGAGGAGAAGCGGTATATCACTTCCCAGGAGACGAAGCAGATCGCAGGCCGCGCCGGGAGAAAAGGCATTTACGACGTGGGCTATGTCTGTACGGCGAGCATCGATTATCTCTTCATTAAAGAAAATCTGGAGACGGAAGACGAGCCGCTCCTTAAGGCCGTTATCGGCCCGGGCGAGGCAATCATGAGCATCAAAGGCCTGCCCCTCCGGGAGAAGCTGGCCCTTTGGAGCACCCAGGAGGAGCGGCTTGATTATTATACGAAAATGGATGTACGGGATTATCTCTTAATCCTGGAGAGCGTCAAGCAGTACCGGCTGCCGGAGACGGTGGAGTTCAAACTAATGCGTCTACCCTTTGACGTTAATGACATGGAGCTGCTGGGTACCTTTCTCGATTACGTCGATGAGTATTTCATAAAAAAGAAAGCGCAGATTTCAGTGCCGAAGCCCTCCGGCAGCTTCCTGTCCGATCTGGAAAAATATTATCAAAAGCTGGGGCTCTATTATTCGTTTTCCAAAAATTTCGGCATCGATTTCGACCCGGGTTGGGTTTATAAGGAGCGGGAGAGAACGAGCGGCCGCATCAACAAGCTCCTTATCAAGCTTTGAAAATTTAAGATAAACGTATACTATATCCCAGCATATTAAACTTAGATTTAATTAAACTAATAATGCTTTGAGGATACCAAAGCTGTCACTTTGGAGCCAAAGCAGTTGCGGACGTAATGCACATGATGTGCTCAAGTTAGGTTTTCTTTGTATTTGAGGAGGAATCTGGAATGAGTGGACGACGGAGCATGATGTCTGACAATCTAAAAACAGAAATCGCCCGGGAACTGGGTGTTTATGAAACGGTCAGAAGCGGTGGCTGGGGCGAGGTTTCATCGCGGGACTGCGGAAACATCGTCAAGAAAGCTATTGAAATGGCGGTGCGCAGTATCGACGGCCGGTAACTGACGAAGCAAGCTGGGCTGCCGTAAATCTTTAATCGGCAGCCCCCTTTCTTTATGATTGACAGGAAGGGTTCTCTCCAGTATAATGTTACTGAACTGAATAACGGGGTGCTGAGTATGCTCGGCTGAGATGCTGCGGATTGACGCTGCGGACCCTTGACCTGATCTGGATAATGCCAGCGTAGGAAAACTCCATACACTCTGCATGAGGTAAAGGGTGTATTCCACACTCTGAGATTATCGGAGTGTGTTTTTTGTTTTATGCAGATAATACGGAGGAATACGGCAGTCAGGTTGATTCTTTTAATTTCATAAAACGGAGGTAAATATGAAAAAGAAGACGACCCTAATCCTGGTGGAATGCGCGATGATGATCGCAATGGCGGTGGTGTTGAGCCTGGTTACCCTCTATAAGTTTACCCAAGGCGGCTCAGTCACTCTGGCCAGCATGGCGCCGCTCGTTCTGGTATCCTATCGGCACGGCGTCAAGTGGGGCCTTTTAGCTGCGTTTGTCTACAGCCTGCTGCAGATGATTCTGCCACCCGGTTTTTACCCACCCCCTGCAAAAACCTTTATCGCCTTTGTCGGCGTTGTCCTCCTTGACTACATCATCGCTTTTACAGGGCTCGGTGCAAGCCCTTTAAAAACAGGATTCTCGCCGGTGCCGCCGGAGCAGTTGCCGTGACGGTGCTGCGGCTTGTCTGCCATTTTTTAAGCGGGATACTGATTTGGGGCAGCTACGCCCCTGAAGGGACGCCCGTGTGGCTCTACTCCCTCGGTTATAACGGTACTTACATGCTGTGGGAAACTATCATCACCGCCGTAGCCGTCGCCGTTCTCATCCCGGTACTGGAGCGGATCGACGCCATGCGAAGCAGGGTATAGGAATAAAAATTACGGTGCGCCGCGAATTGTTTTAGCTAACGATCCGCGGCGCGTTTCTTATACAGTCTGTTTCTATTTTTTGCTCAAATATGTTATAATTCAAACATCTTTCAATGCGAGGTAACATATGGAAATCACAAAGCTGCTTACACAGGAATTCAAGCTGAAGCCGGAGCATGTCAAAAATATCGTATCCCTCATCGACGATGGGAATACGATCCCCTTTATCGCCCGCTACCGGAAGGAGATGACGGGTTCCTGCGACGACCAGGTGCTCCGCGAACTGAACGATCGCCTGACTTACCTGCGGAATCTCGAGAATCGCAAGGAAGAGGTCAAGGAGAGCGTCGCCGCCCAGGAAAAGCTGACGGACGAGCTGTCCCTTGCCATTGACAATGCCAAGACACTTGCCGAGGTGGAGGATCTGTACCGCCCGTTCCGCCCGAAGCGCCGCACGCGTGCCACTATCGCCAGAGAGAAAGGCCTTGGGCCGCTGGCGGAAATTCTATTGTCTCAAAATATCAAAAACGGGACCTTGGAGGAGCTGGCTGCGCCGTTTATAGACACGGAGAAGGACGTCGCCACTTGGGAAGAGGCACTCCAGGGCGCCATGGACATCATCGCCGAGGATATCTCCGACGACGCCGAATGCCGCAAGCTTCTGCGCGCCCTGATATATCGGGAGGGTAAACTCGTGTCGAGAGCGGCGAAGGAAGAGAAGTCCGTTTATGAAATGTACGACGATTACAGCGAACCCGTATCGAGAATTCCGAGTCACCGGATTTTGGCCATAAACAGGGGCGAAAAAGAGGAGTTTCTAAGGGCCGGAATTGAATTGAATGACGATTCAGCCATAAAAATATTATATAACCGGTTTGTGAGAAACGGCTCCGTCACAACGGAAACGGTCGAAGACGCCGCGCGGGACGCGTGGAAAAGGCTCGTTGAACCTTCCGTAGAGCGGGAGGTGCGGAACGAGCTGACGGAAACAGCATCGGAGCAGGCGATAAAGATGTTCGCCCTCAACCTGAAACCCCTTCTCCTGCAGCCGCCCGTCAAAAATAAAGTCATTCTGGGACTCGACCCGGCTTACAGGACAGGCTGCAAGATCGCCGTCGTTGACCAGACGGGGAAGGTCCTGGACACAACGGTCGTTTACCCCACGCCGCCCCAGAACAAAACCGGGGAGGCAAAAAAAGAGCTTATGAGGCTCATTGAAAAGCATCAGGTCGACGTTATCTCCAACGGTAACGGCACAGCCTCCAAGGAGTCTGAAATCTTTGTGGCGGAGCTTATAAGTGAGCTTCAGCGGCCTGTCAGCTACATGATCGTCAACGAAGCGGGTGCGTCCGTCTACTCGGCGTCCAAACTCGGTGCGGAGGAATTTCCGGACTTTGACGTGACCCAGCGGAGCGCCGTTTCGATTGCCCGCAGACTTCTGGACCCCTTGGCGGAGCTTGTGAAGATCGACCCGAAATCCATCGGCGTCGGCCAGTATCAGCACGACATGCCGCCCGCGCGTCTGGATGCTGCCCTGGGCGGCGTTGTGGAGGACTGCGTCAACAGCGTCGGTGTTGATTTGAATACCGCTTCAATTTATTTATTAACATATATATCAGGCCTTAATATGACTGTGGCAAAGAACATTGTGGCGTACCGGGATGAAAACGGCAGCTTTAAAAGCCGCGCCCAGCTGAAGAAGGTTCCGAGGCTGGGGCCGAAGGCTTTCGAGCAGT
>CAZVLO010000087.1:0-10016 GCA_964628265.1 uncultured Papillibacter sp.
GAGACGATGCGCCGCGAAGGCTACGAGTTCCAGGTCTCACCGCCCCGCGTGCTTTTAAAGGAAATTAACGGCGTCCAGTGTGAGCCCGTTGAGCGCGTCGTCATAGATGTACCCGAAACAACCGTTGGCGCCGTCATTGAGAAAATCGGCGCACGCCGGGGCGACCTGCTGGAAATGACGCCCATCGGCAATAGAATGAAGCTTCAGTTCCTCGTCCCCTCCCGGGGTCTTTTCGGATACAGAAACGAATTTATGACCGATACCCGCGGTGAGGGAATCATAGGCATGGTCTTTGAGAAATACGCACCCTTCAAGGGTGATTTAATCCGGCGGAACACCGGCTCGCTTGTAGCGTTCGAAACGGGAGAGGCCGTCCAGTACGGGCTGTACAACGCCCAGGAGCGCGGCGCCCTGTTTATCGGCCCCGGCACCCAGGTCTACGCCGGCATGATCGTCGGCGTCTCCCCAAAATTGGAAGACATCTCCGTAAATGTCTGCAAGAAAAAGCATCTGACCAACATGCGCGCCTCCGGCAGTGATGACGCTCTCCGCCTCGTCCCTCCGAAGCTCATGAGTCTGGAGCAGTGCATCGAATTCATGGCCGACGACGAACTCCTGGAGGTCACTCCCCAGAACCTCCGCCTCCGCAAAAGCATCCTCGACCACAGCCTGAGAATGAAAGCGCTTAAAACAGAAAAAGCATAAAGACAAGGTGACGGTTCATCTGTCTTGTTAAATATCCAGGCATGACGATAACTGTCGGGTGATCATGATGACGACCAAAAACAGCTGTACAATCTGTCCGCGCAATTGCCGCGCCGTCCGCACCGAAGCTGACGGCGCCGGGGTCTGCGGTATGGGGCTTTCTCCCGTCGTCGCCCGGGCAATGCTCCACCATTGGGAGGAGCCCTGTATCAGCGGCACCGGCGGCTCCGGTACTATCTTCTTCTCCGGCTGCTCCCTGAACTGCGCCTACTGCCAAAATCACAGCATCAGCCTCGGACGTTACGGAAAAGCGATCACCGTTCCGAGGCTCCGCGAGATTTATTTCGAGCTGATCGCCCGGGGCGCCCACAACATCAATCTCGTCAATCCCACCCATTTCGCGCCTTCGGTCCTCGAATCCCTCGAGGATGGTCTCCCTGTCCCCGTCGTCTGGAACTCCGGCGGCTATGACAGCGTCGAGACGTTGAGCCGGCTTGCAGGCAAAATTCAGATTTACCTCCCAGATATGAAATACGCGCTGCCCGAACCGGCCGCGCGCTACTCCAAAGCTCCCGATTATCCCGAAACCGCAAAAAAAGCGATTCTGGAAATGTTCCGCCAAACGGGCCCCTACGTGATGGGCGGTGACGGCTTATTGAAAAGCGGCGTCATCATCCGCCATCTCATCCTGCCGGAGAATCTTGAAAACACATACTGCGTCATCGACTGGGCCGCGGAGACATTCTCCCCCGGCGATTTGCTGTTCTCGCTGATGAGCCAGTACACGTCCTGCGGTGACCTCGGCAGCTTCCCCGAACTGAAGCGCCGTCTGACCGAGGCTGAGTACGACGCGGCAATCGCTCATCTTGAAGCCTCCGGTATCAGGGACGGCTTTTATCAAGAGCTCTCCTCCGCGAAAGAAGAATACATCCCCGAATTTAATCTGCAGGGGATATGATTTCTCTCTGGCGCCCTCAGGTGAGGGAGGCCAGATCTGCATGCTGCGGGACGGGTGCATTACCCGCCCTATGTTATATAGCATAAAATTTACGTTGCTATCGTTACGACCGACACCTCAAAAGCTGTCCGCTCCGTTATGACGCCGTTTTCTGTTTTTATGTATTTCCTGCTCTGTATGCGACCTTCCAGCGATATCGTATCTCCGATTTTCAGCTCCGACGCACTCTCGGCAAGCCGCCCCCAGGCGATACACGGCAGGTAATCCGAACGGCCGTACCGCCTGTTGACTGCCAGCATGATATCACAGATCTGGCGGCCCATCGGCGTCTTTCTCAAGTTAGGCTTTTTGCAGACAGCTCCTGTCAGCAAGACGCTGTTTTTATCCTCGTCATCGGTAAAACACAGTTCTTTGGCGAAAACACTGATGACAAGGCGGCTGCCGTCGCCGCGCTTGTTGTTGAAGGAGCGCAGCTCCCCTGTCACCGCCAAATGACGGCTGTCCTCTATCTCAAGCCGTTCAAGCATATCCTGACGGACAATAATGTTAATTGTGTCAATAAAGCCTGAAAGACGTTCTATATCAAGCGGAAATGAAAAGTAGTTGTCGTTTCCCCCTATATGTGAAAACCTCGGCTTGTCGGCGATAGAGCCGCACAATTCAACAGCGTTATTCGTCCCTTCCATTACTGCCACCCCTTACAAATACACGTCTCTGTGGACAGTATATGTTGACTGCCGCACTGTTAGACTACCGGTTTGCAGCGGAGATTTTCAGTCCCAGGATGAGCAGCGTGCCGGCCACAGCCAAAAGGCTTTCCGGCCGCATTTCACCCCTGATTTTGATTTCCTGGCGCTCCAGCACAACCCCCCCGGTCGTTACAAGCTCCCGCTGGAGAGCTAAAACACAGAAATCTTCGCCTATGGAAGAGAATGTGACGGTGTTTTTAGGTGACATACCGTAGGTGACAATGCACCCTGCGTCGAAAATATCGACAACGCCGGTGACGGCAGCGCTGTCGCCCGGCAGCAGAAGAATCCCGCAGCCGACACGCAGCTGCTCCCTTGAGGAACTTCCGCCGCAGTCCTGCGCTGCGTCTGCCGGCAACACCAGTATATCCGACTTCCTGCCCGTTATCTCCTTCAGTGACCGGATGCTTCTTATAAGGATATCTCCTGTACTGCCACTGTATTCGTCAATTCGGGAAGCTATCTTGCCGGCGATATCCTCGCTCCCCGTATCAAGGACTGCCACTTCCGTCATACTAAGCAAGCCTCCTTTGCCGCAGGTTTTGCGCGTATGTTATAGAATTGCCGGTAAAACCGTAATTATGCTGCCTGAAAACAATACGAAAAAATAATCCGATATTGGCATTGACAAACAGTGGCCGGCCTGCTAAACTTAGTAAGTCAAAATAAAGAAGAACGGCATCCCCGTCCTCACCCGGCCGCATTGGCGCGCCAGGTCAACACAGTCATTTCCCGGCATAGTTAATGCTGGTTGAGTTGCCTTTGTATACGCGGATGCTGAAGCATCCGTGTTTTGTCGTTTTCGGGCCATATTATCAGGAGGTGCATATATATCAGCAGTTCGGCTTACCAAATTAATGAGGATATACGTGATAAGGAAATTCGTCTCATCGGAGATGACGGCACGCAGTTAGGCATTATGCCGCCGGCGGAGGCGCTGAAGATCGCCTACGAGCAGGAGCTTGACCTTGTGAAAATCGCTCCGTCGTCAACCCCGCCTGTCTGTAAGATTATGGACTACGGCAAGTACCGGTTTGAGCAGGCAAAGCGTGAAAAAGAAGCGCGCAAGAACCAGCACATCGTCGAAGTCAAGGAAATACGCATGTCACCGGGCATCGGGATGAATGACTTTAACACAAAGCTGAAAAACGGACAGAAGTTTCTGGCTGACGGAGACCGTCTTAAAGTTACCGTCCGTTTCCGAGGCAGAGAAATGGCTCACACCAACATTGGCGAGGAGCTTCTGAAAAAGTTTGCCGAGGAATGCTCCGAATTAGGGACTGTTGATAAGAACCCGAAGCTTGAAGGTCGTTTTATGACGATGTTCCTGTCCCCGAAAACAAAATGATTAAATGACGCATTGACAAATTTGTTTGTTCAACACAATTTGGAAGGAGATCCACCATGCCTAAGATCAAAACCCACAGCGGGGCAAAAAAGAGATTTAAACTCACGAAGTCCGGCAAAGTCAAGCGTGCTCACGCATTTAAGAGCCACCTTCTCAACGGCCACGGGAAAACCCCCAAGCGCAAGAGAAGTCTCCGTCAGGGCACCTATGCCGATGTGACGAACGAAGCGACAATCAAGCGCTTGATTCCGTATAAATAAGGAGGGCTTTTTAAATGGCCAGAGTTAAAGGCGCGGTAATGACGCGCAAAAGAAGAAATAAAATATTAAAGCTCGCCAAGGGCTATTGGGGCGCGAAATCGACCCATTATAAGATGGCTAATCAGGCTGTCATGAAATCTCTCACCTACGCCTATGTGGGACGCAAGCTCAAAAAGAGAGATTACCGTCAGCTTTGGATCACCAGAATCAACGCCGCCTGCAAAATGAACGGAATGAATTACTCCCGCTTTATGCACGGTTTGAGGCTCTCCGGTATCGAAATGAACCGCAAGATGCTCTCAGAAATGGCAATCCACGAGCCTGAAGCCTTCACCGCCCTCGTAAGCACCGCAAAGAGTGCCATTGGGGCGTAATACTGAGCATGACAGCCTCCAGCTGAAATCAGCCGGAGGCTGTTAGTATTTCAGCCGACATTGATCGGGCCGACACGGGGGTCACCCCTACACATGCGCACCTATCCCCTCAACGCCTTTTTCAGCACCGCCATCAGCTCCGCTTCCGCCCTTCGGCTGATTTCACATACCATGGTGAACATCTCAAAGGCGTAAAAGCAGCCGGGATACACATGGAGCTCCACAGGGACACCCGCCCGCAGAAGCCGCGCGCAGTAATCCATCGTCTCGTCGCGGAAAAGGTCCAACTCACCAACATATGTATACAGCGGCGGGAGGCCCTTAAGATTCTCCGCCCGGGCGGCGGCGGCATATGACGGCACGTCTTTCCCGTACAGCTCGCCCAGATACGCCTGCCAGCCGAAGATATTTTTTTCCCGGCTCCAGGACCTGGGGTCGGTAATCTCATAACTGGAAGGCGTGATATTCCGGTCGTCAATCATCGGGCATAGGGGCGCCTGAAAAGTAATCGCCGGACCGCCCCTGTCCCTTGCCAGGAGGCTGAGTCCCGCCGTGAGGCCGCCGCCGGCACTGGCGCCAACCACCGCGATATTACTCGCGTCGATGCCAAGCTCCTGTGCATGCGCTGAGAACCATTTGAGCGCAGCGTAACAGTCCTCCAGCGGTGCCGGATACGGATGCTCCGGCGCCAGCCGGTAGTCAACGGAAACCACGACGCAATCGATCTCCGCCGATATTTTCCGGCAGCCCTGGTCCATCATTTCCGGCGTGCCGAGGATATATCCCCCGCCGTGAATATACAGGACGCCCGGACGGGTATCGCCTGTCCTTGTTTTCGGCTCGTAAATCAATACGCGCACCTCCGGCGCGCCCTCAGGACCGGGAATATGCCTCTCGGTTACAGTGACATTGTCCTCCGGCGGCACCGGCGTGCCCATGACCGCCATCCCCTCCCGAATCTCCTTCAGCCCTTCCCGGGTGAAATTTTCCCGCGGCATCATAGCCAGCATTTCTCTGAGCTCAGGATCGACCCTTGATTCCATATTCTACACTCCCTTATCCAAAGACTGGATGTTATATCCCAATTATAATATGATGCGACGGTTGGAGCAAGCCCCGTATCAATTCAGCGCGCCAGGTTGATTATGTCGGGGAAAAATAATATACTCCATGACAGATACAGCATTGTTGATTGAGGTAACATAATGAAAATACTGATAACAAGCCTGCTGATGCTGCCTGTTCTTTTTTTAACGATGATCTCGGCGCACGCCAATTCCGGGCCGACTTATATGTACGCCAGCCCCGGCCTTGAAATGGCCGTGGATGCCGGCTGCCCCATCGCAGTTACGCATGAGGACCTGACCTTTGATTTCTCTGCGGGCATCTGGGGCGACTGGAGTCCCCTGGCGGAAGTAACCGCTTCCTATACCATGACAAACCCCTCCGACGGAGATGTCTCTGTCACCATGGCTTTTCCTTTTGTGACGCGCTTGTCGGCACCCTCCCCCGGCGTGTCGTCTGTCAGCGTGGACGGAGAAGCCGCGGCTTTTGATATTTACTACGGAAACGAGGTAGCAGATGAAGCGGATTTGTCCGCCCTGAATCTGAGCGACGTCCTGTCGAATGTCCTATTGGAAGCGCCGGTCGAGCCGGCTGACGGGCTTCTGTACACCGTCACGGTCGACACGTCGGCCCTGCCTGCCGATACAGAGCAGATTTATGTGCGCCTGCGTTTCGGGCCCCAGGACGGTATCTTCTTTATTGACGGCTTCAACGGCATGTCCCGTGACGACGACGGCAGAAGCGAGATCAGCGCTTGGATTTACATCGGCATGGATGACAGGCCGCTGACTATCTACGCGCCGGGCGGAAGCCTTAACGATTACAGCCTTGGCGCTTACGCGTCCCATGACAGCGATACACCGCTTAAAAATGTCAGTCTTGACGTTACCCAAAACAACGTTAGCTTCCGCGAATTTGTGGAGAACTGCCTGCGGGTGGACGGCGTAAGTGCGGAAGTCTCAAGATCACCACTGGACGAGCACTATTATTGGGCGCTACTTCAGGAAATGAAAAGCGGCTCCTATGCCGATATGTACGGTAACGTCATTCCCGCTGCCGAGCTGCTGCAAACAACAGGTTTCAAAGACAGGCTGGCCATGGCGGTTTATACGGTTGATTTTGCAAAGGGTAAAACAAAAAACATCACCGTTCAATGCGCTTTGGATGGGACAATGCAGCGCCCCTCCGGCTATTCCACGGAAAACGCCGTGTATACGTATACATACCTCTCTAACCCCGCAAAGGAATGGGCGTCCTTCGGCACCCTGTCCCTCACCGTCATCCCGCCGGAGAATCTGCCTCTGGCAGCGTCCGTGCCCGCGCTGGCGCTGAACGATCATGACCATTACACCGCGTTACTTAATGGTCTGCCGGAGAGCAACATCAGCATCACGCTGGGCAACCCGGCGACGGGGATAAAGGCCGCGGTGAATTCGGTGCTCCCTTACATCGTCCCCATTGTTATCGCGGCCGCTGCCGCCGGTGTTGTGGTGATTGTTTATCATACCCGCCGGAGGAAAGCCGCAAAGTAATAACGTGGGCGGGCAGCCGTCTCTTCAATATAAGCATTACCGGAGCGCTGTTCCGTCAGCGCTCCCTTTTTTGTCTTCCGAATCGACGTTGATTTGGAGGGGATATTTGTGTGATTTTCATGTCTATTTCAGCAGAAACCGGTTCAATTCTTCAAAAATGCTGTTCATTCCGCGTTTTTACCGGGGTATTTTTCCCTATTTATTACAAAAGTATTAATAATATAATAAGAAAGTGTTAAATCACAACTCCTCGGTTGACATCAAACCATTGAAATCACAGGCTTTTTCATTTTCCATGTGAAAAATAGCATGTGTTTATATATTTTTTCAAGACGAAACCGGCGTCCGCCGCGCTTTATTAAGCCTATTATACCACAGGCAGACGGTTATTCGCGTGATTGGCAGCCGTCTGCCCGGCCGGCATGTTGATTTATACCTTAACAGGTAATATAATCCAAGGTATAGAATTGAGGTGCCGATTATGAAAGACAGTTTTTCTGAAGTGAAATTATTCCAGGTCAGGCCTGAACGGACGGTTGAATTTGAAACACTTATTTCAAGTATTGCGGACGAACAAAAGCGGCAGCCCGGCTGCCTAGATATTAAATATGTCAAGCGCTTTTACACCATTGACGGCATTGAAAGCGGCAGTCCCCCGCGAGAGTTAACGAAGATTGTAAAATGCGTGAAGTATTATTCCTATTGGGAATTTGACAGCAAGGAAAGCTACGGAAAAGCAGTCGAATGGTTTTTCACCAATTACTTAAAGGAAATTCAAAAGCTGCTTATTATGCCGTTTGACATTAGCTGCGGTGATTCGCTTTATTAAGAAGACGAAGGGACGGATTAGTGATAATGGACAGCGCGAGTGTATGCCAGTGGCTTATTGATAACGCCGATGCGCCGATACGTTATCGGGTATTCCGCGAACTCCTGAAAGACGAAAAGGCCGCGAAGGAAACGGCGGCGGCGCTGCTGGATAACCCTGTGATAAAGTATTGGCTCAAGATGCTCAAACCGAAAACGCCGCCGCAGCATTGGTCAATTGAGCACGGCAGCTTTGATTTTTGTTTGGAAAACGCGCTGTTAAAATGTGTTCAGCTGGGTCTGCATGGCGGCCTGCCCCAGGTTACGGACGCTGTTGGGTATTATATGGAGAGAATGGCAGCCGCTTCCTTTGGCGGCAGTTATCGTGTGAACAGCGGGTTTAAGCTCGGTACTGAAAATATGGGGTTCTACTCAATCATCATCGCTAATTGTCTGACCCTTGCCGAGCTGCAAGACGACATTATACGAACGCATATGCTTGGGAGCCTGGAAGCGCTTTATCGCTTCGTTGAAAAGGGCGAATACGACATATATACGAGCGACGAGGAAAGGTCGAAGCTGAAAGCCGTCCCAAAAATTTGGAAAGACAAAAAATTTATAAGGCGACGGCTGGTCGAGGAGCACGGGTTTTGTTATCCGTTTATCTATGATATCGTCGGACTTTTTAAGCTGTACGGTCTGGTCAGCACGGAAACAGACCGCAAGATAGACGCCGTTATCAACTATATATCCACCGATACGTTTCATCACACTATTGCCGATGGTTACGGCATACTAATCTCCGGGGATAAGAAATACCACGCCCAGGGGTGGGACCCGAAATACCCGGGCTGGTTCGATGTGGCGGACTATATGGAGAACGACAGCACACGCAGGCTTTTGTTTTTCGCCCAGTATATATCAAAATATCCGCCGGCGCGGAAAACAAAATGGTTCGGCGATTTACTCGGTTATCTTGAAAAATACAAAACGGAAAACGGTACATATCTGTTTCCCGCCCAATGGCTGAAGGAACAGCAGGGATACGCCGTGCTGGGCAATCACCTCTCCTTCGGCGAAAACCGGAAAAAGCAAAACTGGCGCGAAATTGAATCGACATTTTACGTTCAGTTATTAACGCAAAGCCTGAGCGATGACAGCTGAGGAGCTAATACCTCTATATGATACGCGGGGCGCTGATAAATCAGCGCCCCGCTCTTTATTATATCGCCACTCAGGCAGGTTTTTTACTCATAGGTTAATCTATTCACTCATCCTCTCGGAGAAATCAAGCAGAATCGTATTGACCTCGTCTATATCCAGCATCGAGAATTTAGTCGGCGGCCAGGGGTCCGCCTTATATTCCCGCAGCTTCTTTTCAAACCACACCACATCATGCCAGGCCCCCAGCTTATAGCCAACGTTATGGTATAAACCCGCCTCCTTAAAGCCTAAAGTCTTATGGAATTTCAGGCTTTTTTCATTTGATGCGGTAACACCGGCATATACGGTATAATATCCCTGAAGGACCAGGAGGCGCTCCATGCACTGGTATAAAAACGTCGCTATCCCTTTACGCTGATAGTCATTACCGATGTAGACCGATATTTCAGCGCTCCAGGCATATGCCGCATCCTGGCGGAAGTTTTTCGAATACGCATAGCCGGCCACTGCACCGTTAACCTCACAGATGAGCCATGGAAATTTTCTCCTGGTCTCATCAAATTTCTGCGCAAATACCTCCGGGGACGGCGGCTGGAATTCAAAGGATACCGCTGTTTTCGTGACATAATGGGTGTAAATTTCCAAGATATCGGGTATATCCTGCTTTTCTGCTGTTCTTAGTCTAACCATAACACTGAATCCCTTTCGTCTTTATAACGGTGTCAACAGTATTATAAACATTTTGCCGTCCAGTTACAATGCTTTTCCGCCAGATGATGCGCACCCTCTCCCGAATCCCGTGCCACCAAACGCATCAATTCTTCCCGATTGTTATCCTCCGGGCGGTCGATCACATGGTTCAGCAGCGTTTTCAAAACAGCGCCCAGCTCTTTGCCCGGCTTGACACCGACTGCAATCAGGTCACTGCCGGATACAGCCAGCATCTTCAGTGAAAAGCACTCGCCGCCGGAAATTACTTCTCCAATACGGCGGACAGCATTTCCGCCCCTCAGCACCTCATCGGCGGCGGCGGCACACCGGCCGGCGTCCGGGC
>CAZVLO010000087.1:10026-10718 GCA_964628265.1 uncultured Papillibacter sp.
CCTGTTCGGTCCGTTGGCACAGGGGCATCAAGGGCAGCTTTTGCGCCGATACCGCAGTTCTTCACCGCCTTCGCTTCAAGACGCATGGCGCATAAAAACTCCCGGGCTGATGCGATGAGCCCGGCGCGCATTAAAACGGCGCAGAACGCCGCCCAGCGCAGCTGCTTTTCTAAAGGCAGAGCGGCAAGCCGCCCCGGGTCATCGTCCGGCAGGGGCGCTTTTTCCATGCGGCCGGTGTAGAGACCGCATTGTACGGCTGTGCCCACAAGCTCCGGCCTCGGTGACATTAATATCTTCTCGGTCTCATCCCGGACACGCTCGGCTGAGAGCGCGGCGCAGAGACCCGCGCACCTGCTGATTGCATCCATGGTCCCGGCTTCAATATCAAAGCCCAGCTGAGCGGAAAAGCGGAGCGACCGGAACATCCGCAACGCGTCCTCGGAAAAGCGGTCCTCCGGCCGGCCTACGCATCGGATCAGGCGGCGTCTTAAGTCTCCCTGTCCGTCAAAAGGGTCGCTCAGCTCGCCTCCTGCCGTCATCGCCATGGCGTTGATTGTAAAATCCCGCCGCTTCAAATCCTCCATGAGATCGTCCACAAAACGCACCTTATCGGGCCGCCGCCTGTCGCTGTAAACACCGTCACTGCGAAGTGTCGTCACCTCCACGGCCCCACCCCCGGTCATCACCGTAAC
>CAZVLO010000088.1:0-10516 GCA_964628265.1 uncultured Papillibacter sp.
GCATCGGCGGCCCGGAAGCGCTGGACTCAATGCGCCTCGGCTCTCCGCTGAAGAGAATTGGTCAACCGGAGGATATCGCAACCGTCGCTCTGTTCCTGGCGACAGATGACTCCGCTTTCATAGACGGTCAAATCATCAGAGTTGACGGCGGTATTGAGGTCTAGTCAGGTTAAGCCTGCGGCCGCATCTGCGAAAGAAAAATCGCAGATGCGGTTTTTTTGATTAACCGAACTTGACATTATCCGTAAGGGGTTCAATAAAAGGTAGCTTGTTACGTTTCTACAGTTCGCGCAGAAATAGCCGGCGAAGTCATGTCTATTTTGCGTATTTTACAATGGCGCGGCTGTTGATATAATGGGTGTAAGATTAACCCTACATAAACAGCAAGGAGAGAAGACTGAAATGTATCAGTTTAAACCAATCAGTGAGCGTATGCAGCTCATGCATCAACTGATCCGTGACCGTGTTATTCAGAGCGACTCCGAAACGGCCATGATTACAACCCGCTGCTTCCAGGAGAACGAGAATCTCATTCCTTACCTTCGCCGTTCCAAGGTGCTCAAGGCCATCTGCGAGCAGATGACCGTCCGCGTCGAGGATTTTGAAATGATCGTCGGCAACAGCAGCAAAAACTTCTGCGGCACCGGCTATGCGCCTGATTGGGGTGGTGCCGGCCTCTTGCCTTATGTGATTGATTCCGGCCTCTGGACCCTTCGGGAAGACGGCTTGTATCACAATCCCGACGAAGAAGAAATTCGCATGGCGATCGCCCCCGAGGATTATGAGAACCTGAAGTCCATCAGCGGCTATTGGAAGGGCCGTACCTACAACGATATTGCGGCGGCCTGGCAGCCCCAGGGCTATGAAGAGCTCTGCCGGATGAACGTCTCCGCCACCAAACCGGGCGCGCCTCTCTTAATGATGCCCTCCGGCCACCTGACGCCGGGCTTTAAGAAAATCATCGACGTGGGTTACGGCGCTATCCGGAAAGAGGCCCAGGACTGGCTGGATGCCCATGTGAATAACCTGATGGGCGACGATGTGAACAAAAACATGTTCTATACCGCCGTCGTCATATCCTGCGACGCCGCGTCAACACTGCTCCGCCGCTATAGCGCCAAGTGCCTTGAAAAAGCAGCGTCCTGCGCCGACATGAAGCGCAGGGCCGAGCTGGAGTCCATGGCGGACAGCCTCAACTGGATATCCGAGAACCCCTGCCGCACCTTCCGTGAGGCCTGTCAGGCGGCCATCACCTATCAATATATTCTGCGCCTGAGCTATATCGGCGATATCGGCTCCTTCGGCCGCTTTGACCAGTATACCTGGCCTTACCTGGAACAAGATCTGGAAGCGGGACGCCTGACAACGGATGAAGCCCAGGAGATTGTGGACTGCTTCTTCATGAAGATCAATTCTATGTACGGCGGCGGTGTCCTCAGCATCCCCGGTGCCGCGGATTTGATCAAGATTATCGGCATCGGCAACACGTATCTCCACACCACCATCGGCGGCGTGGACCCCAAAACAGGGGAGGATGCTTCGAACCCTGTCAGCTACATGGTTCTGGAGAGCTTGGCGCGCCTGAGCCTCCATGACCCGACAATCTCCCTGCGCGTAAACAGGAACACGCCGGACGATTTGTGGGCTTTGGCACTGGAGACCTCCACAAAGGTGGGTGGCCTGCCGCTGTTCCAGAACGACGATATCATTATCCCCGGCATCATAAAGGAACTGGGCTTTACCTTGGAGGATGCCCGGGATTACGCCATCATCGGCTGCCAGGAGATTACCGGTTCCGGCAACGACTACTCGGCGGCCAACGGCGTTGCGCCGCCTCATGCCTCAATCCATTACAGCGCGCTGCTGTGTACGGCCCTCAACGACGGTAAGAACCCCTTCAATGGAGAGCAGAGCTCTATCCACACCGGCTATCTGTATGACATGAAGTCCTTTGACGAGGTCAAAGAGGCCTGGCGCTCGCTGGCCAGATACTACTTAAAGGCCCAGGTGAGCCTGAATAACTATCTGGAGTATCTTGTCCAGTACCACACGCCGCACCCCATGCTGTCCATGTCCATGGACGGCTGCATGGAGTCCGGCAAGGACTGCACCTGGGGCGGCGCCAAATACAACTCCTACGGCGGCACCGCAACCGGCCTTGCCACAGTAGCGGACTCCTTGACCGCCATCAAGTACATGGTGTTCGATAAAAAGCTGTGCACAGCCCGGGAGCTCTATGACGCCGTCATGGCCAACTGGGAGGGCTATGAGCCCCTGCGGCAGCAGATCATCAACGAGGTGCCCCATTTCGGCAACGCTGATCCCTACGCCGACGAGCAGATGACCTGGGTGATTAACGCCTATTACGACGCCTGCCAGGAGTGCTACTCCACCCGCACCAGAATCTTCAAAGCCGGTCTGTACGGCGCGGCCGACCATGTGGGTCAGGGGTACACCGCCTGGGCTACACCGGATGGCAGACTTGCCGGTACGCCCATCGCCGATGCCGCCTCCCCGTGCCAGAGCCGCGACATCAACGGGCCCACCGCGGTGTTTGCCTCGTCCCTGTGCTATGATCACAGAAAGTTCATGGACGGTGTGTGCCTGAACATTCGCCTGCACCCCACAGCCCTCAGCCGTGACGACGGCATCGCCAAGCTGCGCGACATGGTTAAAACCTATATGGAAGAAGGCGGCGCAGAAGCACAGTTTAATGTGGTCTCAACCGAAGCTCTGCGCAAGGCCCAGGAGACCCCTGACGAGTACCGCAATCTGGTGGTGCGTATCGCCGGCTATTCCGCCTATTTCGTGGAGCTGACCCGCGACTGCCAGAACGACCTCATCTCCCGCCACGAAAACCACATATAATAAGGCTTCCCCTGGGGGAAGCTGGCACCGGGCGGCTTCCTGAAAGACGCCCGGCGACTGATGAGGGTCTCACTCTAATCAAACAGGGTATTGCATCAAACGGTGCAATACCCTGTTTTTGCGCTTTTACTTTTGATACGCCGGGACTTGTGTCTGCTTCTCAAACACCGGATTATACGCCAGCATGCTGAAGACCTTCTTGAAGTCCGGTGTTTCCGGCTCGTCGGGGAACGCCTTGGAAACTGCGGCGGCGCGGGCATCCCAGCCGCCCTTGAAATCCGAGTGGGTGAGGATGTACAGGTCGCCCCGTTTGATGCCGCGCACGACGCGTTCACCCGCCTCATCCGGATTCCGGATGATCTTGCTGAAATCAATTTGAGGCGGCGGAGCCTCGCCCTCCTTCGGGGGAGGGGGCGGCGCCATGTTCGGCACCTCAACGCCCAGATGCTTGGCGCGGACCTCGCCGGAAGACTGTCCCAGGTTTGTCGCGAAGGGTCCGGGACAAAAGACGCTGGAGCCGATGCCCGTCCCCTGAAGGTCGCAGGCCAGGGTTTCCATCACCGTCACCACGGCCATTTTCAGTGAATTGTAAAGTGTGAAGCCCGGAACCGGCACCAGCGCCGCTTTCGACGCCGTGCTGACCACGTGGCCGCCCTCGCCGTGCTTCAGAATACGGGGGACGATGGTCATGATCCCATTGAGAACGCCCCTGTAATTGACGTCAATGGCCAGGTCGATGTCACGGACATCGTCTTCCCACAGCTTGCCCTCGCGGATGCCGATCCCGGCATTGTTCACAAGCACGTGAATTTTACCGAATTTTGCTTCGGCTTCGTCGGCTGCCTTCACATACCCCTCGCGGTCCGTCACGTCCAGCTCAATTCCGTGCGCCGTCCAGCCATTGTCTTTAAACAGCTGCAGCGCCTCGTCGATCGCCTTTCGACGCATATCGGCGATGACGACCTTCATGCCCTCCTTGGCGCACGCCTTTGCGATCCCAAGCCCCAGGCCGCTTGCTCCGCCCGTGATAAATGCGGTTTTACCGGTTAAATGCTCCATATGTACCTCCCATTTGTTATTTTGTCTTTATTATACAGCATTGAACCGGACCGTCAATATGTCTGCTTGGAACAATTTACTATGAACAGATATCTGCTATTTCTGATAAAGCTTACCTGCTTGGGGAACATAAACTAAAGGTGATTCTATGTTCAAAGCCTCCAAAAAAAAGAATGTAATATTCTCCGAAACACCGGATAATGGAGAAAAAGAACTGACTTCCGACAGCTTAAAGGAAATTCTGGGCAAGAGCGCGGATATTCAGTTCATAGATATCTACATCTGCGGCGACAGGGGGCGTCCCGTCACGGTCTCGTTTGTTGACGGTTTGGCCGATCAGAAGAGTATCAGTGATTTTATTATTAATCCACTCATTGAAAAAAGCATGCTTTACAAGGAAAAAGCTGACACCGAGGTGATTGACCTCATCACCCACGGCCTGGTGCGTTATCCCGTGTCGGCAACCTACACAGATATCAATGGGGCGATTAACGATATCCTTTCGGGTTGCTGTGCCGTTGTCTTTGACAATGTAAAAACAGCGGTGACCTTTTGCGTAAAGGAAATGGAGCATAGGAGCATCACCGAGCCGACGAACGAAATTACTGCCAAAGGCTCGAAGGATTGCTTTATCGAGTCACTTGGCGTCAATACAGCCACAGTCAGAAGCAAAATAAAAACTCAAAGGTTGATTATTGAGGAAACGACCGTCGGAAGGCAGACCTTGACCAATATCGGTATTGTATATTTAGACGGTACTGTCAATCAGACTCTCTTGGATGAAGTGAAAAAAAGACTGAGCCGTATCGATGTCGACGGCGTGATCGAACCGGGCTTTGTTGAGGAATATATTATTGACAAAAAATTTACCGCGTTCCCCCAGGTACTGGCGACGGAACGGCCGGATAAGTTTTGTACGTCCATACTCGAAGGCAGGATCGGTCTGCTTATTGACGGGATACCTTTCGCTTATAATGTCCCTGCTGTACTCTATAATTTTTTAAGGACAATTGACGACTATTCCCAGAATTTCTGGCTTGCAAACGTATTAAGGGTGCTGCGCTATTTGTGTCTGATACTGACGCTGATTCTGCCTGCATTTTATGTTGCGATCACAACCTTTCATCAGGAAATGATACCAACCGAACTGGCGTTGTCGATTGTAAGCTCAAGGGAAGGCGTGCCGTTCCCGACGTTTCTCGAAGTGATCCTGCTGCAAATTGCGTTTGAGATTATTCTCGAAGCCGGCCTGCGGCTGCCGAGAAGCATTGGACAGACAATCTCCATCGTCGGCGCGCTTGTCGTTGGGGAAGCGGCTGTAAATGCCAGGCTCATCTCTCCGGCTGTTGTTGTGATCGTTGCGCTCACGGTTATCTCAGGCCTTGCGATTCCGACGCAGGATTTTTCAAATGCTTTAAGGCTGTGGCGATTCATTCTCATTCTATTCAGCAGCATTATCGGGCTTTTCGGAATAGGCGTCGGAGCGTTGCTGCTGCTGTTTGACCTCGCGTCAATCGAAACCTTCGGCGTGCCGTATCTCTCGCCATTTACGGCAAACGAGGGGCAGAATATGGATGACAGTATTATACGCATGCCCCTGCCTTTTATAAAAAAAAGGCCTGCGTATATGAAATCACCAAACGAGAGAAGGCAGAAATAATATGCCTTGCAGAAAAAAATGCGCTCTGCTCGCAGTGGCGTTAATGCTGCTTTTATTAATCGGCTGCAGCATCCAAAAAGACATCAGCAAGCTGATATTAGCCCAGACCGTTGCCATTGATCAATCAAGTACGATAGATAATGGCGTGAAGCTGACTATTGAGACTGTAAAAACCATGGCTGCGGCCAGCAGTCAGGGCGGAGCTCAGAAAAAACCCATTATATTGATTTCAGAAGGCAGTACGGTTTTTAATGCGGACAGGAACTTCAGCACCTACACTGAAAGGAGAATGTTTTGGGGGCATACGAAATACATTGTTGTCGGCGAAGCAGCCGCCCGGGAGGACATACGCAAATACCTGGATTTTTTTGTCCGGAATCATGAAAACCGGCTGAATGCGCATGTTGCGGTCGTGCAGGGTCAAACGGGAGAAGAACTCTTGAAATCCGGCGAAGAGGAACTCGTTACAAAAAAGCTGACGAGTCTTTTTGATAATGCCGAGGAGACATCTCTGTCAAAAGAAATCAAGCTGATAGAATTCGTTGAGGCCCTCAACAGCAAATTTTCCGCCGCTTACCTCCCTTGCCTCAGGATTGTGGAAAAACCGGAAGGCTCGGGAGGCAACGATTTTGTCCAGGATATTGTGCTGGATGGGTATGCGGTTTTTAAAGGCACCCGCCTGCAGGACTATATAACGGGAAAAAAAGCGCGCGGACTCAACTGGATTACAGGGGAAGTAAAATCCGGCGTCATCGAGGTTAAAGATAAGGAAGATAAGAAAATTTCTCTCGAGATCATGAGCGCAAAACCGAAAATCAAAACAAAACTGATTGACGGCATCCCGAATGTTGAGATTAAGTTAAAGGTCATGAGCAATATCGGTGAGTTGGAGGGGACAGCCGATGTTTTTAAAGAAGCGGCACTCGCCGATCTTGCGCGGCAGCAGGCGGATATCATCAGAGATGAGATCAATAGCGTCATAGAGTTTGCAAAGCAAAATAATACCGATATCCTTGGCTTCGGCGATAAATTATTCCATCAGCATCCTGTTCAATGGGAAGGTATCAAGAATCAGTGGTCTGAGCTTTTTCCGAAAACAATCATTCATCTAGATGTTAAGACCAATATAAGCGGTGTATACAATATTACAAAAGCAGTACGTTCTTGGGAAGGATCACAGTAAGTGGTTTCAAACGGAAAAATCTCATTAAGACAGGCAATGCTAATTTTCCTGCTGATAGCTTTTACACCGTCGGTCAGAATCATACCCCAATATACCGCCGGTATTGCCAAACAAGCGGCCTGGCTTGCTCCTATCGTTTCATTTCTGTTAATTTTGCCCATCATTTCTGCTCTGAACAGCATATTGAACAAATACCCGGACAAATCCTTCACCGGAATTCTTGAGGTCATATTCGGCAGGCTGATCGGTAAGATCGTGATCTTTACCTATATCGTTTTATTCATGATGCTGCTTGATGTTAATGTAAATGGTATAGGCCGAAAACTTACGAGCAGCATGTATACGACTGTTAACCCTGCGTTATTTATCATTGCGATGCTTGTCATTGTCGGCTTTGCCGTATATAAGGGCGGGTTCACCGTTATTGCCCGGATGGGAGAGCTCGCCCTGCCTTTCCTGGTTCTTATATTCATGATTTTATGCGCGCTCGCCGGCCAGAACATCAAGCTGAACCGCCTCACGCCGATCAGCACCCTTGACATTATACCGGTATTAAAATCAAGTCTTGCCGTTAGCGCTGTTCAGGCCCATCTGCCGATGCTGTTTTTGCTTAGCGATTACATTAATAATAGAGATAAAATCGGAAAGCTCTGCACCACGGCGGCGCTAATGCACATGCTTCTTCTCATTATTCTGCTCGTCGCAGTTATCGGCTCTCTCAGTGCCGAGACAGCGGCAAATACACCGTTATCCTTTTTGGCGACCGTCAAGCTGATATCTCTTTTTCAATCCATTGAGCGCATTGAGCCGTTTGTCGTAGGCCTGTGGATATTCACTGATTTTATGTTTGACGTGGTGTTGCTGATATTATTGCTGAATATGTATCGGTCTTTTTTTAATCTGTCAAAAACGAATAATTTCATCATCATCAATTTGATCATCATTTTCTTTCTTGCGATGATACTCGGCAGAAATATGTTCGAGATCCGGCGTTTCATTGAGGCGGTTATCCTGCCCGTGTCGGCCTTCTGGGGATATGTGCTGCCGCTTATTGTGTTTATAACCGGGAAAATTCGAAAATTACTGTGAAGGGACAGGGAGGATGGAACCGTGCTTGTATATGCAGCAGTGATTGTCATTGTCAGCGTACTGGAAATCAGGCAAATGAAGAAGGAAGGGTTAAATAAAGAAATCGTTCTTTTTATCCCGCTGGCCGTGACGGCGCTCGTGCTGGTATGGGTATATGCATTTCATCCTGAAACGAGCATCTCCGCGTTCTTTCTCAAATCCTTCGGCATACCTTTTTAAAGGAAGTATGACAGAGTGGCATCAAACGGCAAGATATCGTTAAGGCAGGCAATGTTTACTGTCTTAGTCATAACGCACACACCGGCTCTGAGGTTCATACCCGTAAGTACCGCCGGCGTCTCCGGACAGGCGGCATGGCTTGCGCCTGTCATATCGTTTGTGCTTTTGCTTCCTATCGTTTTTATTTTTAAATGTATCTATAAAACGTATGAGGATAAATCATTCGCAGAGATTCTTGAGGCCGTATTTGGCCGCTTGCTCGGAAAGACGCTCACCTTTTTTTATGTCATTTTGATGTTTTTTCTGATTACTGTCAATACAACAAGTATTCAGGAGCAGCTGGCGGGCAGCATATATCCCGATGTTGATCCGGCTTTTTTTGTTTTGGTTATGCTGGCCGTTTCCGCCTTTACTGTATATAAGGGCGGGTTAACCGTTATTACCCGAATGGGGGAGATCATTTTACCTTACCTGGCGCTTGCTTTTTTGATAATATGTTCGCTGGCCGTACAGGACATCAAGCTGAGCCGTATCACGCCGATCAGTTATCTGGACATTGTACCGGTAGTAAAATCAAGTGTCGTTATCAGCGGTGTCGAAGCACATCTCCCCTTGATTTTCCTGCTCGGCAACAATATCAACAATAAAGAGAAAATTGGGAAATACGGTACGGTGACGGCTGCATTTTATTGTCTGCTTATCATTATCCTGCTTATTACTGTCATCGGGGCTCTCGGCGCAGAGACAACAGCCGGCGCGCCGCTTCCATTTATAACAACTGTTAAGCTGATCTCTCTCTTTGAGTCAATTGAACGCATTGAGACGCTTGTCATTGGTATGTGGATTCTCTCCGATTTTATGCTGATATCCGTGCTGCTGATATCATTATTGAATGTATTTCGATCCTTATTCAAACTAAGCAAAACAAAAAATTACATTGTTGTGACACTCATCATCATTTATTTCCTTGCCATGATGCTCGGCAGAAATTTGTTTGAGATTCAGCGTTTTCTTGAGATATTTCTCACGCCCTCAATGATAACTATGGGATACCTGCTGCCCCTCATCGTATTTATTACCGGGAAAGTCAGAAAACTCATATAATTATAATAAATCATTAAATATGGCTAGAAAAACGCCGGTTTTTATGGTATAACTTACTCTATGCCCGAAGGATCGACTTGTGCGGAAATCCGCGTAAGCCGTATTTTTACGTATTCGTATTATTTCAATTTACTATATTTAGGGGGGAGAATGGATTTGGAGGATTACACCAAGTTTAAACTGAAAAGAAAGGAAGAACTGGCCCCGTTCCTTCAGGATAAGGACAAACTGTTTGTCGTTGCCTGCAACAAATGCTTCAAGGAGCTCGAGATTTGTGACGAGCCGGAAATTGGCCGGTTTGAGCAGATAGCCGCGGAGCAGGGTAAAACCCTCGTCGGTTCTGTCAGAGTCGATTTTCTCTGCAACAAGACGACGACGGCCAAGCGGCTGGAGGCTGTTTTGCCGGCGGACGCGGAGAATGTCTTTGTGATTTCCTGCGGCCTGGGCATTCAGACGGTGGCGGATCTGCTGGAGAAGCCGGTTTACGCCGCGGCCGATTCGATATCCTATCGTGGCAATCACGGTATGGCGCTGACAGCGACAAAATGTGACGCCTGCGGCCAGTGCTATCTGAACCTGACCGGCGGCATCTGTCCCATCGTCGACTGTGCAAAGAGCCTTACGAACGGCCAATGCGGCGGCGCGAAGAACGGCAAATGTGAGGTCGACAAGACCAAGGACTGCGCCTGGCAGAAAGCTGGGCCGGCTTGAGGAGCTCCTGAACCAGCCGGTGCAGCTCCGCGATTATTCCAAAATCAACTACAAGGCCATCAGCGAATACGTCAAATCCGTCCGCGAAAAGCGGTTTGAAGGCTACTACGGCGGGATTCATCCCTCCGAGCGCAAGGAGTTCACCGAGCATATGCCGCTTGTGAAATTCCCGGAGCCGGATACCGTCGTCATCCCGCTTTCCCAGCACGCGGGCGCACCGGCGGAGCCTTTGGTGGCAGCAGGCGAGCAGGTAAAGGTCGGTCAGAAAATCGCCGAGGCCAAGGGCTTTATCTCCAGCCCCATACATACCGGCGTCAGCGGCACCGTGACGGCTGTAGAGCCGCGGCTCCATCCAACCACCGGGGCCCAGGTCATGTCCGTCGTTATCAAGTCCGACGGGAAAAACACCCTGCACGAATCTGTCAAGCCCGCCGGCAGCCTGGACAGCCTGACGCCCGACGATATCGTTAATCTTGTCCGTGAAAAGGGCATCGTCGGCATGGGCGGCGCGGGTTTCCCGACCGCTGTTAAAATCAAGCCCCCGAAGCCCGTGGATACGGTGCTTTTAAACGGCTGCGAATGCGAACCGTTCCTGACAGCCGACCACCGCGTCCTGGTGGAAT
>CAZVLO010000089.1:0-3948 GCA_964628265.1 uncultured Papillibacter sp.
TATAAACCAAATCAGTAAAAAATATCGAGATAATGACCAGCAGAGCATACTTCCAGATATTATACTGAATATGGTGCCTCAGTTTTGCTGCATTGATCGGTGTCTTGACTGTCATTGCTTAATCCAGTGGCTTCATCGTGGGAAACAGCAGAACATCGCGAATAGAGGAATTATTCGTCAGCATCATGACGCACCGGTCAATGCCGATACCGAGACCGCCCGTGGGGGGCATGCCGTATTCCAGGGCATTGATATAATCGTCGTCCATCATGCCGGCCTCGTCGTCACCGGCACGTCGGAGCTCCACCTGGCGCTGGAAGCGTTGCTTCTGATCTATGGGGTCGTTGAGCTCGGAAAATGCGTTCCCCATCTCGTTGCGGCAGATAAAGAGCTCAAAGCGCTCCGTCAGCCTCGGGTCGGACGGCTTGCGCTTGGCCAGCGGCGATACCTCAACAGGGTGATCAATGATGAATACAGGCTGCACCAGCTTTTCCTCCACCCGCTGGTCAAAGCATTCATAAAGCAGATCGCCCCAGGTTGGCACTTTGCCCTCCTGCATTTTTACGCCGATGGACGCGGCAGCCTTAACGGCGTCTTCAGTAGACGTAAATGACATAAAGTCAACGCCCGTATATTCCTTAACGGCTTCCGCCATGGAAAGGCGCGGCCAGCCCGGCGTAAGATCAAGCTTCTCGCCCTGCCAGTCTGTTTCATAGGTGCCGAGGATGCTCTTGGCGGCACCAGACAGGAGTTCCTCAAACAGATCCATCATATCGTTATAATCGGCATATGCCTCATACAGCTCGACGGTCGTGAACTCCGGATTATGCTTTGTGTCCATGCCCTCATTCCGGAAAATCCGGCCAATCTCATAGACGCGCTCAATCCCGCCGACGATCAACCGCTTCAGGTGCAACTCCGTTGCAATGCGCAGGTACATGTCGATACCCAATGTATTATGGTGCGTGATAAAGGGCCGTGCCGTTGCGCCGCCGGAGATGGTGTTCAGAACCGGTGTCTCAACCTCCATATAGCCACGGCTGTCCAGATAGGACCGGACATGGCTGATAAACCGGCTGCGCACCTCAAAAGTCTTGCGCGTCTCCGGATTCATAATAAGATCCACATAGCGCTGTCTGTATTTCAGTTCTTGATTCGTCAGCCCGTGGAATTTCTCCGGTAGCGGGCGCAAGGATTTTGTTAAGAGTTTTAACTCTTTGCAATGGACCGATATCTCACCCATGCGCGTTTTGAAAACGAAACCGGATATCCCGACGATGTCACCGATATCACCTTTCTTAAACTCGGTAAACGCCTCTTCGCCCACGTCGTTCATACGGATATAGAGCTGAATTCTGCCCTTGTCGTCGAGGAGATCGGCAAAAATTGCCTTGCCCATTTCACGCCTAGCCATAATACGCCCGGCCATTGAGACATCCTTATTCTCCATGCCCTCAAAATTATTCAAGGCGTATCTGCAGAAGCTCAGAAAGCTCCTGCTCCGGTGAGGATATCATGTCATCCGTCATATTATTTCTCCTATTACTCGCGTTAGTTTGCTCTGCAAATAGTGTGATAACGTTGTTATCACACTATTTGCCAATTTTAAGTATCTTAAATTTCAAACACCCTGCGGGTGCTTCAACTTCCACAATATCGCCGACTCTGCGGCCCATCAGACCTTTTCCGAAGGGTGAATCATCCGATATTTTGCCTGTGATCGGGTCGGCTTCCTGAGAGCCGACGACCTGATACTTTTCATCGGTATTCATTTCACAGTCCCTGACTGTGACAACACTGCCGATACCGACCTTGTCGGTATCATTACTCTTTTTGATGATTTCAGCATTTTCAATCAAATTTCTTAACTCGGCTATTTTGGAATAAAGCTTACCCTGCTCTGTTTTAGCCTCATCATATTCGCTGTTTTCGGAAAGGTCGCCAAAGGATCTCGCCTCTTTAATCTGTTCGGCTACCTCTTTTTCTCTTACGGTCACAAGAATGTGAAGCTCGTCCTTCAGCTCCTTCAGGCGCTCTTCACTCATTTTATATCTTGTTTCCTTAATCATAGCCACCATCCTTTCGGTTGTCACGTTATGATATTCACGCGTCTTCAGTTATGTGAGACGCGTAAAATTCAGGTTCTGGAAAATATTTCATGCTCAAGCGCATTAAAAAATACCGTGTCAGTAAAACCGACACATTTTAATAAACGCTCTGTTTAATTTTCATAATTCAACACCAGAAATTAGAAGCCGTATTTGAACATTGATTATAATCAAAAAATGAGTCTTTGTCAAGCCGCCGAACCACCTATACATACATATCCGAGAACTCCAGGCTGCGAACCATAATCTCGCTGGGATTCAGCGTACCGGTGTCGATTGCGGCGGTTATCAAAGGTTCTGGAGCAAAGCCCTTTGGTATATCGGTCATCCTGCCGTCCGGAAGCTCAACAGTCAGGCCGGAAACAGTTCTTCTGCAGACAACGCCCTTCATCGCCGCTTTATTGACAGGTATAGCAACGCATCTATCCGGTAAAACAGTCTGCTGCGTCGGCGGGCTGAAAAAGACAGCCACATCGGCCATTGACAACTGCCTTTCCGTTGGCTGTCCGATGACTGATATGCCGAACTTTTTGCCAAGTGCCTGATACAGCCTGCCCTCGTCGGCTTCAACAACCGCCATTATATACTTAAAGTCACGGCATAAAGCACTGAATACGCGCTCCGCTTCTCCGGTCAGCCGCCGGGCGAAAAATGCCGCCGCTTTATCCCCGCCCGAGAAGGCAGATGCGATTCTCCCAGCCAGCTGTTCCGTCAGGCGTTCCTCATTCATTTCATCAAAGCCTTCCCACAGAACAAGGTCTCTATACGGGAAGTTATTGAAAAAAAGCACTTTTCCGGCCCGTTTTGCCCTCATTAGTTCTGCCGCGCACCCAATCCTCTTCCGAATGGTTTTCACAGGCATTTCAGGTGATATGTCAAGTGTGACATGCATTACCCTCATACCGAGGACAACTGTTTCTCCGGCGTGAAAACCTTTATAACCCCTTCTGGCGTTTTTTATACGCATCAGGATTCCGGTATCGGGCGTCTCCTGCCAATCAAACAAGCAAATCATCAGAACCCGCCAATATCTCAATCTCGGCTCTGAGCCGGTTCCTTAGAATATATGAGCGGTTTCTCCTGTTATGACTGTTTCAGAATCTCAATCGCTTTCTGAAGCTGACTGTCCTTTGACGCGTCAAGCCGCCCGTTGTAAAGCAGCGCGTTATCTTCATCAGACATGGCGATTTTGTAATCTGGCGTGAGACCGCCCTGCTCCGTCAGGCTCACGCGTTTGGGCGTGAGGTACTCACCTGATGATATATGCAGTGCGCCTCCGTCCGGCAGCCGCAGCGTGATCTGTGACCTGTTTTTTCCTGTGGTCTGCTGTCCGACCACAGCCGCGTAATCATATTCGCTCAGGCAGGCCGCGAAGTATTCGGCGGCCGAAAACGAGTAAGCGTTGACAAGGACGACGGACGGCAGCTTGACGTTCTCCGGGTCTGAATGCAGGACACTCTCTGTGCCGCTTTTGTCAACGGCAACAAAAATCTCGCCATCCGGCAAAAGATAGTCAAGCATCCTGCGGAGCTCCGAAACCCTCCCTCCGCCGTTGTTGCGCACGTCAAAAATAAAGGATTCCGCCCCCTGCGACACAAGGTCGTCCGCTGCCGCAATAAATTCTGCGGCAGCGCTGGCTTCGAAATTTTTGATTTGAATATATCCGACAGCACCTTTCAGGAGCTCGAAGCGTACGGGGTTTGTCTCAATCAGCGCGTATTCAACGGTTACATCCCTCCGCGCGCCGTCAGCCCCCATAATCGTCAGTCCGACGGTTTGCCCCAACTGCCTGTCGATGAGCGCAACAGCGTCTGAGAGTTCCATTTCCGTGATATCCGCC
>CAZVLO010000089.1:3958-10494 GCA_964628265.1 uncultured Papillibacter sp.
CCATCAATGGCTATTATGATTTCACCCGCTTCTAAACCGGATTTTTCGGCCGGGGAATCGACATAAACACTGATAATCAGCAATCCGCCTTTTTCATCAGTTACCACACTAAGGCCAAGCCCCGTATATCGGTTGTTCGAGGAATTGATGTAATCCCGATATTGCTCGGGGGTCAGGTAATAGGACCATTCATCATCAAGTGCCGCGACAGCCGCCGACAGCGCCGCTTCTGAGATGTCTTTCCCCTCGTATTCCCCGATAAACTCGTTTTCTATATTACGGCGCAGCGCGATATACGTCCGTATCTCCCCGAACATATCAGACCCCAGTCCGAGACGCAGACCGATAAACGCCAGAACCAGAACACAGGTGAGCGCTGATGCACAAAGCATCAGCGCCACGACTGTTTTTGTACCAAACTGTCTTTTCATTCTTTCCATAAACGGCCAATCATTCCCTAATTACATAGGTGGATGAATCATAATACGTCAGGGGGTTAATTCTCGAGCCGTTTTTCGAAATTTCATAGTGGAGATGCGCACCCGTGGAGTTGCCCGTTGAGCCGACCTTGCCGACGACCTGCCCCTGAGTGATCTTTTCATTAGCCTTGACAGACCTTGTGCTCATATGGGCGTAAAGCGTTGTCATTCCGTTGCCGTGGCTGATGACGACGTAGTTGCCGTAGGATGAACTGTACTGTGAGATAATCACAACGCCGCCGTCAGCCGCATGAATACTCGTGCCATAGCTTGCGCGGATATCGATACCACTATGCATGCGGTATTCCTTAAATATCGGATGCCATCTGTTCCCGTACCGGGAATTGACGATATTGCAGGACGGTGTCGGCCATATAAATGTACCTGTACCCTTGACCTGCTGTTGCTTCTTCAGCTCTTCGGCCTTTTTATTGATCAGGTTCTGGATGTCTTTTCCGGCCTCCAGCTCCTGCTGATAGAGCTCCTTGGCTTCCGATATATTATTCTCAATTTCTTTGAGCAGCTCGTTTGCCGCTGTCAGCTGTGCATTCAGCTCCTGATTCTTAATTTCAAGGCCGTCTTTTTCTATTTCAAGATCGGCCAGCGATTGCTCCAGTGACGCCTTGGCTTCAATCGTTGTCTGTTTGGAAGCCTTGTACTGTTCATAAAGATGCTTGTCATATTCCATGAACTCTCCGACGTCGTTGATGCGGGCCAGGAGATCAGCAAAGCTGTTTGATTCGAAGATGACGGCTATGTAAGATATGCTGCCGTATTCCTCCATCTCGCGCATCCGGCGTCTGTAGCGCTCCCATTGTTCATCCTCGGTCTTCTGTGCCTGTTCAACCTCAAGCTTTTTGTCTTCGATAAGGGTCTCGTACATCTCAATCTGCAGCGTTGTATTCGCAATATCTTCCTGGGTCAGCTGTATCTGGTTGTCAAGCACTTGTTTTTTTGCAAGAGCCGTTTTCCTCTCATAATCCAGCGAGTTTATTGTTGACTGGATCTCCTGCTGCTTCTTCTTGATTTCCTTCTGCTGTTTTTTCAAATTGTCGATTTCGCCCTGGGTCACAGCGGCGTTTATGGTCAGGCTTCCCACGGCCACATACAGGACTGATGCCGCCATCAGGAGCGCCATTACGATTGCGACGATTCGCACAAACCACTTTTTCTTCATAATCTACACCTCATGAATGACAAACACATGAATGTACTACACCCTCAGGTAATTCTTAATCGCTATCAGGCTCCCCACAACACCGACACCGAAACCGACGGCGAGAAACACGAAAAACATCGGCAAGGCAACCGCAGAAAACGGAATCGGTGAAATAAAGCCCAGAGTATTGGCTTTTACAATCATTTTGATAACGAGCGCGTATATGACCCACTGAGCGATGAACGCGGTAAGCGAACCGACGATGCCCAGAATAAATCCCTGGAATACAAACGGCCACCGTATAAACCTGTTTGTAGCGCCGACTATCTTCATAATGGCAATCTCGTCGCGCCGGTCAAATGTCGCCAGCTTGATGGTGTTGGACATAATGAACAGCGAGATAAAGAGCAGAATCGCTATGATGATAAATGACACGCCGCTGACAATTTTCGAGATGGTCATCAATCCTTTGGATATTTCCAGGTTGGCGCCAACTTTAGCGATACCGTTAATTGCTTTGAGATCATTCTGCGTCTGCTCTGTCAGAGAGATATCGCGCATATAGACCTCATACCTGTGGCGTAAAACGTCCTCTTCCATACTGTCAAATACGGATTGATCCTGATACTTACTCGTGAAGATATCCATCGCTTCCTTATTTGTTATAAAGGTTGCGTGGTCCACATTGGGGATGGCCTCAATCTGGCTCTCAAGCGCTCTCGCCTCATCAACTGTCATAGTATCGTTGACATAAGCCAGCAGCTGATTCTGTTTCTTGAATTCATCAATTATGGAGTTCACATTGACCGCCATCAGCGAGAAGCTGCCCATGATAATGAGGCAGGCGACAATAATACACACGGAGGCAAAGGACATGAAGCCGTGGGAGAAGATACCGGTAGCACCCTCCTTAATGTAGTAACCGGTGTTATACCTCTTCATAATTATAATACCCGTCCCTTCCGTCACTGATGATTCTACCGTTGTCGATGGCTATGACCCGCTGTGAAAATGTGTCGACAAGAGCCTTCTCATGGGTGACTACAAGAACCGTTGTGCCCAGCTCATTAATTTTCTGAAGAAGCATCAGTATCTCCAGGCTGCGTGCCGGATCAAGATTGCCGGTGGGTTCATCCGCAATGATTAGGTTTGGATTGTTCACCAGCGCCCGTGCGATGGCGACGCGCTGCTGCTCACCGCCGGAGAGCTCAAAGGGCCGCATCTTCGCCTTTAAATCCAGCCCGACCAGGTCCAGAACATAGGGTACACGCTTTCTGATATCCCTTGGGTATGCTCCGATTGCGTGCATGGCGAAGGCAACATTTTCATAAACCGTCTTTTTCGGGATAAGACGGAAGTCCTGGAATATGACGCCGATGGATCGGCGCAGAAACGGCATTTTGTTCATCTTTATATTGTTAAGATTAAAACCGTTGACGATTACCGTGCCGTCGGTCGGCGCTATCTCTCCGGTGAGAAGCTTGATGATCGTTGATTTGCCGGAGCCGGAGGGTCCTACTAAAAAAGCAAACTCTCCCGCCCCAAGATTAAAGTTTACGCCTCTCAGCGCTTTCGTTCCGTTTTCATAGGATTTGAATACATCGATGAGTTGAACCATTAAACAATACCTCTGATGCATCACTCCAAAGACAAAAACAAATTGCTAATGCCTGCAGCGAAGGATGCGTAAAAATATAAAACTAAATTTTTGACTCCTGGGAATTCAAATATTTCTTGACCATGAGCGCTACCTTGAACACAATGGCATGATCAAATTCCCTGAGATCCAGCCCTGTGAGCTTCTTGATCTTCTCGAGCCGGTATACAAGCGTGTTCCTGTGGACAAACAGCTTTCTGGAAGTCTCCGAGACATTCAAATTGTTTTCAAAGAATTTATTGATTGTATAAAGTGTCTCCTGATCGAGAGACTCAATGGGGTTCTTCTTGAAAACCTCCGAAAGGAACATCTCGCAAAGCGTCGTCGGCAGCTGATAAATAAGCCTTCCGATGCCGAGATTTTCATAGTTGATAATCGTCTTCTCAGTATCAAAAACCTTGCCTACATCAATGGCGACCAGCGCCTCCTTGTATCTGTCGGCCAGCTCCCTGAGATGCTTGGCCGGCGTACCGATGCCGATAACGGTTTTTAGTCCAAGCTCCTCCCCAAGCTTTTGTTCAATGGTTGAGGCCAGCTTCGTGACAAATTTGGAATCAACCGCCGAAGTAATTTCTTTAATGACCGCGATATCCGTTTCACTGACCGAGATCACGAAATCATGCTGCTTGTCCGGAAAAAGGTTTTGCAGCAGTTCGATGGCCGCCACTTCAGCTCGCCCGAGCTGACGGACCACCAATACCAGGCGGGGTATATCCGTCACGAAGCGCAGCTCCTTGGCGTGGACATAAACATCGCCGGGAAGGATATTGTCTGAGATGATGTTTTTCACAAAGGCGCACTTATCATGGTTTTCTTCGTAGTAAATCTTCGCTTCCGATATGGCGATGTAGGCCATAACACAGATTGCCTTTGCGAAATCGTCTTCCCCGTCTACAAATACTGCGTAGTCGAACTGGGTGCCCGCGCTGCCCAGCATTTTAAAAGTCCTGCCGAAATTTTTGACAACCTTGTCGCCTGTCTCTTCGGAGCCGGCCGGAAAAACACCGATGTTTGATCCGACAAGCGCCAGTTCACTGCTGGCAACCACTGTCCCATCTGAATCAATGACACCGATCAGACGCTTCGTCGCTTCCTTCATCTGGACTATAACGCTCTGAAAGATTCTACTGGACATGAACTTGTCCTCCCCATCTGTTTCATTTCACCAGGTTGTGGCCTTAGTGATTTTGACCATAACACGAATACTAACATGATAAACTCTTATCCAACAATTTTCAATAGAAATATGATCGATATTTGTTAATTTTTTTAATTATTTGTTATTATTGAGTCGATTAAAAGAAAATGTACACAAAATCAACCGTGCTTTTTTGTTGCAGCCATTGTTAAAACGTCGATTTTCCCCCGGTTGTGTGTTAAATATCACAGTCACCGTTAAATACCATTTCGGTTTCCTCGTCCGTTAATTCTCTGTACTGCCCTGCCGCCAAACGTTCGTCCAGCTTCAGCCCGCCGATGGCGATGCGTTTGAGGTACGTAACCGGCTTCCCGCAAGCCGCCAGCATGCGCTTCACTTGATGGTACTTACCTTCCCTGAGTTTAACATAGGCTGTGCTTTTAGCTCCGGATGTGATGATCTTCATCCGCGCCGGAAGACAGTGCAACCCGTCCCTGAGGACAATCCCGTCAGAGAACGCAGCCTCGTCACCGGCGGAGAGACTGCCTTCCGTCTCCACGTAATACGTTTTATAGACCATATGTGCCGGCGATATTATCCTGTGGGCATAATCACCGTCGTCGGTTAGAATCAGCAAGCCTTCGGCGTCTTTATCAAGCCTTCCAGCTGGGAACAAACCGAGACGGCTGCAGGTACGGTCCAGCAACTGGATGACAGTCATTTCTGTTTTATCTTCCGTCGCCGACACGTAACCGGCGGGCTTATTCATCATGAGATAATAATGCTTCCTGTGCTCGAGCGCTATCCCGCGTACGCTTATCTCGGCTGCGGAAGGGTCATACTTATCGGCACCCGACAGCGCTGGGCGGCCGTCAACGGTAACAAAACCGCTCTTTATCAGCCGAACCGCCTCTCTTCTGGACGCGAGCCCGGTGTCCGATATGATTTTATCCAATCGAATGTGTTCCATATATACCTCCATGGCGAGAGTGTAAAAGCATTATACACATGCCTGCGTACATGTCATAACTCAGGACAACGACGAATAAGCTTTATTAACTTGATGACGGGGTGAAAGATATGTTTATTTTTACCACTAAATTCAACCGAAGAAAAGCTGTGTTCGGTGTGGTTGTCCTTGCAATCATCCTGATTGCAATCATACTGATTGCAGGCAGCACCGATAGAGCAGACTCAAACGCTAAAGAAACAGCGGCGCTCGCTGCTGTCGTTAAAAATAACGATCAGCGCGTTAAGTATCTGAATTCACTGGGCTGGGAGGTGGAAAAAACAGCTCTGGAAGAGCAGAAAGTCGTCATACCGCGGGAATTCCCCGATGTCTATAAAAAGTATAACGAAATTCAACTGGCTCAGGGGTTTGATCTCTCAAAATACGCCGGCACCGAGGCCACACGCTACACCTACAAGGTGCTCAACTACCCTGACGATGGTTCTCATATCGTCGCAGATATTATTGTTTACCGAAACAAGGTCATCGCCGGCGATGTGCAGTCCAATGCTCTCGACGGCTTTATGGCCGGCCTGAAGTATCCGGAGCCGGCGACCTCATCACCGGCAGAATCGGTGCCTCCGGCGGACGCAAACCCGAGCGAACCGGCACCCACGGCAGCAAATCCGACCACTTCGAATGAAGCGGCGCCCACCGATAACGCCGCGAAAGCGGACGATGTGTCCCAGGAGGCGCTGACGTCGGATACCCTGGCGTCGGAAGAAGAGTCCTCTGAAGTGCAATAATGGTACAGGGCAAACACAAGGTTTGCCCCTACGTAAGGTTCTGCGTTATATGCTCTATTTAAAAGGGCACTGCAAACAATACTTGTGTATTGCTTTAGCAATGCCCTTTTTTACTGCGCGTATTTACCGATTAACCTTGAACACCGATTACAACGCCGGAGCCGACGGTACGTCCGCCCTCGCGTATAGCGAAGCGGAGACCTTCTTCAATGGCTATGGGTGTGATGAGCTCGACGTTCATGGTGACATGGTCGCCGGGCATACACATCTCAACGCCTTCCGGCAGTGTGATAACGCCGGTAACGTCCGTCGTGCGGAAATAAAACTGAGGTCTGTAGTTGTTGAAGA
>CAZVLO010000090.1:0-10400 GCA_964628265.1 uncultured Papillibacter sp.
GTGACCGATATAACGGTGGCCGTGAAAAAAGCGCCGGAACAGGAGATCAAAATCAATCTGGCGGCCATTGTTTTCCTCGTGGAGCCCTCAGCGGCGGCGCATCTTGTCACCCGGGCGCTGGAAGCTGTCCGTGACCGTGCCGGAATATAACAAAAAAGCCCTGCCTGCGGGCTTTTTTATATCGTGTCTAAGGAATACAGGGGAATAAAACACAATACCAAAGATATTACTAAAAGATCAAAACGTAAAACAATTTCGACCTTGACATTGGTATTGTCCCAAGGTTTATAATTATTTCAGCCAATAATGTTATATTTTTAACAGAGTAATGAGAAAGCCATCAGTTTAACGTTATTACCTTAACTAATTTGCGCACCAGAACAAAAAAATGAAAAGGAAAGGCAAACATATGGATTTCAAGTTCACGACCGAAGAACAGGACATTATCTCAATGCTGAATGACTTCTGCTTAAAGGAAGTCCAGCCGATTGCTGCGGAGCTGGACGAGCAGGAGCGCTATCCGGAGGAGACCATCGCCAAGCTTGCCGAAATGGGCATGCTGGGCATCCCGTTCCCCGAAGAATACGGCGGGGCCGGACTCAGCTACGTGACGTACATCGCCGCATGCGAAGAGCTTGCCAAATACTGCGCCAGCACGAGCGTTACGGTTTCCGCCCATTGCTCGCTGTGCACCTGGCCGATCAGCGAGTTTGGTACCCTTGAGCAGAAGAAAAAGTATTTGACCCCGCTGGCGACCGGTGAAAAAATGGGTGCCTTCGGTTTGACAGAGCCGGGCGCCGGCACGGACGCCGCCATGCAGAAAACGACGGCAGTCGACAAGGGCGACCACTGGCTTATTAACGGTACGAAGATTTTTATCACGAACGGCGGCGTCGCCGATATATTCGTCATTTTCGCAATGACCGACAAGGCCGCGGGCAACAGGGGCATCTCCGCTTTCATCGTGGAGAAGAGTTTCCCGGGCTTCAGCGTCGGCGGCCACGAGAAGAAAATGGGCATCCGCGGATCTTCAACAACGGAGCTAATTTTTGAAGACATGATCGTCCCGAAGGAAAACCTGCTGGGCGAATTAAACAAGGGCTTTAAAATCGCCATGATGACGCTGGACGGCGGCCGTATCGGCATCGCAGCCCAGGCGCTCGGCATCGCCGAAGGCGCCATCGAGGAGTGCGTCAAGTATGTGACACAGCGCGTCCAGTTCGGCCAGGCCATCAGCAAGTTCCAGAACACCCAATTCGAGCTGGCTGAAATGCAGACAGCGGTCGAAGCCTCCCGCCTTCTGATCTACCGTGCGGCCCAGGCCAAGCAGGACCACGAACCGTACAGCCATCTGGCGGCGCAGGCAAAGCTTTTCGCCGCCGATACAGCAAGTGATGTGACCCGCCGCTGCCTGCAGCTCATCGGCGGCTACGGCTACACCCGCGATTATCCCTTCGAGCGCTTCATGCGGGATGCCAAGATTACCGAGATCTATGAAGGTACCAGCGAAGTCCAGAAAATGGTCATTTCCGGCTGGATGGGCCTCAAATAACGTCAGCTTTCAGCGCCCTGCGTGTATTCAGCAGGGCGCAGATTTGATTACATTTTAAATGGAAGTGAACATTATGAGTAAAGTAAAGAGCATTTCGGAAGTGCTGGAAAAATTCAAAGACGGCCAGGTGATCATGTTCGGCGGTTTTCTTGCCGTCGGCACACCGGAAACACTTGTGGACGGCCTTGTGGAAAAGGGCGTCAAAGACCTGACCGTTATCGGTAACGATACGAGCTTTATCGACCGTGGCATCGGCCGGCTGATTGTCAGCAGGCAGATTAAAAAGGCGATCGTCTCACATATTGGTACAAACAAAGAAACAGGCCGACTGATGACTGCCGGAGAAATTGATGTGGAGCTTGTCCCTCAGGGCACGCTGGCGGAACGCATTCGGGCCGCCGGAGCCGGTCTTGGCGGTATCCTGACACCGACAGGCGTCGGTACGATCATCGAAGAAGGCAAGCAGAAGCTGACAGTTGGCGGTAAGGAATACCTGCTGGAGCTGCCGATCAGAGCCGATGTAGCGATACTGAAGGCCTGGAAGGCTGACAAGAGCGGCAACCTGGTGTACAGGCGCGCTACCCGGAACTTTAACCCATTGATGGCTATGGCGGCGGACCTGGTCATTGTCGAAGCAGAAGAAATCGTCGAGGTCGGCCAGCTCAATCCGGATGAAGTCGTTACGCCCGGAACACTTGTCGACATCATTGTAAAGGCTTAAGGAGGAGATTACGGTGCCTGATATTCGTGAAATGATAGTAAAAAGAGTCGCGGGATTCTTTAAGGACGGCGACCTTATTAACCTTGGTATCGGCATGCCTACCATGGTAGCCAACTATATCCCCTCAGATATTAATGTCCAGCTTCAATCGGAAAACGGCTTCATCGGTCTGGGCCCCAGTCCCGAGGCCGGCAGCGAGGACAAGGATATCGTCAACGCCGGTGCGATGCCCGTTACCATAGTCGACGGCGGCGCCTGCTTTGACAGCGCCATGAGCTTTGCCCTCATCAGGGGAGGACATGTGGACGTCACGGTTCTCGGCGCACTGGAGGTTGATGAAAAGGGAAACCTGGCCAACTGGATAGTGCCCGGAAAGCTGGTGCCCGGTATGGGCGGCGCTATGGATCTGGTGGTCGGCGCGAAGAAGGTTATCATCGCCATGGAGCACACCACGAAGGACGGGTCTCCTAAAATTCTGAAACAGTGTACGCTGCCGCTGACGGCTGTCAATGCCGTCGACTGGATTGTCACTGAGCTGGGCGTCATGGAAATGACGGAAAAAGGAATCGTGCTCCGAGAGCTGGCTCCAGGTGTCACGGTGGAGGATATCCAGTCGAAAACCGAAGCGACGCTCATTATTCCTGAGAAAATTGGAACGATGTAATTGATAAATAAAGAACTTGAAAACCTGTCGCGGGACGAGCTGATAGCACTCATCGAAATTTACTCCAAGCACTGGCTGGCCATGGATGGCGTCTGGTTCCAGTCTGTTGAGGAAAAGTACGGTATGGATGAAGCTATGGCCCACGACGAGAACATCTGGAAGCGCTTCACCGTCATTGAGGCCAAACGCATCAAACAGTTCCTGAACCTGCCGGAGCAAGCCGGTGTTGAAGGACTTGAAAAAGCTTTGAAATATAGGCTTTACGCCAATATCAACGAGGACGAGATTATGATCAGCGGCAACACAGTCATATTCCGCACACTGAACTGCCGTGTCCAGAACGCCAGAGCCGGCAAGGGCATGGCATTCCATCCCTGTAAATCCGTCGGCGTTATCGAATACGGCGGCTTCGCCAAAACAATCGATAACCGGTTTGAAACCGAATGCCTCAGCTGCTACCCGGATATTACGGACAACACCTGCAACTGTGCATGGAAGTTCACGCTGAGGGATTGATCAGTACGAAGAGTCCTGAGCCTGATAAAGGATCAGGACTTTTGTTATGTGTCCTGATGAGGGTATCACTCCAATGGGTATTATATTCATAATATTTGGTGCGGTTTTATTATTATTTGGTGTAGTTTATTATTTAGGACTGTACAAATAAAGACTTTTCTGATTTAATGAATTGTAATTTTAGAACACGCTTCAATAATCGCGCAGAGGGAGACCCCGCATGAGCAGTTTAAGGCACCGGGTGATCTGGAGAATACTGCGATTCCCCGCCCGTATCATTTTCAAGATTATTTTTAATTTCACATATGAGCAGACTCCGAAGATAGACGGCCCGTTTTTGCTGGTTGCCAATCATGTGACAGACATGGATCCGTTAATGATAGGGTGCAGCTTCAAGCAGCAGATGTATTTCGTCGCCAGTGAGCACCTGTTCCGAAAGGGCTTAATCACAAAGCTTTTGGTCTGGCTCGTGGCGCCGATTGCCCGCATTAAGGGCTCTACGGACACCGTGTCGGCTATGAACATCATACGGACTTTGAAGCAGAAGTCCAACGTTGGGCTTTTTGCCGAGGGTGACAGATCCTGGAACGGTCTGACCGGACGCCTACATCCCACGACGGGGAGGCTTGTCAAGGCCTCACGGGCGGCGCTTATCACCTACAGACTGACCGGTGGTTATCTTTCCAGTCCCCGGTGGAGCAAACGTCTCCGGCGCGGCAGAATGCATGGACAAATGGTCAATGTCTATACACCCGGGCAGCTGCAGAAAATGACAGCGGAGGAGATCACGGAAGCGATTAATGCCGATATTTTTGTGGATGCTTACGAGGCGCAGCGCAGTGAAAAAACCCGGTACTGCGGTAAAGAGCTGGCCTCGGGACTTGAGAACGCGCTCTACGCCTGCCCCGCGTGTCAAACGGTATGCCGGCTGAAGAGCCACGGAGAGATTTTTTCATGCGCCTGCGGCCTGGAGGTTAAATATAACGAATACGGCTTTTTCGAAGGCGATAATCCACCCTTCGGCACTGTGGCCGAATGGGATGCCTGGCAGGAGGAGTTTCTTAACCAATATGCCTACTCCACCGGCGACGAACCCATCTATGAGGACCCCGGCCAGAGTCTTTGGCTGATTGGGACGAATCACAGCGAAAAGCTTATATCGGAAGGCACGCTCAGACTCTTCAAAGACCGGCTGGAACTGGGGAGCTTCATAATCCCGCTGGATAAACTGTATCAGATGAGCATCTACGGTGCCGCAACCATCGTCTTTTCCGCTGAAGGCATGAACTATGAGATTAAGTCAGAGATCATAAGAAGCGGACGCAAATACCTGACAATGTTCGGAATTCTGACTAACGCATCATGTTGCGGCCGGAAAGCATCAACGGCACATTAGAATAAACGAGTATAGCTCCGGGGGTAGAACAATGGATTATTCAAACGCAAACACATCGCTGTGGAATGTCATCATTCAGTTCGGTATCATCGCTGTCGTTATTCTTCTGTCAAATCTTCTGCGCCGCAAGGTCGCCTTTGTCAGAAACAGCCTCATGCCGACGGCTGTACTGGCCGGTTTTGTTTTGCTGATCGCGCGGTCAACGGGAATACTCAGCTTTGACATGGATTTTATGGAGAAGCTTATTTATCACGGCATCGCCCTCGGCTTTATCGCCATGTCACTCCGGGTACCGGAAAAGAATGCCGAAGACAAGGGGAACCTCGCCGGCCTGAAGAGCGGTGCGATTATCATCGGCTCCTACCTGATTCAGGCCATATTCGGACTTGCCATTTCCATCACGCTGGCTTATACGCTCATGCCCGATATGTTTAAGGCAGCCGGCATCCTGCTGCCGATGGGCTATGGACAGGGACCCGGTCAGGCTAATAACGTGGGGTCGACATATGAAGCCAACGGCTTTATCGGCGGCCGCAGCTTCGGCTTGTCGCTGGCTGCCGCCGGATATCTGTGCGCCTGTATCATAGGTGTTATCGCCTTGAACGTTCTGGCAAAAAAAGGAAAACTGAAAATTGTCCGCGGCGGCACTGAAACGATGGGCTCTGTGAATCTCGATAAGTACCAGGACGAGGGAGAAATACCCGTCTCCGAATCGGTTGACAAGTTTTCCATTCAGGTAGCGTTTATTCTGCTGGTCTATCTGATGACGTACCTTATCACCTGGGGAATCACATCCGCGCTTACAGCGTATCTGCCCGGTTTGGCGGAACTGCTCAATACGCTGCTGTGGGGCTTCAACTTCATCGTCGGCTCGGCTTTGGCGATTCTCACCCGCGTCATACTCAAAAAACTCAGAGGCGTCAAGCTTATGACGCGGCAATACCAGAACAATTATCTCCTGTCGCGCATCTCCGGCTTTTTCTTTGACGCGATGATCGTCGCCGGTATCGCGTCTATCGACATCGCGGATCTGTCCGGCTTATGGCTGCCCTTTGCGCTGATGGCTGTGACGGGCGGCATCATCACATGGTACTATCTCGTTTGGGTCTGCCGCAAGGTCTACAAGGGTTATTTTTATGAAGGGCTTTTGTCCATGTACGGCATGATGACCGGCACGATCAGCTCCGGTATTCTGCTGCTGCGCGAAATTGATCCTGATTTCAAAACCCCGGCGGCGACGAATCTGATTACCGGCTCAAGCTTCGCCATCATATTAGGCGCACCGATGCTCGTTTTTATCGGCATGGCGTGGAAAACCACCGCCATGACATTTGTGACATTCGGCCTGTGCGTTGTGTATTTTATCCTGCTGTCACTGTTTATTTTTAAAGTTAATGTCCGAAAACCAAAAAAAAGTATGTAAACAGGAAAATAATCGGAAAAATATAACAATTACGTAATACTTTAATAATATTATTCTGCTATAATCGTTAACAATCCTGTGATAAGATAAAAAAGATAAAGTTGATTCGGCTTGTCGGATTATACCGTATTCTGAAATCACTTGCTTGGGGTGGGGAGTCTGTCATCGGCTTCCCGCTTTTTGTTCGGTACCTATTCTTATTTAACCGGAGGCACGTGTCTGGTGACAAAAAAGGAAGAGACCTTTGCTGAGACGTTTTATATTCTGAAAAAGAGCGGGGCGGCTTCGCGCCGGGTTCTCATCCGCCGGTGCGCAGAGGAAGAGCTGTCAGATATCATGCGGCTGCAGAAGCATGTGCATGACACAATGGCCGACAAGGATGCTTTTGTTTTGACGACGGAGGAGGAGCTGGCGGAATCCCTTGCCTCCGATATCTGCCTCGGCGCGTACAATGACGGCGGGCTTATCGCGTTTACGCTGATTATCACAACTCCCGACAGCCCGAGAAACCTCGGGTGTCATCTGAATTACAGCCGGGAGCTCTACCGAAAATGCGTGACCTATGATACAACCTTCGTGCACCCGTCCTATACCGGATACGGACTTCAGAGCATCTTCCTGTCCATAAAGGACGCGCTCGCCGCCCGCATGGGTGCGTGCGAGGCTCTGGCAACCGTATCCCCGGATAATACGGTTAGTCTGAATAACCTGAAAGCCGCCGGCTTTGAAATTGCCGGCGAGAAAACGATGTATGGAGGACGGCGCAGGTATATGATGCGCAAATCACTCCTGTAGGGCTCTGGAACATGGAGGTTATATGGAACTGTCTTCCCATTTGGAAATCAACCTGGGGAAAATCGAGGAAAACGCCTGCAGGATCGTTGAGAAATGCTCAAAACAGGGGATTGAGGTTCTGGGTGTGACGAAAGGCTTTTCGGCGCTGCCGCGGATTGTGAGAGCCATGGTGCGCGGCGGCATAAACAAATTGGCCGACGCCAGGCTTGAAAATATCATGTCCCTGCGCAAACAGCGCTTTACTCAAAGCATTACCCTGTTAAGGATTCCGAGGCTGAGCACGGCGGAAAAGGTCATTACATATACCGATTGCAGTATCAATTCCGAATACAAGGTTATTAAAGCCCTTTCGGATAAGGCGGTGGAGAAAGGTACCCGGCACGATGTTGTCCTGATGATTGACGTGGGAGATCTCAGGGAGGGGGTGCTGCCGGAGGACGCCGCTGACGTGGCGGAAAAAATTGTCCGGCTGCCGGGTGTCGTACTCTGTGGGATCGGTACAAATATGGGCTGTTACGGCGGTATCCTGCCGACGAGCCATAACCTTAATCTGCTGCTTGAGATGAAACGGGATATCGAGGACAAAGCAGGGATAGAGCTGCGAATAATATCGGGCGGCGGCACATCCTCCTTGAAGCTGGTGGAGGACGGCAGTATCCCTCCCGGTATTAACCAGCTCAGGATCGGTGAAGGTATCCTGCTGGGAACGGATACGACCCATGGTTACCAGGTGCCGTGGCTTCACCAGGATGCGTTTATACTCAGGACTGAGGTTATCGAGGTGAAGACGAAGCCCTCTATACCGATTGGCGTTACGGGCAACGATTCCTTCGGGAATAAACCGGTATTCGTTGACAAAGGTTTGCGAAAACGTGCCATTGTGGCGCTGGGTAAGCAGGATGTGAATATCGAAGGCCTGCTGCCCGTGGACAGAAATATTCATATACTGGGTGGAAGCAGCGATCACCTCATCATCGATGTGACGGACGCCGCCGGTGAAGTCAGCGTTGGCGACCTGATGACCTTCAATCTGAATTATCAGGGGCTCCTGACTTCCTGCGGTTCAAGATACATCAAAAAGCTCTACATACAGTAGTCGCATGAATAAAACCCCGGCCTCACTTCACGGGGAGAGGTCGGGGTTGTTCGTTTGCATATTCTGAGTGGTCTTTTGCCGCATCAGCTCGTAGACCAGCATGACACCCAGAATGGTGAACAGGGCTGTGCAGACATGAGCCGAGGAAAAGAGCGGCCCGGTGAAAACACCGCTTTTGCCGATCAGTTTGGCCGTCACCAGCGGAAGGCTCGTGAACAGCATCTTGAACTTAATGATATCCAGCGCCGCGCGGCAGGACAACACCGTCAGATAATAGCCGATGACGGAAAGGATACAGACAACAGCAAAGCCCAGTTTGTCCATGCTGCCTTTGAAGGTTTTAATGCCCAAGTAAATAAAAACCGGCAGGAAGACATATGTCGGCTCAAAAGAAACGCCAAAAAGCAGTACCCAGACAGCGGCCGGAAGAGTACCGGCCAGCATCCCCAGTGTGCCGCCCACGACAGATACCGGCAGCAGCGCGTCATACTTAGCGCTCAGATGCAAACCGGTGTTGCCGGAGGGAACGCTTGCGTCCGATGGTTCATCCTTTTGAATGGTTTTGTGAGTCGTTGTGCTGTCTTTCATCGCTAAAAGCAGGCCTTTCGTATCGTCAGATTATCCGTAAGCAGCGAGTTTCTCACCGATTTTATAGATATCTCCGGCGCCGACGGTCAGTATAATATCATCCTTCCGGGCGATAGCGCGGATTTTCTCCTCGATTTCTTTAAATGTGGGGCAGTAAACGGCATCCGGTATTTGTGCCGCCAGATCCTTTGAGGAGATACCGATGGTATTCTTTTCACGCGCGGAGTAAATTTCAGCGAGAAAAACAAGATCGGCACGTTTCAGCTCTTCGACAAAGCCGTCGAACAACGCCTTTGTTCTGGTGTATGTGTGGGGCTGAAAGGCGAGAATCACCCGCGAATAATCCTGATCCTTGACGGCGTCCAGCAGGGCATGCAGCTCGTGGGGGTGATGGGCATAGTCATCATAGACCGCCGCGCCGTTGATGTTGCCTTTATACTCAAAGCGCCTGCCGGCACCGTAAAAATTCGAAAGACCTTCAACAACAGCGTCAGCCGAAATATTAAGTGTGAGTGCGGCCGTGGTTGCTGCCAGCGCGTTGTAGACATTATGCATTCCGGGAACATGCAGGGCGATATGGCAGAAGAAGCTGCCGTCAGTCAAGACGTCGAACTCGAAGCCGCCGCCATTCTGTAAGAGGTTGACTGCCCGCACCCGAACGCCTTCTTCCAGACCAAAGGTGAACAGGTTCCTGCCGAGAGGCTGCAGCGCGTCCATTGTGTTAACGTCGTCTCCGTTGCAGACAATAAAGCCGTCCTCCGGGACAAGTGATGCGAATTTGCGGAAGGAGGCCTTGACGTCATCGAGATCCTTGAAAAAATCCAGATGGTCCGCGTCGACATTCAAAACGACGGCGACAGTCGGAAAAAAGCTGTGAAATGAATTATAGTACTCACAGGATTCGAGAATGATTGTATTGCCCTCACCAACGTGATAACCGGAGTTGAGCATCGGCAGTGTGCCGCCGATCATAACCGTCGGGTCGGCGCCCGCGGCCATCATGATATGCGTGGCCATAGAGGTCGTCGTTGTCTTCCCGTGTGTGCCGGAGACACAGACAGCGTTTTTGTATCTGCACATGATATAGCCCCAGGCTTCCGCGCGTTCAAAAACTGGGATGCCGTTCCGGCGGGCGGCTATAATTTCAACATTATCTTCCCGGACGGCGGCTGTTCTGATGAGAAAACCCGCGCCCTCCACGTTGTCAGCTCGGTGCCCAACCGTCACATCAATGCCCTGACCGCGGAGATGCTGTACGGTAGTGCTGTCGCTCATATCGGAACCGGTAATCGGGACACCCATGCTGTGGAGCACTTCCGCCAGCGGAGACATGGACACACCGCCGATTCCGACCAGGTGACCCCGCGTGCCGGATTTAACGCAGTTTTCAAATTCAGATATATTCATAAAACACCCCAGGTAGAGAATAAGCAGTAAAATTAAGTAAGATGACTCAATAAAAACCTTATAAAGGCAACGTTATCATTGTTTTAAAGCCGTCAAATGATTATAATACTAAAGGAATACATTTACAAGAGTGATAATTGTTCGAATTTTGACTTATGTGGCGGCTGGTTGCAGCATATTTACATATATAGGGATGAGCAAAACACCTGAGTACAGATCGACTGTAACAAGAAGAATGTGAC
>CAZVLO010000091.1:0-10337 GCA_964628265.1 uncultured Papillibacter sp.
GGTAAACCGTGATTGCCTCGCTGTCCGAGAAGCTCCGGTCCAGCGCGTCGGTCATGGTGACGGTCAGCGTATAGCTGCCTTTGCTGTCGAATGCGATGCTCCCGCCGTCAGCCGCCAGAGTTCCGCTGGTGTAGTCGGTATAGCTCTTGGCCGTGCTGCCGTCCTTTGAGATTGTCCATGCGGTTGTCAGGTTGTCCAGATCGGTGCCGCTGACGGACACCGTTGCCGCTTCACCTGCATACCCGGTCTGCGACAGGGTCAACTCGATATCAGGAATCGGATAAACGGTGATTGCCGCGCTATCCGAGAAGCTCCGGCCCAGCGCGTCTGTCATGGTAACTGTCAGCGTATAGCTGCCTTTGGCGAGAAACGCGATGCTCCCGCCGTCTTTGGCAAGCTCTCCGCCGGCGTAATCGGAATACGGAGCCGCTTCGCCGCCATCCTTGGAAACCGTCCACTCGGCGGTCAGATTATCCAGATGGGTGCCGCTGACGGATACCGTGGTGGTTTCTGTTGCATATCCGGTCTGCGGCAGGGTAAGATCAATTTCGGGGATCGGGTAAACGGTGATGCTGTCGCTGTAGGAGAAGGTTCGGCCCAGCGCGTCGGTCATCGTGGCCGTGAGGACGTATTCGCCGTCGTCCGCGAACTGGATTTTTCCGCCCTGGGCGTTCAACGTGCCCTCGATATAGGTGGAGAGGGACACGCTTTTGCCGTCCTTGGTCAATGTCCATTCCACCGGCAGCACATTGTTGTTTCCTGTGGTTCTAAGGTCGACCGTCCGGTCGGGGTAGGTGGTTTCCGGCAAGTCGAACTGGATCGTGAGAACCGGAAGCACCTCGATCTTGTCGCCGGGTTCGAAGAGGAATACCCGGCCGGTGGCGTCGGTTACCCTTGCCACCAGCTCGTACACGCCGGCATGCTTTATGCGGATCGTGCCGCCGTCGTTATCAAGGCTGCCATTTACGTAGGTGTTCCAATCCTGAAATCCGTAGGTGTTATCCACCAGCCATTCCACGGTCAGCCCGTCCATATCCGTGGATGCCGCGTTGATCACGATGTCCGTATCGGTATGCACGGAGTCCGGGAGGCTGAAGGTAAGGGTCGGCACGGGATAGGCTGTGACGGTTTGGCTGTAGCTGTAACTCCGGCCGGCACCGTCCGTGAAAGAGGCGGTCAGGACGTATTCGCCCTTGGCGGTAAATCGAATGCTGCCGCCGTCGTTGGTCAGTGTACCGTCGACATAATTGCCGAGGGCAGCCGCCGCGCCGTCGCGGGTCAGCGTCCATTCCGCCGTGGCCGTATCAATATTGGTGAAGGTTGCTTCCACCGTAACGGTTTCATCGGTATGGACAATCTCGGGCAGGTAGAAACCGACAGCGCCCACGGGATACACGGTGACGCTGGAGGAGGTTTCAAAGGTTCGCCCGGTGGCGTCGGTGACCGTTGCGGTTAGGGTGTACACGCCTTTTTCCGTAAACCGGATTGTACCGCCGTTGTTGGTGAGCGTGCCATCGATATAGTCGCTCAGTGCGACCGCCTCGCCGCTACGGGTCAGGCTCCACGCGGCAGTCAGGCCGTCCATCTCCGTCAGGGTGGTCCCGAGTTCGATGGCGGTGTCGGTGTGCGAAGTCGAGGGAAGTTCAAACGCGACGTCCGGCACCGGATAGACCGTGACCGTTTCACTGTGGGTGAATTCACGCCCTGTTTCATCGGTCACCGAGGCGGTCAGGGCGTATTCACCTTTGTCCGAAAATTGGATGGTGCCGCCGTCATTGCCGAGGCTGCCGTTTAATGCGGTATCCAGCTCGGCCGCGGCGCCGTCCTTTGTGAGCGACCACGTTATGCTCAGGTCACAGAGCTCGGCTGATTCGGCGATGGTCACCGTTTTATCGGTGTGGGTGGTTTCCGGCAGGTCGAAGCTCACATCGATCACGGGATAGACCGTGACCGTCTGCGTATAGACGGTTTCCCGTCCCACGCTGTTGACTGCCGTCGCGGTCAGCGTATAGCTGCCGCTGGAAAGAAAGCTGATGGTTCCGCCGCTGTCGGTCAGGGAGCCGCTGGTGGCATCCGTGAGAGACAAGGACTCCTGCCCATCGTCCACGGTCGCCCTTGTGAGCGACCATGTGATGGATTTAGCGTATTTCGTCGTGGTAGCAACAGTAACCGCTGTGTCGGTATGCGCCGTGGTCGGCAGCTCGAAGGATACCTGTGCTTTGGGATAGCTCACGGAACCACCCGAACTGCCGCCAGAACTGGAATCGCTGTCATCGGCCTTGGCTTCCTCAGCGATTTTTTCCAGCGCGTCATCCTGACGTACAAGCAAGGCAAACGCCTCCGCGCGGGTACTCTCTCCGTTGGGACGGATAGTGTTGTCTGTATAACCTGTCACGAGACCGTAATAATTGGCGTAATAAACATAGCCCTTGTCGGTACCGGAAAGCTCGCTGTCGTCGGCAAAGCCGCTGCTTCCCGTATAGGCTTCCGCAGTGTCCCCCTTGCCGATGGAGCGCACCATCATGCGGATGATCTCAATCCTGGTAATAGCTTCGTCAGGCTGGAAGCTGCCGTCATAGTCGTCGGGGTCGATGATCCCGATATCCACGAGGGCTTCAATATTTTTTTCCGACCAGTGTTCGTCGATGTCGGAGAAAGTCGGCGTTTCTTTTTCCGAGTTCGTTGTGTCGATCTCCATATAACGGACGAGCAGGGCGGCGAACTCTCCCCGTGATATAACATTATCCGGGCCTACCGTCCCATCCGGATAACCGGCAATCACGCCTTTTCCAGCGAGAGTGTTGATGATATCCTCTGCCCAATGTCCTGCCGCGTCGGGAAATGTCCCGCTTGCGGCGTAAGCGCCGCCCATGCAGATGGATAGCATCAGGCAGAGCGTGAGCAGGATACTCAGGCATCTTTTCATTTTCCTTTTCATCGGCGTTTCCTCCTTACATCCCGCCCATGGCTTGTCCCTGACTCTGCTTCTGACCCGCGGCTTCCTGTTGCTTTGCCGTGTTCTGCCCCTGGGCCAGCGTCTGCTGGTATGCGGAGATCACGGCGCTGTCGAATTCGGCCTTGGCCTCCTTGGTGCAGGGGAAGCAGATGTCGCGGTATTCGCCGTTGCCCGCCTTGTAGCTGGGCATGGAAACAAACAGGCCCTTGGCGCCCTCCATGATCTTGACGCCGCGGACGGCGAAATCGCCGTTAATGTTGACCGACGCGTTGGCACGCATGGTACCCTCCGGGTGGATGGAGTGGATTTTCACATCGTACTTGGGAGGGGCTTCCTTTACATTCTTTGTCATGGTGATTGCTCCTTTCAAAAAGTTGCGGCGGGCGCCCGGCCCGCCGCTGCTCACATAGTCATCTTCATGTCCTGGGTCTGCTCCCGCGGGGAAAAGTCAATCTTCTGGAAGCCGCGGCGGTCAGTGTAATAAAAATCGCCGCCGTTCCCGTCGTAGAGCTCGACCACGTCCGACATTGCCAGCGCCTGACCGGAAAATCCGGCGGGCGGATGGCCGTCAAATCGGTCGTAGATGGCTTCCAGATCGTTGGTGTCGAGCTGGCCGTCGTAGGCGATATGGTAATTCTCCGGGCAAGGCTCACCAAATTGCCGCGCCATGTCTGCGTAGCTGATGAATTTCATCCGCACGTCAACCTCCGGGCGAAGCTGCCAGATGCGGACGTTTTTGAGCGGCGAGGCGGTTTCGGCGCCCGGCCGTTCTCCCGCAATCAGCCGTTCCATCACACCGTCCGTCCATTCGGCCGCGAGGCCGCGGGCCTGCAGCCATACGGACAGCTCGTTGCTCTGGAAGATCCGGTCTACCACGGCTTTGTTCTTTTCTGTGTACCCGGCAGGGTTTCCATAATAGGAAATCAGGCCGTTTTGCAGGGTGATGCCCGGCATTTTAATCCCTCCTTACTTCATTTCTATCCCTCCCATTCCGGGAGTCCCGCCATTGGACGGGCGCTGTTCCTTTATCTCCATCAGCTTTTCCCGCGCCCAATCGGGTAGGAGATCTTCCTTGAGGACTCCCACGAAATCCGTGCGATTGAAGCGGCTTTCCTCACCGTCGCTCAGGCAGGTGGCAAACACCGCGCGGCCCGAGCTATTCGCGCGGCATCCGAAGCCTCCGGTCGCCAGCCAGAGCTGGTCCCGCTGGTTCCAGCAGCTCTCTTTCAAACTGTCCGTTGACATGACCAGCACCTTTTCAGTGAAATCCAGATTGTTGGTGTCCGGCTCACAGTGGGTATGATAGAACAGTCCGAGGGCCTGATATGCTTTGCGGTATTGATTGACAAAGCCGTCCAGCACGGCGGGATGGCTCTCCACCACATACTCCAGATTACGGTCGTGCTTATCGGGCGGGATATAGGTCCCCTTGGCCCACTCCTTGTTCTCGCGAGAGAAGCGCCCATCCCAATCTTTCTGCTGTACGGTGTTTGCCAGCACCCACGACACGCGCCGATGGCCGTATTCCGCGATGACGCTCTCGGCGCAATCCGCCTTGAGATGCATCCCGTCGAAGTCCCGGCGAACAGCCTGCTCGATGGCGTTTTTGCAGGCAATATTGGCCCTGAAGCTTTCCCGCCACATGGGAATCTGGTTCAAGCGCCGCGCTTCCTCGCTGGAATAGGGGTAGACATACGGAAAATCAGTCGTTGCCATAGACGGTTTCCTCCAGCATGATCAGCTCATCCAGTTCCATCAGGCAGACGCCGCTCAGTGCCAGCACTGCGCGAATGCCGGGCGGGACGTCGCTGATGTCGTACTCGTTATCGGCCTCGGTCACCGTGATTTCACCGCTGTCCTCATCTGCGTATGCCGTAAGCTTGGCGTCTTTGGCGATGCCGGCTTCCTCCAGAAGATAATCGGGTACATTAATTTCCCCGCCTGACTCCAGAAGACTCTGGCAGAGCTCGCAGTTCTTCACCCATTCCACGGGGCCGCCCTCGGTGCTTTTGGCCTTTTCGTTCTGCTTTGCCGCGCAGCTTCCGCAGATGTCTGGGTTGTCGCCGCAGTTATTGCAGGAGCCGCAGGCATGGGCCAGGTGAACGGTCAGAGCGGAGGCAATTTCGCTGAGCGTCTCAATGACATGCACCAGCTCCATCGCGGTCATTTTCGTCTTTACGATCACAAGGGTATCCTCGGCCGCGTGGAGCTCCAGCTTTTCTTCGCCGGTGAAGCCGCACACCTCGCAGGCCGACGCGGGGAGCAGGATATCGGGATTGGTTTTTTCCTTTTTCATGAGGTGATCCTCCTTAAAAAATATTTGCCCCATCATGGGGCAGTGTTTGCGCGCAAGGGATTGTCAGTCCTCCAGTCCTCCGATCTGAAACAGATTTAATTGCTGCGGCTCCGCACGGCTGCGCTCCCATGGATCGTAATTGGCGATGAGTATCTCGGGGAACTGCGCGCCGTTTGCGTACCGCTGCTTGATGTTGTTGAGACGGGTTACGGGTATAATGTAAATTCCCGGCGCGCTATACAACTTTCGGATGATGTCACTGTCGTTATACGACAGCAGGAATTTTCCTTCCATGTTCATCAAGGCATCGCGCAGGCGGATATGATCCTCACGCTGGAAGCCGTTCTCGCCTACATTTTTGTAGTACCCCTCGGTTTCAAAGTAGGGCGGGTCGCAATAAAAGAAGCTGACCGGGCGGTCGTACTGCCGGATCAGCTTCTCGAAGTCCTTATTCTCAATGACCACTTTTGCAAGGCGCCGGTGGGCCTGCTCGATCAGGGGAAAATTTGACCACATATCGTGTGGCTGGCTGCCATAGCTGGTCAGCCCCGAGGCATAGCTGTAACGAATGAGCTGGTAAAACCACGCTGCTCTCTGCACATCTGATGCGGGGCTGCCACAGTCAAGAATGTGCCGCACTTTGTTGAAATCTGCGCGGGCGTTGAGGACATAGCGCAATTCTCGGATCAGTTCATCCGGCTTATCCCGAACGCAGCGATACAGGTTTACCAGCAGCTCATTAAAGTCGTTGTAGACTTCAAAGTCGTTGCCGGGGTTTTTGTGAAATATTACCCAGCCGCCGCCGCCGAATACCTCAATGTACCGTTCGTAATACAAGGGGAACAGCGATACGATCATGTCACGCAGCGCCATTTTGCCGCCGATCCAGGACATAAAGCTGTTCAAGAGGAATCACCCCCCTCCAGTGGCAAGCTGGTCTGTCGTTCGTCGGTATGAAGGGTTTGCGCACTGATGAGGCCGCGTCTCGCCGCGGCGATCTTTTTGATGCGGCTGGTTAGCTGCCGGATGGTCCTGCTCAACTCCTGATCGTTTCCAGCGTAAAAATAGCCGAACTCGGAGCTGCAAATTGGGACGCCGCCACAGCGCAGACGGTTTACGATTCCGCGCAGCTCACTGCCTCGGATGCCGAAAACGGTTCCCAGCTCCCGGCTGGTGACGGCCCGGCTTTCGCCTTTGCAATAGTCCCGCAGGTAATCCGCGATCTGTTTGTCCGGCATGAAACCACCTCCTTTCTCGGGCGCTTTCCCGAAAAAGGGGCGAAAAAAAACAGGGCCGCTTATCCCTCGGGAAAACGGCCCTGTTTATATTGAGTCTAAAAAAGCACGGGCGCTTTTGCCCGTGCTATCGGATTACGCCAAGCACGCGCAGCATTTCCACGCAGTCTCTGGCACCCTGAATGTAGAGATACTTTTGAAATTCGGCGTCGACCTCGCTGGATCGGGATAAAAACTGCCGCACCTGCTCTCTGGCTTCTTCCGAAATCCCGGCGCAGTGTTCCACTTCCTCACTTAGGGACACCAGTTCATTCACCAACCCGTCAAACCGGGGAACGGCTTCACGCATCCGCGAAAAAGCGATCTGTGACCGTTCCACGAAGCCCTGTTCCAGCAGTTCCTTGGTTTTTTCGTCCATTTGCCTCACCTCCAGTCATTTACACTACAATGCCACACCTTGCCGGCAATAGCTATCATTAATATCGACGAATTACATTGTCAGTTCCGGGCCCTGCCGGGGAGGGGTGCTGAATTCATAGAGGAATTCCCGGTCGTTTCTGGCGATAAAGCCCTGAGAGCACGCTTGCAGGCCCAGCCGGTCAACCTCAATCGCACAGTATGCGGAATAATCAAAATATCTGCTTGCCGCGCTGTTTTGATTTGCCATCCCGTTCTTATCCGCCAGGTAGCGGCCATATTGTTCCCATTTAGCCGTTTCGGGGATAAACTCATAGCAGCCAAGGTTTTGGGAAATATCCAGCGCGTGGTTCAGCCGGGTGCAGCCCTCCAGCTCCATTGCTGCTTTGAATCGTTCCTCGAAGCAGGGCATGCCCTGGCCCCGTTCCTCCAGAACATAGCCGAGGTTATTGCCGTCGCGGATAAGCTGTTCGAGAGACTCGTACTGATCGGAGAGATCGGAGATATTATCGAGGCAGCATTTGGCTTCCAGTATCACCGCCTGATCCCATTTCGTAATGCCAAGCTCGTCCATGGCAATTACCATCTCATCCGGCTCTCCCGTGTTTATTTCGTAGTCGGGAAGTGTTAGCCAGATGCCGTCAGGACGTTGCCTCGATGCCAGCTTCAACAGTACAGCGGCCTCACCGCCCGACAGCCTTTCAAGGTTTTTTCCGTTATAGACCTGGCTGCAGGGAGAAATTTGTTCCACAAAGCCGCCCGTTACAAAGACGCCGCCATGCTGTTCCCGCAGGTCGCGCCCCCAATGCTCCAAATTCAGAAAAGACATTTGATCGGGAGATACCTTTTCCCGGTATTCGGCGAAATATCTGCCGAGCTTTCCTTCGTTCGTCGCACCGTGATAATAGAAAAAGCAGTGGAGCTGTTCCGTGAGATTGATCATGTCGGCGGCGTTTTCAATGGATTGGAGCCGGGAGGCTCCCTCCAGAAGATTGCGTTCCCTCACGGACATCGTTTCAAATCGCGCGGTAAGAAACCGCTTTTCCTCCGGTGTACCGGGCAGTTCCTTCCACGGGTAGGGATAAGGATAATTTTTCATCTCAATCACCTCATTTCCGGCCCTGTTTGTTCAAGGGCCTGTTTTTGCTTCTGCTGCTCGGGATAGCAGGCATCCAGCATATCCGCTACCTTTTCGGGAACGTGGTCGAAGTCCACATGGTGATCCCGCTGGATATACACGCTGTACCAGTAATCGTAGGGGGAGTAGATGTCTCTGAGATACAGCGCGTCCTCGGGCCGCATTTCCTCGGAGCCGTCGTCAATGACACCTCTCGACGTAAAGAACCATGAACCATAATGCTCGCCGGAGGACTGGAGGTCGAGGGTCACCAAGCCGAGGCAGAGGTGTCCTGTATTGCGGCCCCGGATGACCGCCGGCACATCCACAAACTCATATTCATAATCGAGGCTATCCGTTTGATAGACCTCTGTGAACAGTTCGTGCATCTGTTTCAAGATATCGCAGGCGTATGTGCTGTTTTTTGAATTACAGGATCGGTCCAGGCGGGAAAAATCCACCGTTTCAAGGAGCGTGTTTACTCGCTCAATATAGGCGGCCTGCATATCTTCGCTGCTCATGACTGTCCTCCCATCTGCATGTGCTGACCGGGACGGACGAGGCACTGTTCCACGGTCCGGCCCTCAGGGGAGTAAAGGATACCGTAATCGGTGCCGACCGCATGGTTCATCTCCATGAGCTTCTCGCCGTAACGGTAGAGATTCTGGCTCTGGAGCAGTTCTTCCTTTAGGGGGATATCGCATTTGGCAATCTCCGCTTTCGCGTAGTCTGCTGGAGAGCCAACCTCCCGCAGAAGCCGGAACTCACCGGCTTGATAGGCAAGGTCGAGCGCGTCATCCAGAGAGATATTTTTGGGCGCTGACTCCAGCATGGCCTTTATGGTGGGAATGCCGCCCGATTCATCAAGCTTCCGAAGCTGTATCGCCAGCTCGCCAACCAACTCTAAATTAACGTCCTCCAGCACATCAGTGATCTTTTCTGTCAATCCAGGAATGACGCAGTCGACAGTAACAAACGCACATTCTTCTTTCGTCGCCGCTTCAACCTCTGCCACTGCCTGATCGATTGTTTTTCTGTCGCAGGGCAGCTTTAGGAAGCTAATCAAATCATTGTCGTATTCAGGATCATCGAAGCGTCCCTTGGTCACTTTAAGAAGCACAGTATAATCCGGTTTCGCCGTAGGGATCGCGTCGCCGTTGTGGTACACCTGCGCGATTTCACCGTTCTGCACCACATAGCCATTGGGGGTAAAGACGCCACCCTCGCTGTCATGCATTTCCTTGCCGATCTTGCCGTAGTCCAGCCATGCGAAGACGTTTTCCGGCAATCCCTCCAGATCGGGGACGAAGCCGTTATCTGCATAAAATCTTCCAAGGGACTCATCGTCATGCGCTTCATAGGCAATCTGGCAAGATTCCAGACTGTGGGTCATGTTAATGAGTCGTTCCACCGCGATGGGAGCGTAATCTGTGTGAATGGTATCCATCATAGTCAGCCCCGTGAAGCAATCCAGCTCCCATTCGCTCATGCGCGCCAGTTGCGCGGCCAGGTTATTCAGCTCATAGAGATTGGAGCCCTGCGGGATAAACTGCGGCAGATAGTCCAGCTTGCAATCGGTGATTTCAATGGAATAAATGACGCGGTCATCGATCACGCGCGCCTTGTCCAGCGCGTCCAGAATTTCATACGGAGTGGCGGGGAGCGAAAGCGTGGCGGAGGTTTCCGCCCCAAATGAACCCGGTCGGCTGATTTCCAGCTCCATGATTGATTCTGTCAGTTCGGGTTCCCGGTTCGACAGGCTTCCAAACTCCCAGCCGAATATGGCACCCTTGATCATGGTTTTTTCCTGCTCCGGCGTCACGCCGCCAAGCTCCGTGTTTTTCTCATCCGCAATAGTTCGGTTTTGATGCTTGTCACCGCGGTCCAAAGGCGATCTTGTATAGCCGGGCTTACCCTGAGTAATGATGACCAGCCTGTCTTCATACGGGAGGACGGCATAGCATTTCTGAGGCAGAGTCATGTTTTTTTTGTTATTATTCAAGTGTCATACCTCCCATCCGCTGGCTCTGCGCCAACTCGTCCTGCGTCATGATGTTCCATCGCTTATCACTGCTCCAGAGGCTGACGTAGATCTCGCCATCTTCCGTTTGGATCGGGCGCTGTTCCAGCCCTTCACCGAAACCATCGGACGCCTGACCGGATATATTTTCCTTGAGCCAACCGAGTTCCTTCTCTGTCAACTCACCTCTGATCTGACACTCGGCTACGCCCATCAGCCTGCCGTTTATCTTCTCGACAGTAAAAACGTAGGATTGCACCTTGCGGCTCATGCTGTCCTCATCTCCGTAATACGTC
>CAZVLO010000092.1:0-10219 GCA_964628265.1 uncultured Papillibacter sp.
CCGAATAAAATCAATTTTGGGTGTTTTCAAACTGCACTTTTCTTGACAAGTCCAGATTTTTGGCCGGGGGAGATAGCTCCCTCAAGAGGGAGGCTGGGGGGGTGGCGGGGGATGTGTGGATATTTGCGGGTGGGCGGATATGGAATCCGCCCTACAGGGGACCTCCCTCCGCCGTGGAACCCTCATCCGTCACGAGACTTTAATATAGTCTCGTGCCACCTTCCCCCAGGGGAAGGCTTGGGGGCGGCGGTGTTTTTACATTATTAATAATTATTTATTCGCGCGGCAAACTAAATAGCGAAAAACACTTGCAATTCTACGAGCGGAGTGATATAATTCCTATGCTAGACATGCAGGATTTGACTTGAGTGGGGTTTTCCCACTCTTTTTCTTGTAAATATCGTGATTGATAAAATATGGTATAGGGAGACGAATCCCTCCACCACCTGAAGAGGGGCCTCCCTCATACGAAGAACCCTCATCCGTCCCGAGACTTTGAAAAAGTCTCGTGCCACCTTCCCCCCGGGGAAGGCTTGGGGCGGCGGGAAACAATCCTCAGTCACCCGCGGGTGACAGCTCCTTTCAAAAGGAGCCTTGGATGGGCGGAACGGCACGGGAAACGAAAATGACATGGAGGATATATGAAAAAAATTACGGATATTGTCGCGGAGCTGGCGGAGCCGATTGTCAAAGAGCAGGGCTGCGAGCTTTGGGACGTGGAATATATAAAGGAAGCGGGCGGATGGGTCCTCAGGGTTTATATCGACCGTGAGGGCGGCGTATCCCTTGAGCACTGCGAGGCAGTCAGCCGCGCGCTGGACCCGATTCTCGACGAAAAGGACCCGATACCTGACAGCTATACGTTTGAGGTATCATCGGCGGGCGCAGAACGCGCGCTGAAGCGGCCGTCCGACTTTCAGAAATTTTTGGGTCATCTGGTGGAGGTCAAGCTGTACAAGGCAAAGGACGGGCGCAAGGAATATATCGGAAAGCTGACGGCGGCCGACGAGCATTCCGTGGAAATCAGCGTCAGCGGTACACCGTATCAATTCGCGAAAACAGAAATCGCCAACGTCCGCCTTCGCATAGGCTAAGTATATAATTGGAGGAACACAGCAATGAATGCTGAATTTTTCTCAGCGATCGCAGATATTGAAAAGGAAAAGGGCATCCCACAGTCCTATATGCTCGAAAAAATAGAGCAGGCGCTGCTGGCGGCGCTGAAAAAGGACGCCCCAGCCAGCCAGGAATGCGCCCGCGTCGTATTGGACCCGCAGGCGCAGACCGTCCATATGTACCTGCAGAAAACAGTGGCGAACCCCGTAGAGGACCCGAATACGGAGCTGTCGCTGGAGCAGGCGAGAAAAGACCACCCCAGCGCCGAGGTGGGCGACATCATCACCGAGACGGTGGACGCGAAAAAATTCGGGCGCATGGCCGCCAAGCAGGTGATTATCCAGGGCATCCGTGAGGCCGAGCGCGGCATCGTGTACGACGAGTTCACCTCGAAGGAGCATGAGATCCTCTCGGGCATCGTCAACCGCATTGAGCCGCGAACCGGCAGCGTCTCCATACAGATCAGCTCCAACTCGGAGTTCACCGAGGCCATGCTGGCCGCAAGCGAGCGCATCCCCACGGAGACGCTCCGGGAGGGCGACAGGATCAAGGTCTATGTGGTGGAGGTCAGAAAGTCCTCCCGCGGCCCGCAGATTCTCATTTCCCGGACGCATCCGGGTCTTGTGAAGCGTCTGTTTGAGCTGGAGGTGCCGGAAATTTTCGACGGCATCGTTGAAATTAAGAGCATCGCCCGTGAAGCGGGCAGCAGGACAAAGCTCGCCGTCATGTCCACGGACCCGGAGGTGGACCCCATCGGCGCCTGCGTGGGTCCCAAGGGCAGCAGAGTATCTGCCATCGTGGATGAGCTCAACGGGGAGAAGATCGATATCGTGAAATACAGCGACGTCGTGGAGGAGTACATCGCGTCGGCGCTGGCGCCGTCGGAGGTAATCAGCGTGACCGTACTGGACGAGGGCAAGAGCTGTCGCGTCGTGGTACCCGACAACCAGCTGTCGCTGGCCATCGGCAAGGAGGGGCAGAATGTCCGCCTGGCGGCCAGACTTACCGGTTATAAAATAGATATTAAGCCGGAGAGCCAGGGGTAACTCCCTCCGCCTCCTTCGGAGGCACCTCCCTCATACGAAGAACCCTCATCCGTCACGAGACTTTGAAAAGTCTCGCGCCACCTTCCCCCAGGGGAAGGCTTAGGGGGGCGACAAGAGCAGAGCTCTTCGCACTACACTTTTGTCCGGTTGTTGTGTAGGGGCGGATTCCATATCCGCCCAATACCGCAGGGGACGCAGAGATATCATTTAATATAAGGAGGCAGCCTGACATGCAGAAAAAAATACCGATGCGGCAGTGTTTGGGCTGCCGTGAGATGAAGCCGAAGCGGGAGCTTATCCGGGTCGTCAGGTCGCCGGAGGGCTCGGTTTCGCTGGACTTTAAGGGGAAGAGCGCCGGACGCGGCGCTTATGTGTGCAAAAGCGCCGACTGCCTGAAAAGGGCAATCAAGTCAAGGGCGCTGGAGCGGTCGCTGGAAACGGCAATACCCGAGGAGGTCATTGCCGCCCTGCAGGGTCAGATGGAGGAATATCATGGACAATAAACTGCTGGGCATCGCGAAAAAGGCAGGTTTGCTGGAAATCGGCGATGAATCCGTCGGCCAGGCCGCCCGCTCGAGGAAGGCAAGAGTCATCCTTTCGGCGTCAGACGCGTCGGAAGGTTCAAAGAGGAGGGCGCGCGGTTACGCAGAGGCTTGCGGTTCAATCCACCTTGTGCTGCCGTCCACAAAAGAGGAGCTCAGTTTAATCGTCGGCAGAGGGTCACCGGGAATGCTGACGATACTGGATGCCGGCATAGCGGCGAAATACGTATCAATGCTGGCATCAGCAGACCCGGAGCAGTACGGCGAGGCGGCCGGTCGTCTGGCTGTGAAGGCCGAGCGCGTGCACCAGCGGCGAAAAGAAACCCTGGCGCACAAGAGGAACAAACGAACCGGTAAGAGGAGGACAACACAATGAGTATGATGTTTAAATACAGGGTCCATGAAGTCGCAAAGGACTTCAAGCTCCCCACGAAGGCCATCAGTGAAATACTGGCCGACTATTCAGCCGCGCCGAAAAACCATATGCAGGTCCTGGAGCTGGATGAGCTGGATCTGATCTTTGAGTATCTGACGCAGAAAAATCAGATCACCAGTATTGAGGAGGTCTACGCCGTGGAGCCCCCCTCCGCCGCAGCGGAAGCGCCCGCAGCGGATAAGAAGCCTGCCAAGCCGGCCGACGGCGCGAAACCCGCCACAGGTCAGAAGCAGACGGGTAAGACAGCAGCGGCAACACAGACACAGGCACAGGCAGCTGCGCCGGCTCAGGCTCAAAAGCAGGAGCAGCAGCCCGTCAAAAAGCCCGACAAGCCCTTTGTCCCCCACCAGCAGCGCAAGACGCGGGTCGTGGACACCTCCGGCGCGACGATCAATATCGATAAATACGACGAGCGTTTGGAAAATCTCGTTCCCGAGCGCGCGGAGCAAATGAAGCGCGGCAAGGAGAAATTCACGAAAAGAAGCCCGAACCGCGGCCAGACGATGGCCCAGGGCGCAAAGCGCCGGCAGGAGGAGCGGGAGAGAATGCAGCGCCTGCAGTTTGAGGTGGCCAAGAAAGCGCAGCTCAAGGTCTCCATCCCTGATGAAATCGGCGTGGGCGAGCTGGCCTCCCGAATGAAAAAAACAGGCGCGGAGGTCGTCAAGCGGCTCATAAAGCTCGGCGTCATGGCCTCGGTTTCGGATATCATCGATTACGATACAGCGGCCCTGGTAGCCATCGAGCTGGGCTGCAAGGTCGAGCACGAGGTCGTCGTCACCATTGAGGACCGCCTTATTGACGACAGCGCCGACAACGAAGAGGATCTCCGCCCGAGAGCACCCGTCGTCGTCGTCATGGGCCACGTGGACCACGGCAAGACATCGCTGCTTGATAAAATCCGCGAGGCGAACGTCGCCAAGGGCGAGGCCGGGGGCATCACCCAGCACATCGGCGCGTACAGCGTTGAGATTAACGGCAGCCCCATCACCTTTCTGGACACACCGGGTCACGAGGCGTTTACATCAATGCGCGCCCGGGGCGCCATGGTCACGGATATCGCCATCCTGGTCGTCGCCGCCGACGACGGTATCATGCCGCAGACGATAGAGTCCATCAACCACGCGAAGGCGGCGGGGATACCGATTATCGTGGCCATAAATAAAATGGATGTCACCGGCGCCAATCCGGACAAAATAACGCAGAAGCTTACGGAATACGAGCTCGTCAGCGAGGAGTGGGGCGGCGATACGATCATCGTCCCGATTTCCGCCAAGACCGGCGAAGGCGTCGACCGGCTGCTGGAAATGGTCGTGCTGACGGCTGAAATGGGTGAGCTGAAGGCAAATCCCAACCGCCCCGCCAGGGGTACCGTCATCGAGGCGCGGCTTGACAAGAGCCGCGGCCCGATCATGACCGTGCTGGTGCAAAACGGCACGCTGAAGCAAAACGATATCATCATCGCCGGCACGGCTGTGGGCCATGTCCGCGTCATGACAAACGACAAGGGCGTCCGGGTGCAGGAGGCCGGTCCGTCTGTGCCCGTGGAAATCACCGGCATGTCGGAAGTTCCCGAGGCGGGCGATAACTTCAATGCCGTGGCTGATGAGCGCATGGCGAGAGCTCTGGTGGAGCAGCGGAAGGAAGAGAAGAAGAATCAGAGCGCCGTGGACGTGAAGGTCACGCTGGAGGATCTGTTCTCACGAATCCAGCAGGGCGAGCTGAAGAACCTGAATATCATCGTCAAGGCGGACGTGCAGGGCTCGGCGGAAGCGCTCAAGGCTTCTCTGGAGAAGCTTACCAACGAGGAGGTCCGGGTCCGCGTCATCCATTCCGGCGTGGGCGCCATAAACGAGTCGGACGTCATGCTGGCGGCCACCAGCGGTGCGATCATCGTGGGCTTCAACGTCCGGCCGGACAACGCCGCCCGCGACAGCGCCATACGCAGCAACGTGGATATCCGCATGTACCGCGTCATCTACGAGGCCATCAACGAGGTGGAGGCGGCCATGAAGGGCATGCTGGCCCCGAAATACAAGGAGGTCGTGCTGGGTCACGCCGAGGTGCGCCAGATCTTTAAGGCGTCGAGCATCGGCACCATCTGCGGCAGCTACGTGACGGACGGCAAAATCGTCCGGAACTGCTCGGTGCGCGTCGTGCGCGACGGCATCGTGGTTCATGAGGGTGAGCTGGCTTCCCTGCGCCGGTTCAAGGACGACGTGAAGGAAGTCGCCACAAACTACGAATGCGGCATTTCCATCGAAAAGTTCAACGATGTCAAAGAGGGCGATATCATCGAGGCCTTCACCATGGAACAGATTAAAGTTTAGTTTGGTGTGTGGAGAGTGAAGAGTGGAGTGCGTCGTTAACTCCACTCTCCGCACTTCAAGCTCCACACTGGAGAATATGATGTCATCTATTAAACACAACAGGACAAATGAGGACATTCAGCGGGTATTGGCAACGCTCATCCGAAACGTCAAGGACCCGCGGGTCAATCAGGGTATGCTGAGCGTCACGGCCGTTGATACGACGGGTGATCTGCGCTACAGCAAGGTTTACCTGAGCGTGATGGGGCTCCAGTCGGAAAAGGAACTGATGAAGGGCCTGAAATCGGCGGCCGGCTATCTCAGACGGGAGCTGGGGAATACCCTTAATCTGCGCTATACGCCGGAGCTGATATTTGAGCTGGACAAGTCCATTGAGCACGGCGCAAAAATCAACAAAATACTGAGCGGGCTTGATATTCCGGCGGGCAAAGAGGAAGATGAGGGTGCCGATGAATAGTAAGGAAACGGCACTATGGCTGAAAGCGCGCGATAATTTCCTTATACTGACCCACCGGCGGCCCGACGGGGATACGCTGGGCTCGGCGGCCGGTCTCGCCGACGGCCTCAATGAGGCCGGAAAGACCGCTTATGTCCTGTATAACCCCGAAACGACCGAGCGCTACGATAAATATATTCAAAAGTACCGGGCACCGGAGGATTATCAACCCTCTCATGTCATCACGGTGGATACGGCGTCGCCGGACCTTTTCCCCGTAAACGGGGAAAAATATACGGATAACGTCGCCCTGTGCATCGACCACCACCCGTCCAACACGGGTTATGCCGGGTTCCTTTGTGTGGATGCCGGCAAGGCCACCTGCGGTGAGATTATCTATGAGATACTGCTGTCGCTGAACGGCAATGTTTCCCCGGAGGCGGCCGCCGCACTGTACGTGGCTGTGTCCACGGATACAGGCTGTTTCGCTTATTCCAATACGACGGCCAACGCGCTCCGGGTCGCTTCCAATCTTGTGGACGCGGGCGCGCCCATCGGGGAGATCAACAAGGCTATTTTCAGAACAAAGGCAAAAAGCCGTATTCAGATTGAGGCGATGATCATATCGGGCATGGAGTTTCACTTCGGCGGCGCCGTTGCCATCGCGTCAATCACCCGGGAGATGTTGGCCAGGACCGGAGCCGGTGAAAACGAGATGGATGATGTGGCCGCCATATCAAACTCCATTGAGGGCGTCGTTGTCGGCATCACCATCCGGGAGCTGACCGGCCCCGAGGACTGCAAGGTCTCCATACGGACCTCGGCTCTCGTTGACGCCAACGCGCTGGCCTCCCGTTTCGGCGGCGGCGGCCATGCGATGGCATCGGGCTTTACATCAAACGCGGCCGTCGACGAGCTGAAAAGACAGCTTCTGGACGCGCTGGGCGGCATCTTCCCTTTGACGGCAGACAGATAGCGCTATGAATGGAATCATCATTATCGATAAACCCGCCGGGTGGACATCCCACGACGTAGTGGCAAAGCTGCGCGGTGTTCTGAAGGAAAAGCGCGTCGGCCACGGCGGCACGCTGGACCCGATGGCGACAGGCGTGCTGCCTGTTTTTTTCGGGCGCGCCACCCGCGCCGTCCAGTTCTGCGAATCCTTTGACAAGGAATACATCGCCGGCCTCCGCCTTGGCCTCGTTACGGATACACAGGATATAACAGGCACTGTTCTGCATACATCAGACGTGACGGCATCAATGGCGGATGTGAAACAGGCCGCCTTGAAATTTACCGGCGTTCAGGAACAGCTGCCGCCGATGTATTCGGCTGTGAAAATCGGCGGCAAGAAGCTTTATGAGCTGGCCCGACGCGGTATCGAAGCGGAGAGAAAGCCCCGGCAGATCATTGTCGATGCCATTGAGGTTCTCGGCCGTCATGAAAACGATTATCTGCTGAGGATTGCCTGTTCCAAGGGCACGTATGTCCGCACGCTGTGCCATGACCTCGGCGGCTTTTTGGGCTGCGGCGGAACAATGTCGTCCCTCAGGCGGACGAGAGCCGGCGTTTTTACGGAGGCTGATGCCGTACCGATCTCCGACGTTGAAGCTGCTGCGGCAGCCGGACGTATCGGTGCGCTGGCACGTCCGGTGGACAGCCTGTTTTGTGACTGCCCGCCTGTTTATATTGACACCTGTCAAAAAGAAAAGTGTCTGAACGGGGCGGATTTCGCTGTGGATTTGGATGACGGCCTCTACAGGGTTTACGACGGCGACCACGCTTTTCTTATGCTCGGACAGGCCTGCGGCGGCCGGATGCGCACCGTCAAAAGCTTTTTCGACGTATAATCCTCAATATTGCTCCGGCGAAAGGAACAGCGAAATGACAGATATAAAACGAGTGATAGCCCTGGGATTTTTCGACGGGCTGCACATCGGACATTCAGCGCTGATGGAAAGAACACTGAAGATATCGCAGGAAAGAAATTATCTGCCTTCCGTCATAACATTCGACAGGCATCCGATGAGTCTTGTTACCGGCTCCCCCGTACAGCTGATCAATTCAATTCAGGACAGGGCCGGACTGATTCACCGGCTGTTCGGCATTCAGAACGTCATCATCCTGCACTTTGACAACGAGCTTATGCGTATGCCCTGGACGGAATTTGTTGAGCGCTTATCCACTGAATTCGATGCCGCCTACCTGATTGCCGGCCACGATTTTCGATTTGGCTACAAGGGAGAGGGCAACGTCGAGCGATTAAAGGAAAAGAGCCGGGAACTGGGCCTTGAGTGCGATATCATCGCGGAGGTCAGGTATAAGGGTATAACAAGCAGCTCGACATATATCAGAAAGTTAATCTCCGAGGGTGATATGGAGCAGGCCGGCGAATTTCTGGGACACCCGCACGTGCTCACAGATGTTGTGCGCTACGGCTACCGGCTGGGCCGTACCCTGGGCACGCCGACCATCAATATGTGTTTTCAGGAGGGTGTGCTTATTCCGGCATACGGCGTTTATGCCACGCGGGTCTATCTGGATAACGGCAGCGAGTATATCGGCGTCACAAACGTCGGCATCAGGCCGACGGTCAATAATTCCGATCAAGTCACGGCGGAGACATATATTCTGGACTTTACCGGGAATCTCTACGGAAAAATGGTGCGCATTGAATTTATAAACGTATGCGCCCCGAAATAAAGTTCAACAGTGTCGAGGAGCTGAAGGAACAAATCCGAAAAGACGCTGAAGATTCCTATAACTACTTTCATAGCATATAGCGACGGCCCCTTATTTACACCGGCATAAATGAGGGGCCTGTTTGTACTTTTATTTCAGCTGTGTTTTTGTTATACTAAAATAATAGCAGGCCTGTCATTTTTATGCAGAGGAACGTGACGAGGAACGTGACAACGAACAACCGCAATAACAATAACACGCAACCATCGGGCGACGCTTTGTCCTGGCTGATTGTATTGATATGCCTGTTTGCGGCCTTTCCGCTGGGGGTTATATTGTTGCTTGTTAAACTCTCCAGCTCTGCGAAAAACAAGAGTTCCGAGGCCAGCCGGACATACCAGCAAACCAGTCGCCAGGCATACCGGAATTATCAGGCCGCTCCGCCGAACGGGAAGACAGGACAGCAATACGGCGCGGCTCCGCCGTTTCGCCAGGCCGCTTCGAACCAACCAGGCAGGCAGAATCAACAATATCAGGCGCAGGCGCAGCCTGCGCCTGCGCAGCCCGCATATCAATATTACAACGTTAAGAACACCGGTAAAAATACCGATAAGGCCAAGGCCGCGGGAAAGCAGTCCGGAAAGGGTTTATCGGCACTGCTGATGTTTCTCGGTATTGTCTTTTTAGCTGCCGGAACGGTTTTTCTGACTTTGGGACTCGGCTCGTATGCCGCCATCGGTTTCATCTCCGGTACAGTGACCATGGCAGTATTCAGCGCGCTGTTTTACTCCAGCGCGGTGTTTTCCTTTATCGGACGCGGTACTGTTTTGAGAAGGTTCAGCCGGTTCAATAAGTATGCCGCCGTCATCGGCGACCGTGAGGCGGTGCCCATCACCGAAATCTCCGGCGCTGTCGGCCATTCTGCCAAAAAGACAAGGAAAACCCTGCAATCCATGATTGACAGCGGCTATTTTGGCCCGCTGGCCTATATCGACAGCGGACTTGACAGCTTTGTTGTCTCACAGGATGCCGCGGAAAAGGCGCGTCACAAAAGCGATTCCGCCAGGGCATCAGAAACCGAAAAGGCTGTCGGCGGCAACAATCAATACGTCGCCATTATAAACGAACTCCATATGCTGCGGGGAAAGACGATCGATCCTGTTATCTGCGAAAAAATCCAGCGCATTGAAGAACTCACCGCAAAAATATTCAGGATTGTTGAGGACAAGCCCGAAAAGGCGCCTCAGATCAGGCGCTTTATGAATTATTACCTGCCGACAACCCTGAAGCTCCTTCACTCATATGAAACGCTGGAGAAGCAGGGCGTCAACGGCGAAAACATCATGGCGGCCAAGCAGGACATCGAGCGGATACTTGACACGCTGGCAACGGGCTACGAGCAGCAGCTGGACAACCTGTTCAGGTCCGACGCCATTGATATTTCCGCCGATATCGACGTTCTTGAGAATATGATGGAACGGGACGGCCTGACAAACGAGAACAATATACTCAGGAGCTCCGGCGGCAACTGAAGCGTCTGCATTAATATCCAAAAAAAGCCCCTCCGGCGAAGCTGTGTATGTACCGCACCAGCATTAACGGACATTGAATAAAAGCCCCAGCCGTAGAATATC
>CAZVLO010000093.1:0-340 GCA_964628265.1 uncultured Papillibacter sp.
CCATCATGGTGTGGGAGAAGGTAGCGAGGAACGTGATCTGTGTGCCGACGCCTCCCACGGTGATCAGCGTGATAATGCTCAATACCACAATCATGGTAACCTGCGTGATGCGCAGGACGGTCTTGTCTGATGCGGACGGTTTGACGCAGCGTTTATAGAGGTCATTTGCAGCGGCGGCGCCCATGACGAGTATAACGCCGTCAAGCGTGGACATTGCCGCCGCGGCGACCGCAGCCATAACAAGGCCCTGTGCCCATTCGGGCATCATGTCAGCGACCATGAAAGGAAAAACGCTGTCGGTTGAACCGAGCAGACTGTCGCCATACAGCGCGCGGGCGAT
>CAZVLO010000093.1:350-947 GCA_964628265.1 uncultured Papillibacter sp.
CCTGCCGCAGCTTCTGCAAAAGGGTTTCGCGCTTATCCCGCATTGCAAAACCCTTTTGCAGAAGCTGCGGCAGGCCCCAGGGCGCAAGACCGAAGACGAAAGTCACGCCGACAAGCTGGTTCCAGCCCAAAGCGCCGGGAGAGCCGACGAGGGTTTGCGCGTCTATGGCGGTCAGAGTAGAAACGACATTGCCGATACCGCCGACTTTCATCAGCGCGGCGAGGAAAACAAAGGTCGCGCCGAAACACATCAAAATGGACTGGAAGAAGTCGGTGATCGTCCCGGCCATAAAGCCGCCGAGAAGGGAATAGATCAGGGTAACGCCGAGGATGAGGTAGACGCTCTGCGCAAAGGTAAAGCCGGTGACGGCGGCGATCATAAGGCCGCTGCCCTTCGCGATGCCGACCAGGTAAGGGAGCAGGAATACAAGCATAAACGCCGCCAGCAGTCCGGCGGGAACGTTACTCAGATATCTGTTTCTCAGATATTCGGGGACGGTCACGACTCCGAGCTGCCTGGATGCCCGTGACAGTCCCGCAAACAGGAGCAGGATTCCAAGCGGTGTAAAAAGGACCTGCACAACGGTATTCCACATAT
>CAZVLO010000093.1:957-1438 GCA_964628265.1 uncultured Papillibacter sp.
AGGCTTGCCGAAGCGGCTGCCGGCAAAGTACCCGACAAAGGACATGATCATAGCGGGGAAAAAGGACCTGCACAACGGTATTCCACATATAGGACATGCCGTTGTAATAAGCGGTGCCGCAATTGCCGATGAGGACGGAGGAGCTCAGGTATGTAGAGAAAAACGCGCATCCAAGGTACCAGGGACCAAGATCGCGGTTGCCGACCATGAAGCCGCTAAAACCTGTGGAATACTTTCTGCAGTAGAAACCGATGCCGACCATACCGAGGAAGTATATCCAGAAGATGATCATGGCGACGGAACCGAGCTTCTGTATCAGCATTACTGGTCACCCATACCTTTCTTTTTCATATACTTCTCAATATTTATGGGCTCGCCTTCCCACTCTGTAAGATCACGCTGATCTTCAATGAACCAGATCGCGATTAACAGGATAACCATCAGAACAGGAGTTCCGAACCATGCGAATGCCGTGCCAAAC
>CAZVLO010000093.1:1471-4101 GCA_964628265.1 uncultured Papillibacter sp.
GGAAGGCCATAGAACATATTACACTTCGCCTTCTTTTCCTTCTCCTTACTCTTCTTCTGCGCCGGGAATGCGGTTAAAGTCTGATTTCTCAAGTGTGTCGGGAACGAGACCCGCGCTGTGGGTCGGTATGCCGAAGCTGCTTTCCACCCCCTCCATGACATCCGGCGCGGCTGGGCACCCTGCCGCAAATGCTATTTTCTGCGTTCGGTGAGGGCGGCATCAAGCTCAGGATAAACAACCGGGTTGATATCCTGGAGATACAGCATCTCCTTGCGCCATTCATAGATCTGATCAAGATTGATGGTGCAGACAAGGATTTCTTCAGCGGCCATGCCGGCTTCGGCGATAACAATACCACGGGGATTGATTACTTTGCTGCGTCCAAACGTATAGCGATTAGGCGCTTGGCCAAAGGTGTTTGCAGTTGCGAAAAACACAGTATTTTCCGCGGCGCGGCATGGCAGCATCAGATGCCATACGTCCTCGTCCTCTCTTCGCCAGGTCGCGCAATGCAGGATGATTTCGGCGCCTTTGAGTGTGAGAAGTCTTGCAGGCTCGGGGAAATTTGCATCATAACAGCAGATCAGGCCGACCTTGCCGTATTTGGTGTTGTAAACGGGAAATCGATTGCCGGTATAAAAGTATTCTTTTTCTATGCCAAAGAGATGGTTCTTATCATATATTTCTCCCAATTCTCCGTTATCGTCGATAAAAACCATTGCGTTTTCCATCAAAGGAGGGGTGTCGGTGCGAAGGGCCAGACCTGCGATAATGTAGACCCCGAGCTCTTTGGCAAGTGCGCGGAGGCTTGTAACGGAATCGCCGTCGATGAATTCCGCTGCATCATAAAATCCTTGCTGATCGTAGATCGTCGCATAACCGGTAACGCTGGTTTCCGGCAGGACAATGATTTGGGCTCCTTTTGCTGCAGCCTGGCGTATAAGCTCGATGGCATGAGCGCGGTTATACTTGACATTGCCGATTTCCTGCTCAAGCTGTATCAACCCTAATGTAACTTCCCGCATAACAGTTCTCCTTACACTATCTCGATATTTTCCATATTGAGCTTGTTGTTTTCATGAATGACTTTAAAGTCGGGATCAAGAGCTTTCATAAGGAAGTAATAAAGAGTGATTGAGACAGCAGTGGCTATAAACCAGCCGCCATTGTAGAAAAAGGCCAGCGCAGGTACATAAACGCCGATGAAGGTGCAGCCGACGGAAATTGCTATTGTAAGAAAAGCTACCGGGTTGTAACCGCCGCTTTTAAACTTTATAAGCAGGGTGGCAAAGATCGCAAAGAATAGCGCCAATGCAATATACGCGAATCTCATTGGAAGCCCCACAGCGCTTCCCTGTGCCAGGTATTCCTTACCCCCGGCGACGCTGAGGATGAACAGCAGGCCGGCCATGGCGTAAAGGATATACGCAAAGGGTTTATTATACTTGGTCATTCTTTTGAATGCATACTCGCCTTCGGGATCATAAAGGGCGCTCAGATCAAGTCTGGTCTTTTTAATAAAGATATAGTTGCAGATATTGATGCCGGCTAAAGGTGCCAGGAATGAACCGGAACAAACAAGAAACGCGTTTACATATAAAGAGGGAGTGGTCATAAGCTTCCAGGGCTGAGTGATCAGGGCAACTACACCGAAAATGATAACGGCCCACTTAAAAGAGAGCTTGCCGCCCGTCACGGTGGAAATATCCATGCAGGGTGCCCAGGCATTTGCCGCGGTATTTGTGGTGATTTCAGCAAGGCCCAGGAAAATCAGCATTCCAACGATCATGATGGGGCTGTCTATGCGGGACGTAAGCTCAATGGGATCCCATATTGCCTGACCAAAAATGATCACGGAGCAGGAGGTGACAAGAACACCGACGAGTGCGAGACCGCAGAAGCCGACAGGATTGCCGATCGCGGAACCGACGATATGAGACTTCTGGTTCTTCGCATAACGGGTGAAGTCGGTGATGTTCAGTACGAGGGTTGCCCACCAGCCGACGGTCGCTGTTACGCAGACGAGCATCTGGGTTCTGAGTTCATTTCCGGAAATGGTAGCAGGGGCCGTAAAAAGCGTGCCCCAGCTTCCGGCGTTTGCATAAGCCCAAACGATGAGAACGATCGACCATAAAATAAGAAAGGGGGCTGTGAAGGATTCCAGTGCCTTGAGAACGTTGGAGCCCCGAATAAGAACCCATAGGGTGATCAGCCAGTAAAGGCCGAAACTTATGGCAAAACCGGCGGAGAAATCGCGCCAGGCCGGAAAGGCGATCTCGATTGCCGTGTTAATGCACTCCGCCCCGACATATAGATGAAAACCGAAATAGAAGACGGCAACAGCCGCCCGGATGATCGCAGTCGTACTGGTGCCTTTATATCCGCAGGTGGAACGCCAATATACAGGCGAGGGAAAGCCGTATTTCTGACCGGCATGACCGTTAATCGACATGGGAAGAACGAGAACAAGGCAGCCAATAAATATGCCGAGAATCACCTGCCATGCGGCAAGGCCAATTTGCAGATAGCTGCTCACGACGATATATGTCGCAACTGCAACGTTCATACCGATCCAAAGCGCAAAATAATGCCATGTGTTCCACGTTTTTTCGCTGAGATTACTGGGTAGG
>CAZVLO010000093.1:4111-10107 GCA_964628265.1 uncultured Papillibacter sp.
AGCTCTTTCGTAATTTTAATTTTCGTCTCAGCTTTCATATAAAAATCCCTTCTCCCTCATTTTTTTATTGTACATGAAGCCCCCTTGCAACATGTTTCTCAAGTACTTTGGGGACGAGGTCCGCGCCGTGGGTCAGTATGCCGAAGGTAGCTTTTCCCCCCTCCATTTCATATGCCGTTTTTATTGCTTCCGAGAGCGATCTCGCATATATGTAGCCGAGATACTCCGTCGTATCCCTGTCGATTCCCTCCGATACCAGTATGACTTTTGCCATGCGGCGCATGACTCCGGCGCTTATGTATCCGGTGAAAATCTCCTCCGGCGGCATCGTTCCAAGTCCCATCACGTCCGGATGTTCCGGATACGCGCCTTCAAAGCATGGAGCGGCGAGAACGACCGTTCCCTGTTCCCGCACGCACATGCAGGCTGCCGCGAGTGCTTTTCCCGCCTGCCATAAGTCTCTGTTTGCGGGATAGGAGCCGACGATAACGACATCAGGCCGCACGGTCAGATTTTCCTGATAGACCTCGCAGGCGTATTCGACTCCCTTGCGGTGTGCCGCGCGCGGCTCGCCGGCCACGACATGGACAATTTTCTCGTTCAGATTCAGGACCGTGTTGACAATGAATTTAAGCCCGGCTTTCGCGGCAATATCTTCAATGTCCAGCCGTATATCGTTTTCAGGGTTGCCGAAGCGTTCCGGCCAATCCAAACTGCTGTTCAGGTGCACGTATGCGGTTGTATCCTTCCCGCATATACCCGGCTGGATGCTCTTGGCGCCTCCGGACCAGCCCGCAACAAAGTGGGGGATGATATTCCCGATACACATCCCCAGATCGCTCTCAACAAAGGTCTTGTTGATAAACACGGGAGTGGAAAACTTCGTTTCGCCGCAGTAGAGAAGCTGTGCCGGGTCGTCGTACTCATGGTTGATGACTCTGAGGCGGGCGAAGCACTCCTCACCTACGCGAGTGCGTATCTCGTCATCCGTCATATACCTGTGGCTGCCGAGGGCGATGATGACCGTGATCCGGTCGTCCGGGACGCCATAGCGGTTGAGCTCGTCGACGACGACCGGCAGGATACGGTTCACCGGCGTCACCCTCGTGTTGTCGTCCACGGCGATGGCGACCCTTTTGCCCGACGGGTCGCCCAGCAGCGCGGGGATAGGCGGACAGCCGATCGGCTCGCGCATGGCGCGCAAAATCTCCGCCTTTTCATCAGGCGCGGCGGGGATCTCTTTCGGGCTGACGATCCATGCGATTGACTCCGCGGGCAGTTCAAAGGTTTTTGTGCCGCCGCCCCAGGGGATGCTTACCGACTTCATCATGATGTTTCCCATCTCCCGAAGACTTATAAATCAGTGCCCAGTTGACGCCGCCGGATCAGATCTTATCGGAGAGCAGGGATACCAGGATCGCTTTGTGGGCATGCAGGCGGTTTTCGGCCTGGTCATAAACAGCGGAATGCGGCCCGTCCATAACGGAATCGGTCACTTCCTGATTGCGGTTTGCCGGCAGCGGGTGCATATAGATGGCGTTGGGGTCGGCAAGCTCGAAGTGGCGGTCGTTCACGCACCAGGTATCCCTGAACTGCTCGCGGTACTTCAGGTCTTCCTCCCTGGGTATGCTGTAGGAGCCCCAGCTCTTTGCATAGATGACGATGGCGTCCTCGGCGGCGTCGTTGAGGTCATGGGTGATGTTCAGGGTGGCGCCGGAGGCTTTGGAGGTCTTGTCAAAGAAATCCATGTACTCCCGATGCAGGTCATAGCCTTCGGGGTATGCGAGGGTGAGGTTCATGCCGAGCAGGCCGGCGGCGGCGAGGATGGCCTGGGGAACGCCGGCGGGCTTGAAGCGCTCTGAATACGCCCAGGACATAACGACCTTTTTCTTTTTGAAGTCCTCGCCGAACTTTTCCTTGATCGTGACCAGGTCCGCGAGGCACTGGCAGGGATGCTCGAAGTCGTCGAGGGCGTTGATGACGGGGATGGAAGCGTTTTCCGCGACCGTCCTGACGACCTCGCGGCCCATTCCGAGCTCGGGCAGGTCATAGATACGGATGAGCAGGCCGTTTAAGTAGCGGCTGAGGACCTTTGCGGTATCGGCCCAGGTCTCCTTGTGCGCGGTCTGCATGTCCGCGGTGCTGTAAAACTGCGCATGGCCGCCAAGCTGGGTCATGCCTGTCTCAAAGGAGACGCGGGTACGGGTGGAAGGATTCGCAAAGATCATGCCGAAGGATTTGCTTCTCAGAAGATCGTCGTGCCTCTCGCCTCTGTCAAGCTGACGCTTCAGATACAGAGCCTCGTCGATCAGATGCTCAAGCTCCTCCCTGGACAGGTCCATGATGCTCAGAAAATCCTTGCCTCTCAATGTGTTCATAGTCTGTTACCCCTTTTAAAAATAATCATAATTTGCGGCCTTGCGGCCATGTACACTGTTTCGCGTGCCGCGCCGTCGGGGCGCGGCCCTTTTTTTCCAGCCGGGGTCTCATGAGATCAGCTTGCGATGATCTATCCGCGTTCAAGGCTGATGCAGCCGGTGGGGCAGACCAGGGGACAGAGACCGCAGCCGATGCAGCGGTCGCTGACAAATGCCCTGCCGTCCTCTCTCATTTCAATGGCGTTCCCGGTGCCGTCCTGACAGGCGTGGTAGCAGGTCCCGCAGCCGGCACAGCAGTCGGCGTCTACATGCGCTTTGACACGGTATTCCCTTGACAAGTCGCCGTGATCAAGGTATTTCTTCAGGCCGACGCCGCGGATTTCGTCAAGGGAGGAACAGCCCTTGCCGGCGAGATATTCAGACATGCCTTCAATAAGCTCCTTCGCCATTGCAAAGCCCTTGAACATGGGCGCGGTGCAGAGCTCCAAACCCGTGCAGCCCATCAGGACAAACTCGATGCAGTCCTGCCAGTTCCACATGCCGCCGCAGCCGACCATGGGGACGTCGATTCTGGTCAGTATCTCGCCGACGCATCTCATCGCAATGGGCTTGATAGCCTGCCCGCTGAAACCGGTGAAGGAGGAGAAACCGCCGACATTCGGATAGGGCTCCATGGTGTCAAGGTCGAAACCGGCGATTCCGGGGACGCTGTTGATGGCTGTGATACCGTCGGCGCCGCCGTCGACGGCTGAGCGCGCGATCTCCCAGATATAGGAGGTGATGGAGGGCAGCTTTGCAATGACGGGCTTCCTGGTTGCGGAGCGGACCCAGCCGGTGATCATCTTTGTCGCATTGGGATCCTTGCCTATGGAGGCGCCGCCGCCGCCCGAATGGAAGGCGTGAGAGCAGGAGAAGTTCAGCTCGAAACCGTCTACACCGGCTTCCGTGAGAATTTTTGCGGCGTTGATCCAATCGTCCTCTTTGCGGTTGGATGCTCTCATGATGGATGAGAAGATCGGGCGGTCGGGGTATTCTTTTTTGATTCGATGGACCGTTTCCGCCCACCAGTGGAGGTCGTGGGTACTGCTCACTTCCATATTTGTAAAACCGGCGGTCCGGCCGTTGATCTCATATGTATGAAAACGCGGTGTGACGTTGATATGAGCGGCAAGATCCATGGAGATGGTTTTCAGTATCGCTCCGCCCCAGCCGCAGTCAAAAGCGCGCAGGACCTTCTCGGCAGAGTCGGTTTCCGGGCCTGCCGCAAGTATCAGCGGGTTTGGAAAACGGACCCCGCATAAATCCACATCAAGTTTCACATCGCGGATCCCGCGGAAATCATGGTACATATCCTTCGACCTCACTTTTTTAATGGTTGCTTTGCCAGCCGGTAACTTCTCCGTATGGCCAATCCGGAAACAAGAGCGCGTGGGCATGGATTCTGGCATCTAAAACGAAGGTGTTAGGTACAGAATTGTATTATCATTTTCATGCCATTATTCTGCGCATGACTACATTGTCCTCAAAAATAGAAAGAAAAAAGCCTCCCGCCGTGGGATAAAACCGACGGCAGGAGACTGTTCAGGTTGAGGAAAATTGATGCATATTGACAGAGCATCCTGCATATGATAATCTGTTATCAATCTCTTTGCACTGCATTACACTCCGAAAGGAGTGCGAGATCAACAGTACAAACTGAGCAGGCGATGCCCTTCGGGGCGTGGGGCCGGGCCGTGATAAGCGGCAGCAGATCGCAACTTAAGCATCTGTGGGACAGTGCGTGTTCCACGGGTGTGTTTTTTTATCCCCAAGGGAACGCAGAAGACCTCAATGGAGTGCCATAGGAGAAATCTTTGCCGCTTTAAGCGGGATGGAGCTTCTTTTATGACAGAATACGGGAAATCGGCGGGGCTGACTTCCGCCGAGGCAAAAAGACTTCAGGCACGGTACGGCAAAAACGAACTGACTCCGCGGAAACGGAAGAGCTTTTTTGGAAAAGCCTTCGATATCGTCTGCGAGCCGATGTTCCTTTTGCTGATTGTATCTGCGGTCGTTTATTTTATCCTGGGCGAGCCGCGCGACGGGGCGGTCATGCTCGTCTTTGTGGCCTTTGTGATCGGCATCGAAGTCGTTCAGGAATGGAAGACGGACAAAACCTTAAACGCCCTGAAGGAGCTCTCGGCCCCGCGCGTGAAGGTCGTACGGGACGGATTTGAGACCGTGATCGCGAGCGAAGACCTTGTGCCGGGCGATCTCATGCTCCTGTATGAAGGCGTCAAAATACCGGCGGACGGCGTGATTTTGCGCTGCAGCGATTTCTGCGTGGACGAATCGTCGCTGACCGGCGAGGCCGAGGGCGTCTGGAAAACAGCTTCGGGTGGGGCCGGGCCTGACGGGGACTCCTGGCGGCGCGATTCCTGCTACGCCGGCACGCTCGCGCTTTGCGGCAGCGCCGAGGTCCTTGTCAATAGGATCGGCGCCGCCACGGAATTCGGCAGGATCGGAAAAAACGTCGCCGAGGCGGTACCGGAAAAAGCCCCGCTGCAGGAGCAGACGGAAAAGCTCGTCAAAACCTGCGCCGCCATAGCGGGCATACTCTGCATCCTTGTCGGCGCGGTGACGTGGTTCAACACGGGCGGCCACCCGTTCCGCGAAAGACTCACGGAAAGCGTGCTCTCCGGCATTACGCTCGCCATGGCGATGATACCGGAGGAATTCCCGGTGATCCTCACGGTCTTCCTCTCGATGGGGGCCTGGCGGCTCGCAAAGAAGAACTCGCTTGTGAGACAGCTCCCGTCGGTTGAGACCCTCGGCGCCGTGTCGGTCCTCTGCGTCGACAAGACGGGGACGATAACCGAAAACCGGATGACCGTGCAGAAAGTTTGGCCCATGTGCGCTTCCGAGGCGGAGCTGATGGAGACGATGGGGCTTGGCTGCGAACCCGAGACCTATGACCCGATGGAAAAGGCCATGCTCGGGCACTGTGCCGGGCACGGCCTTTCGGAGGAGGAACTGTTTTCAGGCGAACTGATCAAAGAGTATCCCTTTACGAGCGAGCTTATGATGATGGGGCATGTCTGGGCCAAAGACGGCGAAACCGTTCTCGCCGCCAAGGGCTCGCCCGAGGGCATTCTGCCGATTTGCGCGCTCTCGGAAAAGGAGCGGAGGGCGGCCCGCGGGGAAGCCCTTGCGATGTCCGAGGGCGGCCTTCGCGTGATCGCGGTCGCCCGCATGCGGTATCCGTCCGGGGCGGAAATACCGGAAAGGCTCACGGACTGCAGGCTTGCGTTCTGCGGGCTGATCGGCCTTGTGGACCCGCCGCGGGAGGGCGTTCGGGACGACATAGCGGCGTGCGGTCGGGCCGGGATACGCGTCGTCATGCTGACGGGGGACAACGGCGTCACCGCGTCCTCCGTAGCGCGGGCGGTCGGCATCAGAAACCATGACAGCGTCGTCACCGGCGACATGCTCGGCAAGATGGGCGAAACGGAGCTGCGCGAGGCCGTTAAAACCGCGGGCGTTTTTTCCCGCGTAATGCCGGAGCATAAGATGCGCATCGTCCGTGCGCTCAGGGAGAGCGGGGAAACAGTCGCGATGACGGGCGACGGCGTGAACGAT
>CAZVLO010000094.1:0-9914 GCA_964628265.1 uncultured Papillibacter sp.
TGCGTTTGTACACGGCGTCGATGAGCTGTTGGTACTGGTCTTCGCGATAAGCGCTGCAGCAGATGGGCACGCGCACCGCCGAGTGGCACTTCCTGATGGGCAGTCTATACTACAGAAAGGGCTGGCTTGACGAGGCGCGGCGGTATTATGAAATGGCTGTGAATATGGAGCCGGGCAATCAGGAATACCTGCAGGCGCTCACCTTTATGACAAGAGGCGGACAAGCATACAGCCCGTACGGCTATAACTATAACGATCGCGCCGGCGGCTGCAGCGCCTGTGATATATGCACGGCTTTCATTTGCGCCGATGTCTGCTGCAACTGTTTTTGAACATGAATAAAAAGACAAAGGTTATCACATTGTCGGCCTTGCTCACGGCGCTTTCAGTCATATTTCTCTATATGGCGAACCTTCTGCCGACAATACGGTTGGCTATCGCTGCCGCCGCATCGCTTTTTGCGGTGGCAGCCGTCATTGAAGGCGGCATTGTTTCATCTGTATTCGTTTATGTCGGCAGTTCTGTCATCAGTGCGCTTCTCCTGCCGGATAAAACAGCGGTTCTTATATATGTCCTGTTTTTCGGGTATTATCCGGTTATAAAAAGTTTGGCTGAGCGAATCCGACCCAGTATACCACAGTGGGCAGTAAAGATTGCGGCCTTTGAAATCGCATTCTCACTGATTTGGTTTCTTTTCAGAAGCCTTGTGTTTAACGAAAATGTGTTTAATACAAGCGTTATACTCATTTACCTTGCAGGCACGCTCGCTTTCGTTGTCTTTGACATCGGACTGAGCAGACTGATTGGCTTCTATATCGGCAGGATTTCAAAGTATATTAAAAATAATAAGCAATAGCAGGTGTATTATGATCAAAAGTATGACAGGCTACGGGCGTGCCAAGGGTGTTTCCGATGCGATTGAAATCACTGTTGAACTGAAAAGTGTCAATAACAGATATCTCGACTGCAACATCAGGATGCCGCGGGTTTATTCAGCCATCGAGGATTCTCTGAAGGCCGCCGTAACACGCAGCATATCCCGGGGGAAGGTCGATGTTTATATCAATATCGACTCTTCAAAGGCGGACAACGTGACGGTAAAGATCAACAAACCGGTGGCGGACGCGTATATGGAGGTTCTGAGGATTCTTGAGGACGAATATGGTTTGTCCGGCAATGTCAGCGCGATAGAATTCGCGCGATTTCCGGATGTTCTGCAGCTCGAGAAGAGCGAGGCGGACACCGATGTGCTGACAAAGGACGTGGGGACTGTATTGGAGGAGGCACTGCGTGATTTTAACGCCATGCGTTCCCGCGAGGGTGAGAATATGGCCGCCGACATTAATCGCCGCCTGAGTGAAATTGAAAATCTTACAAAGAAAGCGGAGGAATGCTCGCCAAGGACCGTTGAGGAGTACCGCACCAAGCTGGAGGCGAAAATGGCGGAATTGCTTCAGAACAAGGAACTGGACTCCACACGTATTTTGATGGAAGCGGCGATCTTTGCCGACCGTGTGGCGATTAACGAGGAGACGGTACGGCTGAAAAGCCACATCGAACAGCTCCGCAAGATGCTGACAAGCCGTGAGCCTGTGGGAAGAAAGCTCGACTTTTTGATTCAGGAGCTCAACAGGGAAGCGAACACAATCGGTTCCAAGGGGAACGACGCAGAAATGGCCCGCATTGTAGTGGATTTGAAAGCAGAAATTGAAAAGATCAGGGAGCAGGCACAGAACATTGAATAAGGGACAAAAGTGAAGAATGCGTTTATACTGGGGAGGTAATTCATGAAACTCATTAACATCGGATTCGGCAATATGGTTTCAGCCAGCCGCCTGATTGCTGTTGTCAGTCCGGAATCAGCGCCGATAAAAAGGATTATCGCTGACGCACGGGATAAGGGACAGCTCATTGATGCCACATACGGCCGTCGCACAAGAGCTGTTATTATCACGGATTGCGGTTATATCATCCTTGCTGCGATACAGCCGGAAACAGTGGCCGGGAGGCTCTCAATCAAAAACGGACAGGAGATAGCGGAGGCACTCGATAATGACGGATAAAAAACGCGGTAAACTCTATGTCATTTCCGCTCCGTCCGGTACGGGGAAGAGCACTGTTATTAAGAGAATTATGGAGACAAGAAAAGATTTGTATTTTTCCGTCTCCGCGACGACGCGTAAGCCAAGGAACGGAGAGAGCAACGGCGAATCCTATTTATTCATGACGCATGAAGAATTTGAGGAGCTTCTCCGAAAAAATGAATTTCTTGAGCATGCCGAATATGTCGACAACTATTACGGGACGCCCAAAAAGCCTGTTATGGACCAGCTAAAACGCGGAAATGACATAATTCTTGACATTGATGTGGTAGGGTGCAGACAGGTCAAGGAAGCAATGCCGGAGGCGATTACAATCTTTATCATTCCGCCCAGCCTTGAGGAGCTGGAAATCAGACTCAGAACTCGAAATACGGATACCGAGGAAAAAATTCTGAAGAGATTGGCAAGAGCGAGAACGGAGCTCGATGAAAAAGACACCTATGATTATGTCGTCGTCAATGACAAAATTGACAGAGCGGCACAGGAGATAATCGGAATAATGGAACGCTGATTATTTGAGGCGGTCATTTGAGATAAAAAAGCATAAAGGAGTGCATCGGCATGTTATATCCGTCCTTACCAAAACTATTGGAACAGGTGAACAGCAGATATATGCTCGTAAACATCATTGCCCAGAGAGCCAGAGAGATTGCCGTCAAGAGCGAGGAAACCGGAGAACCGCTTGAAAGGAAGCCCGTTTCATACGCTATTGAGGAACTCGCCTCGGGCGAAATCAGAGTCAACTTTGACAAGTTCTGATGATTCGGGACAGGTGCAAACACAGGGCGGCAAACAATATAACCCCTGTGTGCTAATATAGCGACAAGGAGTGTGCTTTTTCTCTGTCAGAACAGATAATGGTTGCCAGGCTTGCTGTGGCGGCCGCGACCTACCACATTGACAAACCTTATACTTATATTGTGCCTGGGGCGCTCTCCGACAAGCTCGTTCCGGGTATGCGCGTCAGCATACCATTCGGGAGGGGCAACAGGAGAAGCGAGGGGCTTGTGCTGTCCTTGAGTACCGAAGACAGCAATTTGTCGCGCGAAAGCGGAAAGAAAGAGCTGAAATATATCGAAGCGGCACAGGACGAAGGTCCTGTGCTCAGCCAAGAGCTGCTGCAGCTTGCCCTTTGGATGAGCGACAGGTTTTTCTGTACGGTATATGACGCGGCAAAAGCCATGCTGCCGGCGGGAATGTGGTTCAAAGACGGCGTGAGAAGACTGGGCGACAAAACTGTGACGACGGCTGTATTGGATATCCCGGCAGAGGAAGCGCTGCTTATAGCAGCGCAGAAAAAAAAGCGCGCACCCCAGCAGGCACGTGTACTTGAGCTTCTGTCGCAGATCGAAAGCGCTTCCGTCAAAGATATTAGTTATTTTACCGGTGCGTCGAGGTCAAGCATAAAAGCGCTGGCGTCTCTCGGTGTCGTTGTACTGGAAGAAACAGAAGTATTCCGCCGCCCGCCCATTAACGCGAAACCCGTTGAGGGTCCGATCGTTCTTAACGCTGCGCAGCAGGCCGTATTTGACGGCATCGCTGCGCGTCTTTCAGGAAACACAGCTGAGGCTGCCATGTTATACGGTGTGACAGGCAGCGGTAAAACGTCGATTTACATTAAGCTCATAGAGCTTGTTTTAGAAAACGACCGGGATGCCCTGGTGCTTGTCCCTGAAATAGCGCTGACACCTCAGCTCATCAGTACATTTTCTTCCTACTTTGGCGAAAATATCGCCGTTCTGCACTCTGCGCTCGGCATTGGAGAGCGATATGACGAGTGGAAGCGTATCCAGTCAGGAAGCGTACATGTTGTTGTGGGTACGCGCTCGGCTGTTTTCGCACCGGTATCCCGTCTCGGGCTGCTGATTATTGACGAAGAACAGGAGCACACATATAAGTCGGAAAACAACCCCCGTTATCACGCCCGAGATATTGCCAAGTACAGGTGCGTCAGTTCGGGAGCGCTGCTGCTGCTTGGCTCGGCAACACCGTCCGTGGACAGCATGTATAACGCCTTAAACGGGAAATACCGGCTTTACCGTCTTGAAAACAGATATAACGAAAAGGAGCTTCCGCCCGTTATTATCGCCGACATGAAAAAGGAATTAAAAAACGGGAACGGAGGCACAATAAGCTCGGTATTGCTCGGCGAACTCCGGAAAAATCTTGAACGCGGCGAGCAGAGTATCCTGTTTATCAACCGCAGAGGCGCCAGCACGCTGATCGCATGCGGTGAATGCGGATACACATTCAAGTGCCCGCGATGCAGCGTCACCGTCACATACCATTCGGCTAACAGGCGGCTCATGTGCCATTACTGCGGCTATTCCGAATTAGAGAGCGATGCTTGTCCTGACTGCGGCGGAAAGCTGAAATATATCGGTGCCGGGACACAAAAGGTTGAAGCGGAGCTGGAAGAGCTGCTCCCCGGTGCGGGGCTCATCCGAATGGATACCGACACGGTATCCAGAACGCACACCCATGAAGAACACCTGACGCGTTTCCGCGAGAAAAAGATACCGATACTGTTGGGGACGCAGATGGTCACAAAAGGACTTGACTTCGAAAATGTAACGCTTGTCGGCGTTATCTCAGCCGATCAGATGCTGTATATTAACGATTACAGAGCGCAGGAGCGCGCATTCTCGCTCATTACGCAGGTTATCGGGCGATCCGGACGCGGCAGCAAGCAGGGCCGCGCCGTTATCCAGACTTTTACACCGGCCAATGAAGTCATTCGGCTTGCTGCCAATCAGGATTATGATAATTTCTACATAAGGGAGATTGAATTGCGCCGCCTCGCCGGGAGCCCGCCGATATTGGACCTGGTGACACTGACAGTCTCCGGACAGGATGAGACGCTTGTACTGCGCGGATGCGTTAAGCTCCGGCGCGCGCTGAGCAGCTATTTCAGCGATTTGGATGAGATTAAGATTCTGGGCCCGGCGCCCGCGGCTATCGCAAAAATCAATAACAGGTTTCGATACAGGCTGGCAGTCAGCTGCAGAAATAACCGCCGCATACGGGATACAATCGCCCATGTGGTACGGGAGGCTGCGAAAGACAAGGAATGCCGGGGAATTCACGTCTACGCGGATGTTGATCCGTTTGAAACCTGATGCGTAAACAAGTAAAAAATGACCGGTGTTACCCGACACCGGAGAGGGGAATAGTATGGCACTCAGAAATATAATTCATGAAGGAGACCCGACGCTTACAAAAAAGAGCAGGCAGGTCACTGATTTTAACGCCAGGCTGCACGAGCTGATTGACGATATGAGAGAGACACTTCTGAACGCGGACGGTATCGGTCTGGCCGCTCCGCAGGTTGGTGTCCTGCGACGTGTCGTACTGGTTATGGATACGGAGAAAGAAGATATGACACCGGAAGAGCAGATTATAGAGCTTATTAACCCGGAGATCATCGCTTCATCCGGCGAGCAGGACGGACCGGAAGGCTGCCTGAGCATCCCCGGAGTGTATGGAATTGTTAAACGGCCCGATATGGTGAAGGTCAGGGCGCAGGACAGGTTCGGAAAATCCTTTGAGGTCATGGGCTCGATGCTGACAGCCAGAGCTTTTTGTCACGAGATAGACCATTTGGAAGGCGTTCTGTTCCGGTCACTGGCATCTGAAATTTTATCGCCGGAGCAGCTTGCGGAGTTGCACCAGGAGTACGAGGAGGATATAGACGAAGGGACCGGAAAATGAAAATCGTTTTTATGGGTACACCTGAGTTTGCAGTCGAATCATTGAATCGATTGTATTCAGACGGGTACGATATCACCGGTGTTTTGACACAGCCGGACAAGTTGAAAAACAGAGGCTTGAAGCTGGGTATCAGTGCTGTCAAGGAACTGGCTTTAAAGCATGGAACACCGATTTTTCAGCCGCAGACACTGAGGGACGGCGCAGCAGCCGACCGCCTTCGGCAAATGAAACCCGACCTCATTGCCGTCGTGGCTTACGGGAAGCTTTTGCCTCAGGAAATACTGTCGCTGCCTGCGCTGGGCTGCATCAATATTCATGGGTCGATTTTGCCGAAATACCGCGGCTCGGCACCCATACAGCGTGCCGTGTTAAACGGGGAGACAATAACCGGTGTTACGTCGATGTACATGGCGCCCGAAATGGATGCCGGCGATATCATACTGACCAGGACAACGGAAATAGGGGAGGAGGAGACGGCCGGTGAGCTTTTTGACAGACTGGCTGTCCTTGGCGCCGATCTTCTCAGCGAAACAATCCGGGCTATCGCCGATGGAACAGCACCACGCATCAAACAAAACGATGCGGACGCCACATATGCACCCCCTCTCAATAAGGAAATGAGTCCCATTGACTGGACAAAAAGTGTTCGGGAGATCCTCTGCCATATCCGCGGTTTGAATCCATGGCCCGTAGCGACGACCGAAATTAACGGCGCGGTATTTAAGGTTTATAAAGCAGCCGGTACAGAGCGGCTGGCAGAATTGCCGCCCGGCAACATTTTGGATGCGGGGCGGGACGGTATTGAAATGACCTGTGCCGACGGAACTGTCATTATTAAAGAATTGCAGGCACCCGGCGGACGCCGGATGGCTGCGGCTGATTATTTGAGAGGTCATCCCATATGCCTATAAGCGCGCGCGAGGCGGCGCTTAAAGCCCTGACAAGAGTCCGCAGAAGCGGAGCGTGGTCGGATGCCGCCCTGAACAGCATACTTATAAAGGAGAAACCAGACGAGCGCGACGCGTCTCTGGCAGCACGTATTTTTTACGGTGTTATGCAGAATCTGGCGCTCTGCGACTTTTATATTTCTTCCTTTTCATCGGTGAAGGCTTCTAAAATGGAACCGCAGGTTCTGGATATTCTGAGGCTTTGTGTTTACCAGCTTGTTTTCATGTCGAAAATACCTGCAAACGCCGCTGTCTATGAAGGCGTAGAGCTTGCGAAGAAATACTCTAATCCGCGGGCTGCCGGTCTCGTCAACGCAGTGCTGCGAAAAATAGCCGGAACGCAGCCGGCGCAGCTTCCAGAAGTGACGGGCGCGACGCCGACCGAGCGGCTGTCTGTTCAGTACAGTCACCCAGTTTGGCTTGTTGATTCATTCATTGAGCGGTTGGGTGCTGAGGGAGCCGAGGAGCTGCTGAAAGCGAACAATGCCGAAGCCGCAATAACTGTCAGGGTCAACACGCAGAAAACAGACACGCAGTCGCTGATCACTGTACTGCAGCAGGACACTGTTGAGGCAGTAGAGCATCCTTTCGTACCTGACTGCCTTGAGCTGCGGAATACCCGTTCTCTGGAGAGACTCGGCGCTTTTACGGAAGGCTCGTTCTACGTCCAGGACCCCGCGGCAATGCTCGCGGTCACAGCGGCCGGCGTGAAACCCGGGATGTTCATAATAGATGCCTGCGCGGCGCCCGGCGGGAAATCGTTTGCCGCGGCATTGGAGATGTGTGACACGGGCAGGGTATTATCCTGTGATATCAATGAAAAAAAGCTGCGCCGTGTGACGGAAGGCGCAAGCCGCCTTGGGCTTAAGTCAATCGAAACGCATGTAATGGATGCCCGGGTGGTGAATACCGATTTCATCGAGAAGGCTGACGCGGTGCTGGCTGATGTGCCTTGCTCCGGCTTCGGTGTTATACGAAAAAAGCCGGAGATCCGGTATAAACCGGAACAGGAGACGGAAAAACTACCGGCGCTGCAGCTTCAGATTATCGACACACTGTCTCGCTACGTAAAGCCCGGTGGTATATTGCTGTATTCTACCTGCACATTGCTCCGGCGTGAAAACGAGGACGTCGCCGCAGCGTTTCTGGACAGTCACAGCGACTATGCTGCTGAGCCGTTTCTACTACCGGGTATTTCCGGGGAAGTAACCACCGGCATGACGACTTTATGGCCCCATGTTCATGGGACGGACGGTTTTTTCATATGCCGGCTCAGAAAAGTGAAATAGGAAGCAGATTATGAAAGAAGACATTAAGTCTCTTCTGCCCACCGAGCTGCAGCGTATCTTCACGGAACTCGGTGAGCCCGCGTTTCGGGCCGGCCAGGTTTTTAAATGGCTGCACAGCGGCGTCAGATTGTTTGCGGAGATGACGGATTTACCGAAAGCCCTGCGCGAAAAGCTGGATGAAAGATTTTACATCACAGCGCCGGAAGTCCTGCAAAAGCAGGTTTCCGAAAAAGACGGAACAATAAAATATCTCTGGCAGCTTACGGACGGCAATACCGTGGAAAGTGTCGTTATGAGTTATCATCACGGTTATTCCATCTGTATTTCCTCACAGGTAGGCTGCCGGATGGGCTGCAAATTCTGTGCGTCTACGCTGGGCGGTCTCGTACGCAATCTGTCTGCATCCGAAATGTTAGACCAAGTTCTTTTTTCACAGCTTGACTCAGGAAACAGAATAACAAACATTGTCCTGATGGGCATCGGGGAACCGCTGGACAATTACGATAATGTCATGCGCTTTCTGAAGCTTGTATCCGACCCCGGAGGAATCAATATCGGTCAGCGTCATATTTCACTGTCAACATGCGGATTATTAGAATATGTTGACAAGATGGGTGCCGATAAATTACAATTTACATTGTCTGTTTCGCTTCATGCACCGGACGATGAAACAAGGTCCCGTCTAATGCCGGTCAACAGGGCTTACGGTGTGGATAAGCTTTTAAAGTCCTGTCATTCGTACTTCAAAAAGACCGGCCGGCGCATCTCATACGAATATGCAATGATCGGCGGCGTTAACGATACGCCTCGCCACGCCCAACTCCTTGCGGATAAACTCAAAGCTACGCAAAATCAACAGAGCCACGTTAATCTGATATCGCTGAACAGAGTGACAGAATCAAAGCTCACGCCAAGCACACGCGAAAGCATGAAAACGTTTGTAAGAATTTTGAAGGACAATGGGATCAATGTTACAGTTCGCCGCACGCTGGGCGGAGATATCGACGCATCATGCGGGCAGCTGCGGAGAAAAAGCGCCGAAAATGACGCGAAAACCGGGAGAAAAGATAGCAATGAATTTTTACGGAATCAGTGACAGGGGTAAAATCAGACAGATCAACCAGGATGTCTGTCTGACCCATTATGACAGTACCCTCAATACCGCCATTCTTGTTGTCTGTGACGGAATGGGCGGCGCGAAAGCGGGCGATATTGCCAGCGCCATGGCCGCGGAATCCTTTATGGAGTATATGAAAAGCCATATGACAAAGGCGAGTAATGTCATCGATTTTATGCAGCGGATGAATGAAGCTGTCCGGATCGCCAACAGCGAGGTTTACGAAAAAAGCATGAATGACGCCGACTGTGCCGGCATGGGAACGACGCTTGTTGCAGCGGTGATTACGGGTAACAGCGCTGTAATCGCCAACGTCGGAGACAGCCGGGCTTATCATATAACAGGTGGTAATATATCCCAGATTACAAAGGATCATTCGGTTGTAGAGGATATGATTGACAGGGGAGACCTGACACGCTCAGAAGCCACAAATCACCCCAACAGAAACCTGATTACCCGTGTTCTCGGAACTGCTATGGACACAGAACCCGACTTCTTCTTTGTGAATCTTCCGCAGGGGGAGCGGTTGCTGTTGTGTACCGACGGCCTTTCAAATGTCGTCACCGAGCAGGTTTTATTATCGGAAGTAAACAACGGGACAGAAGCAAAGGAAATATGTGAACGACTGATCAGGCTGGCTGTCAATAAGGGAGCGCCGGATAACGTCACGGCGGTTGTCTGCCTGAAGTAAAATATCAACCTTCCCAAAGGAGGATTTAAGCATGGATAATAACGATAAATATGTCGG
>CAZVLO010000095.1:0-9852 GCA_964628265.1 uncultured Papillibacter sp.
CCTATCGTTATCTGCCAGACCTCAGGTGGGACTGCCCCCAGGGCGGAAATTTTCGCGATGATGGCATTCGGCTCAAACTCAAGAACATCCTTTTCGATTTTTGCCAGCGCCTCATCATCAACCAAATCCGTCTTGTTGATAAGGACAGCATCCGAGCCGACGATTTGCCCCTTAAGCAGGCTGTTCATGGGGATGAGGAGCCTGTTCCAGCGGGAGGCGTCCACCAGGACGACGATTCGTGAATCAAGCTTCAGTGCGTTTTTCAGGTTTTCCTGCATATTTTTCGGATATGCGATGCCCGTTGTCTCCACAATGAGCCATTCCGGGTCGTATTCCTTCCAGATCCGGACAACCGCGGAAACCAACTCGCCCGATACGGTACAGCAAGCACAGCCCGCGAACAGGTTGTCCACCTGAAATCCGCCGCTTCTGAGAAAGGCGTCGTCAATGCCGACTTCCCCTACCTCGTTTTCCAGAATTATGACCTTGTTTTCACGGTCTGCGTCGGCATGCTCAACCATATACCGCGCAAGGCGCATCAATGCCGTCGTTTTGCCCGAGCCGAGAAAACCGCTGAGAATAAGTATATTCATATGACTATTGCTCCCTGATAACTATCTTGTCCTGGCTGACTTATCTGATCTCCTCCAGCTGCATGGCACGGCAGAGCGCTGCGTAGCGGCCGTCTTTTTGAATCAGCTCCTCATGTGTCCCGCGCTCGATAATCCTGCCATCGTCCACAACAAGGATCATATCCGCCTTGCGGATTGTGGAGAGTCTGTGGGCGATGATAAACGAGGTACGGCCTTTGAGCATGTGGGAGATGGCTCTTTGAATGAGCAGCTCCGTCTCGGTGTCAATGCTGGAGGTAGCCTCGTCCAGGACGAAGATCGGCGGGTCGGCCAATACAGCCCGGGCGAAGGAAACGAGCTGCTTTTCGCCTGTGGAGAGCCTGTCTCCCCCCTCGCCTACCTCAGTATGAAAGCCCTCCGGCATTCTGTCCGCGACAACATCGGCGGAGACGAGCTTTGCCGCCGCGACGACCTCCCCGTCCGTCGCGTCCAGTCGTCCGTAACGGATGTTTTCCATTATCGTGCCGGAAAAGAGGTGCGGCTGCTGCAGCACGTAGCCGAGAGAAGAGTGAAGCCACAGCTGGCTCCGCTCCCTGTAGTCCCTTCCGTCGATCAAAACGCGCCCCGCCGTGGGCTCATAAAAGCGGCAGGCCAGGTTCACCAGTGTCGATTTTCCCGCACCTGTCTCACCGACAATGGCCACGGTTGTACCGGCCGGGATAGTAAGGCTGAAATTTTCCAGGATATATTCGTCGCCGTCAGGGTACTTGAACCAGACGTTTTCAAAGCTGATATCGCCTTTGAGCTTCTCCCAGTTTTCCCGCTTCGGATTGAAAACATCCCCGTATTTTTCCACAACCTCGGGTGTATCCGAAATCGTTTTCGGCGAATCCAGCAGCGCGGTGACGCGTTCGATGCCCACCTGCGCCGTCATCATTTCCGTGAATACGCCCGTCGTCTGGACGACAGGATCGATGATGCCGACGGCATAGGAGAGAAAAGCCGACAGCATTCCGTAGTCCAAAAGCTGATCCATGACAAGAATGCCCCCCCTGTATAGCGCGATACCCACGGCGATGGAGCCGCAGAACATGACCAGCGGCAGCATGAGTGCCGTGAGCATTGCGCTCCTGACGGATTCCCTGTACATCATAGATGTAAGCCCGCTGAATTCCTTGACGTTCTTATCTTCTATCACAAGAGTTTTTGAGGCTTTCGCGCCGGTAATTCCCTCGTTGTACGCCCCGGTGATTTGGGCGTTTATGGCCCGAATACGCCTGTTGACGGCAAGTATTCGCTTTTGAAAATACAGCGTGATGAGCAGGACAATCGGTATAATGCCAATCAGCAGGAGCGCCAGCTTCCAGTTCAGCACCAGCATGAAGACCAGCGTGCCGAGAATATAGCAAATATTCCAGGCCGCGTGGGCAACCCCCCAGGATACCATGCCGCTGATCCTGTCCGTATCGGACATAACGCGGGCAATGAGAAAGCCCACTGAGGTCGTGCTGTAGAAGGACAACGGCAGCTCCTGAAGATGGACGAAGCAGTCGCGCTTGAGCATCCGCCCCATGAACATTTCCACGGCAATGGATTTCCGGGAGAACATGATGACCGTGAAGCCGCCAAACAGGATAAATGACAGGAACACGGCAGCGAAGGTAAAAAGCCTCTTCGTCGTGCCCGCCGTCACGAAATTGTTGACGGCGTATCGGGTGAACAACGGAAAAGCAGCCTCGGTCAACGCCGACAGAAACATAAAAATAAAGATGGCGGCCATGAGGTTCATTACCCGCTTTAAATAAGGAAACAGGCGCGTCCATATTTTCAGGTTGAATTTGACAGCCTGCTTGTTTTCCGTTGTTTCCTGCATGATACGGTCACCTCTCTTAACATGGGCGGGTTGACTTGCTCGGGTGGGCTGACACCGCCCCTACATAACGGTATATGTCGGCAATTGGAACGGCACAGGGGTCGTTCCCTACTTGCGGCGCCTGCGTTTTATGATTGCCCGTATGATGAATCCCGCAGCGACTGCCGCGACAAGAACGAGCGCAGTGATCTCGTACCAGCTTAAACCCGAGGAAGAAATATAGATGGACGTGGGGCCGTCTGAGCCGCCGATAATGCCGATATTGTTTTTTTCCATTTTCATATACACCCCAATATTTGATTTAAGCCGGTGATTACGTTCCGCTCTGCAAATCATAAACCCTCTTATAAATACCGTTTTTTTCGATCAGCTCGCTGTGGCTGCCGATTTCGGCGATTTTCCCGTCCTCCAGCACCATGATCGTATCGGAGAGCATCAGGGTGGAGATGCGGTGCGATATGAGGATAACGGTGGCGCCGCCGGTATTTTCCCTGAGCGCTTCTCTGATTTTTGCGTCTGTCTCCATATCAAGGCTCGACATGGAGTCGTCAAATACCATGATCGGCGCGTCCAGCATCAGCGTCCGGGCGATAGCGACGCGCTGCTTCTGACCGCCGGACAGGGTGACCCCGCGTTCGCCGACAATGGTGTCGTAGCCCTTCTTAAAGGCCAGGATGTTGTCGTCCACGGCGGCGATTCCCGCCGTTTTCCGGACAAGGCCCATATCCGCGCTGCGGGCGGCGATATCGATGTTTTCGAAAATCGTTTTTGAGAAAAGGAACGGCTCCTGCAGCACGAGGCCGACGCCGCGTCTCAGATAATGCCGGTCTATAACCCGGATGTCGACGCCGCCGATGGTGATGCTGCCGGAACCCTCCTTAAGGTCATAAAGCCTGTTGAGCAGGTAGGTAATCGTCGATTTACCGGAGCCGGTGGTGCCAAGTATCCCGAAGGTTGTGCCTCTTTTAATTACGAAGCTCAGGTCCCTGAGGACCGGCTGCTTGTTATCATATGAGAAGCTGACATTCTGAAAGACGATATCCCGGTCCAGCGGCGGTGTCAATGCGCCCTGCTCCTCTTTTTCCACGGGAGCGTCCAGTATCTCCTTGATGCGTTTTAATGAAACGCCCGTTTTGCTCATTTCCGACAGGATGCGCCCCAACTGGCGGACCGGCCATGCCATTGTCAGCGTATAGCTGATAAAGACAAGGAATTCACCCAGCGACAGTTTTCCGGCGGCGGCAAGGAACGAACCAACGGTCACCATGATGAGCAGCTCACCGGAGGACACGATGTCGCCGACGCCCCAGAACACGCTCAGTGTGTACCCCAGCGACAGCCATTTGTTGACGTAGATATCATTCTTCTCATCAAAGCGTTCCGTTTCGTGTTTTTCGCGCCCAAAGGCGCGGACAACGCGCACGCCGGTCAGGTTTTCCTGTACATGAACCAGCAGCTCACCCTCCGCCTCGTCCGCTTCCCTGAACTTGTGGGCAATTCTCCTGTAAAAGCCGGTGGAATAGCCGAGAATCAGCGGAATAAAGGCAACAGCGATTAAGGCCATAGTGACGTTCATGGAGAACATGAAGGTCAGGGCCACCGCCAGCAGAATCACTGTCCGGACGACCTCAATCAGCTGCTGCGACACAAACCGATGGACCATATCCACATCGTAGGTGCATCTCTGAATAATGTCGCCCGTCTGGTTTTCCGTATGCCAGGAAAACGGCAGGAGTTGGGTGTGGGAAAAAAGCTTATCTCTGAGATTCTTTGTGAAGCGTTCCGTCCCGTTGGCCGTACCCATCCGTGAGACGTAATTGAACACGCCGGATAAAACGGAGCAGAGCACGACGCCTGCGGCGCATAAAATGAAATTTGCGCGCAAAAAGTCACGCCCGCCGGCTTTTACGTAAAGCTCCGATAAGAACGCGGGCAGGTCAATACCTTTTTCGCCGATAACGGAATCGACAGCAAAACCGACGACCTGCGGCATCAGAAAGGAGAACAGGATGGAGAACAGCGCTCCAATAACGGCAATAAAATAATAACGCTTTGCTCGCCTGGCGAAACCGGTTAGCATATGAAATAATTTGTTTTTTGATTTTTTCATCTGACACCATATACTGCCTGATAATTATTAATGATATTTTGCCATACCTGCGGGACAAAAGCAAGAGAGCTCTATTTATTAAGCTGCTTCGGCTCCGGTGTATGAAAAATGAAAATATTATGCAGAAATCCTGTTTAATGTGCTATAATATCGGCAATGCATATTTATATAAAAATGCAAATGTGTAAGGGGCGGAATTGTTTTGCAGCTCGGCAGAAAAAACGAAACGGTTACTCTGAACAAAATTCTAAACAGAATCGAAGCGCATCCGGAGTACGGACTTACGTCTGCCCAGGCGAAAGAACGTCTGGAAAACGGTTACGCAAATATCAGTCCCGACTCGCCGGAAAAAACTGTCGGGCAGATTTTCAAGGACAATATTTTTACATATTTCAACCTCATTTTTTTTATACTCGCATTTCTGATCATCCTTGTCCAATCCTATAAAAACCTCACTTTTATGGGCGTCGTGATCATTAATATGGCCATAGGGATCATACAGGAGCTGCGCGCAAAAAAAACGCTCAGCAAGCTGAAATTCGTCGTCGCGCCGCACGCAGCGGTGATGAGGGACGGGGAACTGCTGACGATACCGGCCGAGGACGCCGTTTTGGACGATATCGCCCTATTTACCGCTGGAAACCAGATTTACGCCGACGCCATTGTTTTATCGGGCGAATGCCGCGTCAACGAGGCGCTGGTGACGGGCGAAGCGGACGAGATCATTAAGACGTCCGGCTCGACGCTGCTGTCCGGAAGTTTTGTTGTCTCAGGCGAATGCCGGGCAAGGCTTGATAAGGTCGGGTGCGACTCTTTTGTCTCCATGCTGACGGTAGAGGCAAAAAAAGACACCAAAAAGCGCCGCTCGGAAATGATGCGCGCTCTGACGAGGCTTGTCCAGATCATCGGTTTTTTGATCATTCCTCTCGGTACCGCGCTTTACCTACAGCAGACGCAGTTGCTCGGGATGCCGGTTACCGACAGTGTCGTTTCAACTGTAGCGGCTCTTGTCGGTATGATACCGGAGGGGCTGTATCTCCTCGTCTCCATCGCCCTGACTGTCAGCGTCATGCGCCTGGCACAGAAAAAGACGCTTGTCCATGATATGGGCTGTATTGAGACACTGGCCCGCGTGGATGTGCTGTGCGTCGACAAGACCGGCACGATCACCGAAAATATGATGACAATCCGGGAGGTTGTACCGCTCCGGGAGGATAGGTATCCCATGAACACCATCACCTCGCTGCTTTCAGATTATGCTGCGAGCATGAGGGCCGACAATGAGACGATGCTGGCGTTGAAAGGCTATTTCACCGAGAAACCGAAGCGTCGGGCTGTTCAACTTCTCCCCTTCTCCTCCTCCGCAAAGTACGGCGGTGTGACTTTTGCTCAGGGTGGGACATATCTTCTGGGTGCACCGGAAAAGATACTGCTGGGTGGATATGAGCAGTATAAGGATGTCGTTGAGCAGTTCTCCTCCCAGGGCTGCCGCGTTCTGCTGTTCGCAGCTTACGGCGGCTTATTGAGCGACAACAGTGTCAGCGCCGCTGTGGAACCCGTGGCGCTGGTCGTCCTGACAAACAACATCCGGCCGGAAGCTCCTGCGACCTTCCGGTTTTTCAGGGAGCAGGGCGTCTCGATTAAAGTCATATCCGGCGACAACCCGCTCACCGTTTCCCGCGTGGCGATGGAGGCCGGGATTGAGAATGCCGACAAATACATTGATGCGTCGCTGCTCACCACGGAACGCAAACTCAAAAGAGCAATCAGGGAATACACTGTTTTCGGCCGGGTGACCCCGGATCAGAAGAGGAGAATAATACGCGCGCTCAAGAATGCCGGCCACACGGTCGCAATGACCGGGGACGGTGTTAACGATGTGCTGGCGCTGAAAGACGCCGACTGCAGCATCGCCATGGCCTCCGGCAGCGATGTGGCCTGCCAGGTCTCACAGCTCGTTTTGATGGACTCGAACTTTTCCGCTATGCCCTCCGTCGTGGGGGAAGGGCGGCGCGTCATAAACAACATCGAGCGCTCCGCCGCGCTGTTCCTCGTCAAAAACATATTCTCCTTCGCGCTGACTCTGACGGTGCTGATTTTCGCCCTTGGTTATCCTATAACGCCGTCGCAGCTGTCGCTGTTTAACATCACCATCATCGGTATTCCCTCTTTTATACTGGCAATGGAGCCGAACAAAAGTCGTGTGCGGGGCAAGTTCTTAAAGAATGTGATACTCCGGGCGCTGCCGGCCGGAATAACAAATTATCTGGCGATGTTGGCTGCGATACTCGTCAGCAACTATCTGAATATCCCGGCTGAAGAACAGTCCACCATGACGACGATTATTATCGGCGCAATCGGCTTTATGATGCTTTACCGACTCTGCCGACCGTTTAACCCCATCAGAATCGCACTGATCATATCCATGATTGCCCTATTCGCCATCGGCGGCTTCGTGTTCTCCGGCCTGTTTACCCTCTCTCCGCTTTCTCCGATTGCTATTAAGATGACCGTTTTGATCATTGTTCTGGCTGTACCCGTACTGATGGCGCTTTATATGATAGCCGGAAAGCTCGAGCGCCGCGGGAAGAAACACCGGCGCCGGGCGTAACATGAGCCGGTAACGCCTAATATCGTCATAAATCTTGCTTTACGATTCATGATGTGTTAATGTAAAATCACAAATATACAAAGGACGGAAACCTATGTTTAAACGCGACTTGAATCGCACACCGAAACAACGCGCCGATAAGGCACTGATGAACATCGTCGCCCGTTTGGGCGGATGCGGCTTCCTGGTTTATTTCGTCGTCCAGATGATGACCGTTCCGGCTGAAGAGAGACCGGACCCGACAACGGCAACGATTGTTTCGATTGTATTTATTCTTATATCCGCTTTCCTTATTTTCATCACAATTAAGGATGCAATCGTCGGGTTTAAAACCGGACGATTTAAAGCGTCGACTTATGAAGAGATGGATCTGGCCGAATATCTGGAAACTCAGAAAGACCCGGAAGCCGACGAGGCATCCGCCGGTGAACAGGCCGCTCTTGAAACCCCTGCGGACGCTGACGCGGAGCCGGACGCCGAAGAAGACACTTCGGAAGACGAAGAGTAACAGGCAACATTCCTGAATAAAATAAAAAAAAGATTCTTCGGTTGGCACATGCAATCAGCCCGAAAGAATCTTTTTTTGGATTGGCGTGGTTATATTGGCAGAAGTTAAGAAAAACACTGTTTTCACAGTGACGGTTGAGGGTTATACCCACGAGGGTGACGGGGTGGCGCATATCGACGGCCGCGTCGCCTTTATCAAGGGCGCCCTCAAGGGCGAAACCTGCGAGATCAAGGTCCTGAAGGACAAAAAGAATATCATCTACGCAAAAATGGAAAAGCTCCTGTCCCCTTCTCCGTACAGGATAAAGCCACAGTGCCCGAGCTTCGGCAAATGCGGTGGCTGCGATCTCCTGCATATGGATTATGCCGAGGAGCTCCGCCTGAAGCTCCAGCGAGTCGAGGATGCGCTGCGCCGCATCGGCGGCCTTAACGTCCCCATCACCGGGATTGTCGGTGCTGATTCCATCGAGAACTACCGCAACAAGGCCATTTATGCCGTCGGTAAAAGCGAAGGCCGTTCTGTGACCGGTTTCTACCGCGAGCGCAGCCACGATATCGTGCCGACTGAGAAATGCCTGATCCAGGCGGACGTCTCCGACAGGGCCACCGCGGCTGTACGCCGTTGGATGGACAAGTATTGCGTCACGGCTTATAACGAAGAACTCCGCAGCGGTGTCGTCCGTCACGTCTTCTGCCGCTATGCCTTCGCTGCGGATAAAGCTCTTGTAACCATTGTCTCCAACAAAAAAGATCTGCCCCATCCCGAAGACCTTGTTGAGGAGATTCGCCGCCAATGCCCCGAGGTGGCCGGTATCGTCCTGAACGTCAACAGAACCCGCGGCAACACGGTTTTAGCCGGTGAGTTTTTGACGCTCTGGGGCGACGATTTCATTGTGGACGAGCTGAGCGGCCTCCGCTTCAAGCTGTCACCGCGCTCGTTTTATCAGATCAACAGCTCCCAGGCCAAAAAGCTCTACAGCAAGGCACTTGAATATGCAACGCTGACGGGTGTGGAAACCGTACTGGATCTATATTGCGGCACGGGGACAATCACCCTCATCATGGCCAAGAAAGCAAGGCACGCCGTCGGTGCCGAGATCGTCGAAGCCGCCATTTCGGACGCCTGGGAAAACGCCTCCTTAAACAACATACAAAACGTCGATTTCATCTGCTCTGACGCCAATGATGCCGCCACGGACTTAAAGGCTAAAGGCCTCCTCCCCGAAGTCATCGTCGTCCATCCCCCGCGCAAAGGCCTCTCCCCCGCCGTCATCGACACCATCTCCGCCCTCTCCCCCGCCCGCGTCGTCTACGTCTCCTGCGACCCGGCCACACTGGCCAGAGATTTGAAGATATTCGACGCAAAGGGGTTTAAAGTCGTCGAGGCCACCGCCTTTGACATGTTCCCCCGTTGCGCGCACGTTGAGACGGTAGTATTGATAACAAAGAAAAATGATTGAGTGTACTGATAACCCATATATACCAAGGGTTTGAGCACACATGGGCGCAAAACCCATTGAGCGAAAAACATGAAAATATCGCTTCGTGGAAACAAGTCCATAAGGGCGGTATTTGATAGTCAAGTGGTCAGGTTAGATGTCATAGCCCCGCGAGTGGTCGGGTTAGATGTCAGGGGGCGTGAGTGGTCAGGTTAGATGTTTTTTCGGAAGTTTTTGAGGTTGTGTGGTCAGGTTGGATGTAGGTGTGGAAATGAGCTGTTTTTGCAGCGATATATAAGTATTTGGTTATTTTACTGTGAATCGAATTAATGTTTTAAATGATACTCCATGAGTGATAGACACACCAGCACATCAATTCTATGAAATATAGGTTGATAATTATTGCACTGCACCGATAATGAAAGTGAAAGGAGGGAAATAAATATGGACTTGAATAAAACTGGGTTGTTTATATCTGCTCTGCGAAAGCAAAACGGGTTGACACAAAAAGAATTGGCTGAAAAAATATGCGTTACTGATAAAGCTGTATCGCGTTGGGAAACAGGCAAAGGATTCCCTGATGTTTCTAACATTAAGTCACTTGCGGAGGTGTTGAATGTGTCTATTACTGAAATAGTAAACGGTGAAAGAACCACGCCTGAAAATATCGAGGAAAAGTCGGATAATGCTATCATTGAAGCGTTTAATTATTCAAAGCAAATGAGCAAAAAAACAATAGG
>CAZVLO010000096.1:0-9815 GCA_964628265.1 uncultured Papillibacter sp.
CTTCGGAACAGCGCTCCACATCCCAGAGCCGCAGGTCAAGGGCTGCGGCGGCGATATTAACGCGCATCTGGCCATTGAGATTAAAAACGCCGAGCTCTGCCCGCGCTATACGGCCCGGATGGTCAAAAACATCAAAATCGAGCCTTCGCCCAAATGGATGCGCCAGCGCCTGCGGGCCGCCGGGGTCCGGCCCATTAATAATATTGTCGATATCACAAACTACGTCATGCTGGAATACGGCCAGCCCATGCACGCCTTTGATTACGCCTGCCTGGACGGCGGCAAAATCGTCGTCCGGACGGCGACATCCGGCGAAACCATGAATACGCTGGACGGGACGATCCGGACACTTACACCCGATATGCTCGTCATCGCCGACGCCAGCAAGCCGGTGGGCGTGGCAGGCGTCATGGGCGGCGAAAACAGCGAGATTACGGAGAATACAAAATACGCTGTTTTTGAGTCAGCAAACTTTAACGGCATTTCCATCCGGAAAACAGCCATTGCCCTTGGCATGCGCACCGACGCGTCCTCCCGGTTTGAAAAAGGTCTTGACCCCGAGAACACACTCAAGGCCGTGCAGCGGGCCTGCGAGCTGGTGGAGGAACTGGGCGCCGGAGAGGTGCTGGACGGTGTGATTGATATAACTGCTAAAAAATATACGCCCCGGACGCTGCTGCTGGAGCCTGAGAAAATCAACCGGCTCCTGGGTACGGCGATCTCCGTCGATTTCATGGCGGCGACACTTGAAAAGCTGGGCTTTACCGTTGACAGCAACCTGAAGGTCACCGTCCCCTCCTGGCGGAACGATATCGAGCATTACTCGGATCTGGCTGAGGAGGTCGCCCGCTTCTACGGTTATGATGTGATTGAACCGACGATGTTCGGCGGTGAAACAGTCACCGGCGGTTTTACCGCGAGACAGGCGCTGGAGCGCCACCTGGGATATATCGTGCGGGGCATGGGTTTCAGCGAGATTTACACTTACTCCTTCATCAGCCCCTCCGCCTATGACAAAATCGGCCTGCCGTCTGATTCACCGCTGCGCAATTCCACGGTTATCCTCAATCCGCTGGGTGAAGACACGAGTGTCATGCGCACCACCACGCTGCCCTCCATGCTGGAAACGCTCTTCCGCAATGTCAGCTTCCGCAACACGAATGTCCGGCTGTACGAACTGGCGAAGGTCTACCGCCCCGTCGGTGAAACGCTGCCCGACGAGCGAGCCATCCTGACGCTGGGCGCATATGGCAATACCGATTTCTTCAGCCTGAAGGGCTGCGTCGAGGCGCTTTTGCGTGACCTGCGCGTTCCCAACGTGACCTTTGTTGTCGACAGGGAAAACCCGTCTTATCATCCGGGCCGCTGCGCCGCCGTTTATTCGGGTGAAACGGTCCTCGGCGTCGTAGGCCAGATTCATCCCGCCGTCGCCGAGAGTTACGACATCGGCGAGATGTACGCTGCCGAGCTCGACTTTTTCATGCTTATGGAGTGCCGGATGGCGGAGGCTAAATATGTATCCCTGCCGAAGTTCCCGGCAATCACACGGGATATCGCCCTTGTCTGCGACACGGCTGTCACAGTGGCCGCGCTCACAGACGCCATCAAACGGGGCGGCGGCGCGCTCCTGCGGGAGGTCACGCTGTTCGATATCTACATGGGCAGCCAGGTCCCCGAGGGCAAGAAGAGCGTGGCCTTCTCCCTGAAGCTCCGCTCGGACGAAGCGACCCTCACGGACGCCGACGCTGACGCCGCGACAAAAAAGATCCTGGCGCTGCTTGAAAAAGAACTGAACGCCGTCATCCGATAATGATCACACGCAAATGGCGGATGCCATATCCGCCATTTGCGTCGCACGATTTCCGATTTCCAATATTGCCGGATTTTTGGATTGACAACCGAAGCCGCTATGCTGTATAATGACCTTCGCCTACAAAGGCACAAGGCGCTGGTGTAGCTCAGCCGGTAGAGCAGCGCATTCGTAATGCGCAGGTCGCCAGTTGTCCATAAGGTCAGGTATTTTCAAACGCGCGAAAACATGGTAAACTAACAAACAGAACTTCGACGGAGACAGTCGGTTCTCACAGATGCTGGTGTAGCTCAGTTGGTAGAGCAGCTGATTCGTAATCAGCAGGTCAGGTGTTCGAGTCACCCCACCAGCTCCACGTCTCCGTCAAGGTATCTTGACGGAGATTTTTCTATGTCTGGAGGTGCCGTCGTGGCCAAAAAGGATTATACTGTTTTTATGAAAAACGCGGAAGCGTCCGTCCGTATGGAAGGATATACAGTAACCCCCCAAATGCGCAATCAATGCAAGCAGGTACTCAGCGGCAAAACCACAACAGCCGAGTGCCTGAAGCAGTTCGCTGCCGCAAAAGCGTCAAAGGTGGCCAAATAAATGGGATACAGCATTGATCCAATTTCAGATAACTGCTATCCGGGTACAACAGTCCTGATCAATAAACTGGGTATCCGTGACGAGGAAACCCTGAACGAAGCGGAAACTCTCGCCACATATATTAACGCCTCCAAGCTGGAAGAACAACCGCTTGAAGGCGCTTTTGACTTTGCCCACTACAAGGCGATCCATCATTTTCTTTTCTCTGACTTATACGACTGGGCGGGACAAATCCGCACGGTCAATATCAGTAAGAAAGGCACGCGCTTCTGCCCTGCGGAGGAAATCGAAGATCGTGCCGGGTTGATTTTCGATCGCCTCAAAGAACAGGATTACTTCCGAGGCCTGCCCCGCGATGTCTTTACAGACGAGATCGTGGATTTTTATTGCGCCACCAATGACCTCCACCCTTTCCGCGAGGGCAATGGCCGTACCCAGCGTGCCTTCCTGACACAACTCATTCGTAGCTCGGGATATGACATTCACTGGTCGGAAGTGGACACTGATCTCCTCATGATTGCCACAATACAAGCGGCAAATGGCGTGACGGATTTGTTGCGGCAGGTGATGAGTGAAAGCATTAAATAGTATTTCGGCAGCACCATCTTAAGTACTACCGATCATTTTGCTTGTATTGTTCGCTCAAGAATCTAATTAAACAGAGTCTCACTTAAATCAGAAAGTGAGACTCTGTTTGCTATTATTGGCTGTTGCATTAATATCCCAAGCCGAAAGTTACGGTCACATCTTCATCACCGAGAATTGCTTTAAGCTCCTCCTGCGTGAGGTTTTGTACCTTTCCAAGCCGGGTGAAATTCCATGTATTGACGCCATAGTATATTGTAATGGAAGTTCCCTGGTAGAGTATCACATCTCCCGGTTCGGTCGTGATGCTTTCGTTGTTCTGCTGCAGGCTGGTGCCGAGTTCGCCAACCTTTTCAAAATTGTTGTAATCGTGCATTTCCACCGTGAGCGGCCCGTTCGCAAGCAGATCTTTTAGTGCCTGTGCAGAGGAATTATCCTCAAGCTTAATGGTCAGCGTATTGTCACCGATTTGAGCCACAATCGTGTTTTCATCCTCTGGTGCTTCCCCAGTGTCCGGCGTATTGCTTTTTTCGTCGGAAGACGAAGGCGTCTGTAAAGTGATGGATGCCTCGCTCCCCGCCGACCCTTTATTCTGTTCTTAAATTGAGGATGGCGTGGGGAATGAGGTGTCGCCGGTATTCTCCACCTTACCGCAGGCGCAAAGCGTCAGAACGGCAATCAGGAACAGGCCGAGGAGAAGCTTCCGCATCATACCTTCAAGCCCATTTTATATGCTTCATCAAGGCCTTTATGGCCTCTGATCTCACCGGCGTCATTTACACCACCGGCGAAGACTGTTCCGGAAAGCTTTGCTTTTCCAAAGCAGTCGATCCAACCCTGTAAACCGCTGATGGCTTTTTCCGGAGCATACGGTTCATTATCCGCAGCTGTCGTAAGCATATACACATCGCGGAAGGCGTAGTCGGACGGAAACAGCGGATTTGCACGGTCAAGCAAAGTCTTCATCTGTCCGCTCATCTCATAATAATAGATCGGCGTTGCGAAGACAAGCACATCAGCATGGAGCATCTTTTCCGTGATTGCAGCCGCATCGTCTTTGATTACACACTGCTGCGTTTTCTGGCAGGCAAGGCAACCCGTGCAGAAATTGATCGTTTTTCCAGCAAGGGAAATCTTTTCAACCTTATTCCCGGCCCCTTTCGCGCCATCCATAAAAGCGTCGGCAAGCGCATTGGAATTGCTGTTCTTTCTAAGGCTTGTTGAAATAATCAAAATATCTTTTTTCATTGTTTTCCTTTCGATATTTGGTGATGCTTGGAATAAGCGATTATTGATATATGATTTTTTACACCTGAAGCAATTCTAACTCCGATCAGAGTGATTTCCTGAAGATCTGCGCAATCTCATTCTGATCAAGTTTCTTATATCCGCCATCCAGAATCAGAGTGGCTTTTACAAGTTCCGGGATCATTTTTTCCGTTGCTCCGAGCTCCGTAATGTTCATGACGGCCCCGATCTCCTTCATCCAGCTTTCCATCGCGGCAAGTCCGCCCTCAGCAAGCTGCCGCTCCGTCCTGCCTTCTTCGGGAATGCCCCAGACATTCGTTGCAAACCTTGCAAATTTTGCAAGGCCATACTGCATGATGTGCTTGTAATACGGAAGAGAGACGGCGGCAAGCGTCATACCGTGCGTGGCGTTTGTGCACGCGCCGATTGCCTGACCAAGCATATGAACCATCCAGTCTGTGCGTTTCCCTTTGGCAACAAGCGTATTCAATGCCCATGTTGCCGTCCACATGATATTGCTTCTCGCTTCATAATTCTGCGAATCCTGAACAGCAATCCTACCGGAATAAATAACGCTCTTCATCAACCCCTCGCTGATGTAATCGCTGGTATTATCATCCTCTCCGGAAAAATACTGCTCGCAGATATGATTGAAAATATCATATATACCGGATACCATCTGGTATTTCGGCAGGGTCAGGGTATATTTCGGGTTCAGAATAGAAAATCTCGGCATGACCTTCTCGTCCGCGAACACATGACCGATTTTGAGCTTTTGCTCCGGATTTGTGATAACGGAACCTGCGTTCATTTCCGAGCCGGTTCCGACCATCGTCAAAACGGCACCTACCGGCAGCGTTTCGCAGTTCGGTTCCTCAAACCGGAGATAATATTTTTCCCACGGGTCTTCATCGCAATTGACCGAAACGGAAACCGCCTTGGAATAATCGATAACTGAACCGCCGCCAACAGCAAGGATCAGATCAGTCTTATGCTTTCTTGCAATCTCTACGCCTTCATAAAGTTTTTGCACAGTCGGGTTCGGCATAACACCAGGTACTTCCGCGATATTTTTACCGGCTTCCTTCAGAATGTCGACTACATCATCGTAGATGCCGTTTTTCTTTATAGAGCCGCCTCCGTAGACGAGCAGCACATTGTTTCCATACTTTGCAAGTTCTCCATTTAGATATTTAAGAGAATCCTCTCCGAAATAGAGCTTTGTTGGGTTGCAGTATTCAAAATTTCCTAACATGTTTCATTGCCTCCATCAATGTTGTGGATTTTTTTATAAATTACAGTAGATTTCATCAGTGACAGGTTCAAGCCATTCATTAGAGGTTTCTTCACCCGGGCATTCAATGGCGAGATGTGAAAACCAGCTATCAGCCTTTGCACCATGCCAATGCTTTATTCCAGCGGGAACTGTAACAACGTCTCCCGTTTTCAGGCTGCGAACTTTTTTCCCTTCCTCCTGATACCACCCTTCACCATCTACACAGACAAGCAACTGACCGCCGCCTGATTTTGCATGATGAATATGCCAGTTGTTTCGACAGCCCGGTTCAAATGTCACATTGGCAATAAATACGGTTTCTTTGGGATTTGTCAGCGGCTTTAGGTAACTGTTCCCGATAAAATACTGAGCAAATGCAGTGTTAGGTTCCCCTTGCCCGAAAAATCCGCCATGTTCTTCAGTTATGCTGTCATCTGCGTACACTTCCTTTGCCATACGGAATGCCGCCCAAGCATTTGGCCATCCCGCATAAAATGCGATGTGTGTCAGTATTTCCGCCATTTCCGTTTTTGTCACGCCGTTTTTTCTGGCAGTCGCAAGGTGATAGGTCAGAGAACTGTCCAAAACACCCTTGCTGATCAGTGCAGTAATCGTGACGATCGAACGCAGTTTGAGTGACAGTTTGTCTTCTCTCGACCAAACCTCTCCGAAAAGCACATCATCGTTTAGTTCGGCGAATTTTGGTGCAAAATCATTCAATGCATCTCTGCCTGCTGTTTGTTTTACCATTTTCTTATTCTCCTTTGAGGTATTTATTAAAGAACGCCGTTATTTTGTCAAATGGGATTATATCTGTTTTGTCATACAGGTCTGTATGAACAGCGCCCGGTATGATAAGGAGTTCTTTGTTATTGCCTTTGAGTTTCTTGAAAGCATCCTTGCTGAAATAGCAGGAGTGAGCTTTCTCGCCATGAATCACAAGCACGGCACTGCGGATCTCATCGCTGTATTGCAGAATGGGCATATTCAGAAACGATAGTGCGGATGTGATATTCCATCCGTCGTTTGAGTTCAGGGAGCGCTTATGATATCCGCGGGCTGTCTTATAATAGTCATAATAATCTTTCACAAAGAACGGCGCATTCTCCGGCAAAGAATCAGGAACACCGCCAGCGCGTTGATAGGTGTCGTTTTTATAATCCTCTGTGCGCTGGGTATTCAGAACTTTGCGCGTTTCATGGCGTTTTTCCTCGCTGTCTGCCTCATCAAAATAGCCATTGGCAGTGACGCGAGTCATATCATACATGGTGGAGGCCACGGTTACCTTGATTCTTGTATCGATGGCGGCGGCGTTTAGCGCCATACCGCCCCAGCCGCAGATGCCGATGATGCCGATTCGTTCGGGATCGACGTTGCCCTGTACAGAGAGATAGTCAACAGCGGCACAGAAATCCTCGGTATTGATATCCGGCGATGCCACATAGCGGGGCTGACCGCTACTCTCCCCGGTGTAGGACGGGTCAAAGGCAATCGTCAGAAAACCGCGCTCTGCCATTTCCTGTGCGTACAGTCCTGAGGACTGCTCCTTGACAGCACCAAACGGTCCGCTTACAGCGATTGCGGGGAGTTTGCCTAAAGCATTCTTCGGCACATACATGTCCGCCGCCAGTGTAATTCCGTAGCGGTTATGGAACGTTACCTTACTGTGTTCGGTTTTTTCACTTTTAGGGAATACCTTATCCCATTCTTCCGCTAAGATTAGTTTTTCTTTCATTATCATTTCCTCCAATGTTTGATTGAACTCTGCACCTGTATCGTAGACTTTCTCATCTTATCAGGACGACTTTTTTAGCTGACCGAGTGGATTGACATTTTCGCTCTTTTGCAGTATCATAATACCTAAACCTGACTTTAGGTCAAGGATTATTTTGCAGATTTATTGTAAACATTGAGGAGAGAATATATGTATACGATCGGTCAGGTATCAGAAATGTTCAACTTGCCCATATCTACGCTCCGTTATTACGACAAAGAGGGATTGTTCCCGGAAATTGCGCGTTCCTCCGGCATTCGCAAATTCGGAGATAAGGAGATTGAAGCACTCCGGGTAATCGAGTGCCTGAAGAAATCCGGGTTGGAGATCAGAGATATCAAACAATTTATGCAGTGGTGTCAGCAGGGCAGCGAGACCTACACACAGAGGCGGGCGCTGTTTTTAAGACAGGCGGAAACCGTGGAAGCCGAAATCGGAAGATTGGAAAAGACGCTTGACATGATCCGCTTCAAGTGCTGGTATTATGAGCAGGCGATTCGAGATGGCAATGAGGACCGGTTAAATGAGATGCTGCCTGACCACCTGCCGGAAGAAATACAATCATTATATGACCACGCTCATGAAAAATAAAAATAGCGAATATTTGATTTTCTATTAATGCCGACTCATAAGACCTGAACAACACCATAATAACAAAGACTCCTCATCACCTTACAAACCCAATGGTGAGGAGCCTGTTTTTACCCGTCCCTGGCATAGGATCACCTCCAAAGAGAAGCCGCCTGCCAGGAGTTTCATCTCAGCAGGCGGCCGTATTCATTACAAGGAAGTAAGGCGCATAAACGAAATTATGAAAGCACTGTACCACAGCTTTTACACGCCGCTGGAGATGTCGGAATTAAAGCAAGCTGTGGAAGCAAATCGTGATCTACTGCGAGACAAGCTTCCGGTGGCAGAACGAAAGCTTGTACTGCGGATTGTGGATGATTTGAACATGATTGCGACCGATCTTTCGCTGGACAGCTTCATCTGCGGCTTCAAACTGGCGTGGAAGATGGCAAATGAATTGAACAACTATGACAACAGGCGTTCAACGCCGGCAAACTAAGCCGGGTTGAGCGCCTGTTCTGTATTGCGGGAGAAAAACGGAATCTGAAGCGCTGCTTACAGCCGACTTGATTACTCCCTGCGACCCTGGTTGATTTATTCCTACGTTTCACTTTTTCTTAGTCTGGTATATATTCGGCTATATCAGATAATGTGCAATTAAGGAGTTTGCAAAGAGAATTCAGCGTGTTGGTCGAAACGGACGCATTCTTCTGCAACCTCAGAATCGTGGATCCGCTGATATTGTCATATTCTCCTTTGTTCCTCAAAGTATAGGTGGTTGCGCCTCTCCGCTTCATCGTTTCCCACAGTGGTGCATAAGAAATCAGCTTATTCATCCCCATTACCCTTTACTTTAACTAAATTATGCCCTATAATGGGCATACATACATATGCTCAATATAGGGCATAATTGATAAGGGGTTTAGCTGGAAAACCAAAGCGGTATGTGAACGTCAACAAGTCAAAATACAATTACAGGATTTATGGGAGTGCATAATGGCAGATCATGAAAGCCGGATAGAGCAGCAAGTTAAAGACAAAATAAAGGTTCTCAATAAGCAGCGGGCTGGATTGCCCATAATTTTTATCATATTTATTGGCATATTCGTTTTTTCCCCGGCGGCTGAGGCGGAAACACTGCCCGTCCGTTTGTCCGTGTTCTGCTCCGTGATTCTTTTGCTATGCAACGCGGCTTTTGTGCTCTCACTCCTGGAGTTGTTATTATTGCTCGTCACGGCAATAGGCATTCCAGCGGTTTTGCTTGGCCTGGGCCAAATACGCTTTGGACTATTTTTGATGCTTTTTCTGATAAATATCGGCGTGGTTTTTATCTCCAGCATAACAGGCAAGGCCATCACCCGTTTCTTTACGAACGAGATTGAGGAAATGAACCGCCTGAAAACGGAAGCAACAACGGACGCCTTAACGCACCTGCTAAACCGCAATGGTTTGGAGCAGGCGGCAGGAACCGCCTGGGCCTTTTGCAAGCGGGATAAGAAGAAAGCCGGCGTCATCCTTGCGGACATCGATTATTTCAAAAGCTACAATGACACCTTGGGGCACCCGGAGGGTGACAACATCTTAAGGCAGGTGGCAGACAACGTAAAAAGCTGTTTCAGGCGGGAGACAGACATTATAAGCAGAATCGGCGGAGATGAGTTTTTAATTTTCCTTCCGGAAGTGAGTGATGATCGTATTTTAGAAATGGCACAATCCCTTTCCTCATCCATTATGAATTTGAGAGTCATAACAGCCTCCGAAAACAATCCAGGCGATTTTTTATCTGTCAGCATCGGCGTTGCGACGAGTACACCACAACCGGACGATTTGCTGGCCGATCTTTATAAAGCCGTGGATAAAGCGCTGTACCGTGCCAAGAGCTCCGGAAGAAACTGCATCTCTTTTAACAATAAAATTATACAAATCGGGGCGCCTGTGGAGGCATCATTTCCCGTAGGCGTATT
>CAZVLO010000097.1:0-3360 GCA_964628265.1 uncultured Papillibacter sp.
CGTCGTGCAGACGGAACTCGGAGCGCCCGGAATGTTGATCGTGATCGCGGTCAGGCAGCCGCCGTAGATCGTGCCGCCGATCATACCGACCATGAGAATGAACGCGGGCTCCCGCTCCAGCGCGTAGGTAAACGGAAGGATGATCGCGAGGGCAAGAGTCCCGGTAAGGCCCGGAATCGCCGAGAAAAGCGTACCGATAAAACCGCCTAAAAACAGCATCGCAAGGTTGAGCGGGTCCGCGAAATATCCAAGCGCTGTAATAATATAATCCAATTTCCAGCACTCCTTTCTTCTAAAAGATCGCGTTGATCAGCTTGCCGACCGTAAAATAAACACCCATATAGTGGAACGCGTAATACAGCCCGGTGGAGAGCAAAACGGGGAGGATGAATGTGTCAAATACACGGGGCTTTTTCTTCTGGAAGAAAAGCGAAAGTAAAATACCAAGAATGATCGTGCTGATGATATAGCCCAGATAGTTCAGGCAGAAATAAAACGCGAAAAGCAAAAGCGCCACTAAAAAAATGTTTTTATCGAGCACTTTTCCTTTTTCGGCTTCCGCGTGCTCTTTACGTCTCATAAAGAATTGGATCATGATGATGATCGCGCAGCAGAACAGCAGGACCGCAAGCACCCTGGGGTAAGTGCCGGAGGACATGGGCGTTCCGGGCATCACCTTTAAAGTCCCTGAAAACATGTAAAAAAGCACGCTGACCACGATGAGGAGAACGGGAATGATCAATTCTCCCATTTAAGATTCCCTCCTTCAGGATTCAGGCGATCATGGGCAGACCCACCGCTGCGTGATGTGTCTGCCCCTTGGAGTACGATTCGTAAAACCAGGGGAATAGGGGCGGAAAAGATCGGCGATTTCCGATCGGCTGCCGCCCCTGTTTTACCGGGCATTTTCAGCCTGCGATATCGGCATAAACCGTATCAAAGGTCGTCTGCATCAATTCACCGGTGTCGCCGCTGTTCAGGTAATAGGGGCACAGATTGGACTCGTTGGCCATATTGATCCATTCCGGGTCGCTCGCGGCCTTCTCGAATACCTGCTCCAGATAGGCCATAATCCCTGCCGGCGTACCCTTCTTAGCGGCGATTCCGCGGAAGCTCATGACGGAAATGTCATAGCCGAGTTCGCGCATGGTGGGGACATCCGGCCACTGCGGAACGCGGTCCGGCCCCCAGATTGCGAGCGGCTTCAGGTCCGTGCGGGTAGCATAGTCGGGAATACCGCCGCAGGTCAGCTCAACATTGCCGCCGAGGAGCGCCGCCGCATCTTCCGCAAAACCCGCAAAGGGGACATAAGCGAATTGAACGCCGGCCATCCTTTCAAACTTCTGAGCAGCGAGGTGATCCGTTGTGCCCAGGCCGTCAACGGCAAGACGGATGCTGCCGGGGTCTGCCTTCAGCCTGCTGATCACATCGTCCAAAGTCTGCAGGTCGGACTCAGGCGTCGTCACGAAGGACCTCGGATATGCGGTCATGTTGCAGAGAGGTTCAAAGTCTTCCCAGGATTCTTCACCGCCGCTCTCGACGAATATGCCGACGATCGTGACCGCCAGTGTGTAACCGTCGGCGTCGTTTGCCAGGCACTCGCGCCATCCGGCCCAGCCTCCGCCGCCTTTGATATCGCTGACTAGGAACTTGACGGGCGCATACTTCTCGGCGACCGAGAGGAAAGCGCGTGCGGTGACGTCCGTGCCGCCGCCGGCGGCGGACGGAACGATCACCGTGATATCTTTTTTGGGATAACCGTCCGGGAGAGTGAGTTCGTCAGAGGACCCGCCGGCGGCCGCTTCCGTTTGAGAATCAGAGGAGGAAGTCGTTCCGGTCTGGGAAGCGCCGGAGGAAGTCGGCTTGGAAGACGCGCATCCGACCGTCAGGGTTGCCACGATGACGAGCATCAGGAACAGGGAAAGCGTTCTTTTCATTGTCTGCACCTCATTCTTTATAGTTGAATTTACACGCGGGAATCGAATTAAGCCGAAAAATGCATATTTATGAAGGGCGTTATTGTCAAAACGGCGAAAAATTGTTATAGTTTTATTGATTCAGTTATTGTTTAAACTTTGCAATGCTTTCAGAAAATTATCAATAATTACAAAATAATTCTATAGGGTGCCGATAAAACAGTCAATTCTAATTAAACTTCAGAAACTATTAACGTCATTAATAGCATAAAATTATCAGGAGGTAAATTTATGCATATTCATCAATTGGAATATCTGATTATAATCAGCCAGGAAAAAAACCTCAGCCGGGCCGCTGAAAAATGTTTCCTTACCGAGTCGACGTTATGTCAATTCGTTATGAAATTAGAGCGCTCGTGCGGAGCCAAGATATTTTTGCGCAATAAAAACGTCATGACGCCGACAACTCTCGGCGTCCTCTATATCGACACCGCGAAACGTATCGTAGATCTATACGATCACCTGCAGGTCGAGGTCGAGCAGTATAAATCCTATCACAGCCGCAATATCATGTTCGGTATGACCACGGAGCGCTCCGACAGGATATTCCCTTATATTTACAGCCAATTTCACAGCCAGTATCCCGAAGTTATGCTTCATCTGGTCAATGACCGGTACCACAGAAACCTGAAAAAGCTCAGTGAACAAAAGCTTGATTTTGTTCTGGCCGCAATTCCTCCGGATTACAACCTGCCAATATTGGATCAATTCGGCTCCGTGCCTGTTTTTACTGAGGAGCTTGTTCTGATTATGCCGCCGGAGAGCCCGCTCGCGCTTTACTATAAGGATCATCCAGACGAAAAAGTGCCTTTGACAGCTCTGAACGGAGAAAACTTCATCGGGTATGAGAACGATATGATGCTCCACCTGTACATTCATTCAACCTTTGATCGGCTGAAAATAAAACCAAACGAGATCTCGCGCGTGGGAAGCCACTATGTCTGCAGCGAGTTTGTAAAAAACGGAGTTGGCCTTGCGCTCATTCCCCGTTATCTGATTCCGGAAAACTCGCCGGTATATAAAGTTTCCACCGAGCCGCAGCTCTACTGGGAACACACGCTCTTTTACCCCAAGCAGCACGAGCTCACGGCGCTTGAAAAACGCCTCATCCAGATGACCGCGGAATCATTTTCGGCTTCAAGCGATGCTGGAGGCTGATTCCCTTGCGAAACAATCAGAGCGGGCAGATATTAAGGCGCGATAAGATCCGAAAAACGCAGCCCCAGAGAGAACCTTCTCTCTGGGGCCATATCTAAATATATCCTGTCTGGCTTGTTCAGGGGCGCTGTCGGCATCCTGAACAAGCCCTCTTTTTGCTATGAACACGTCGGGATATTTGTCTTCTCCCCATAGGGTCTGTTGTCAGCGGAAAAGAAAAATGAAG
>CAZVLO010000097.1:3370-5221 GCA_964628265.1 uncultured Papillibacter sp.
ATGCCCATATGGGAGTAGACGACAATCTCGTCCGCCCTTTCCCGCCCGGGCCTGCTCCCGGAGACAATCTCGGAAAGATCGGCCCAGGCCATTTCCTCTTTCAGGGGATAACCATGCCGCAACGAAGGGTTTTCGATGATGTTATGCTTATCCTCTATGCGATTGCCCAGGACCCATTTATCCGCCCTGTCAACGATTTGAGGATCGAGGTCGGTAAACGCGGTGATGGCGATAACGGTCGTGCCGGGAGAAATCCAATCTGCCCTGACCAGCACGTCCAGAGCAGTGGTGGCCGTCAGCAGGATGTCGGCCGCCCTCACGGCCGGCTCCGGGTCCGTAAAAAGCTCCATCTCGATCTCAGACCCGAAAAGATTTCGAAGACTTTCCATGGAGGACACGGGCAGACTGTAGACGTTGAGCTTGCGCAGGCTGGGAAATTGAGTCAGAAAACCGCGGATGCCGTCCCTCGCCTGGGCGCCGCCGCCGATCACGGTGAGGGTCTTCGGCTCCGGAACGGCCAGGTATTTGGCTGCGACCACGCCGTGCCCGCCGGCTGTACGCATCGTCGTAATCGATCCGGCGCCGACGAGAGCCAGGGGCGACGCGGTCTCCAGATCCGCCAGGATAAGCATATTTCCGTGGCTGAACGGATAACCCGGCTTGGGATCCCCGTAGCCGCAGAACCATTTCACGCCCGCAATGCCGAGATCCTTAAGCGCCGTGGGAAAGGTCATATAAAAATTCCGCCCTTTATCGTCCACCGTCATACGCCCAATGGGTCCATAGATGGCGTTTCCGCGGGCGATGCTGAGGAAAACCGACTCCACCGTTTCAATCACGTCCCGCGGCGGGAGCAGGGTGCGTACCTCCGCCTCGGACAGAAGCAGCAGTTCATCTTTCATACAGTTGTCCTCTTCCTCCTTTTCATGCGCAGTCTTATATTTTCAGCGATACCATTGTAGCAAAAGCGCCTGTCAGTGAGAAATAAAATAATGAAATAAATATGAACAAAGTGCGCCAGTTATTACGAACAGGAATAAATATTTGTTGGCAATTACTATAAGGTATTTGATCTTTACAGGGTTGTTTAGTATAATTTAGGCAATAAAGTGCGTATAGGTTTGTCTGGGAAGAAAACACCCTGATTGCTCTGAACCGCGTAAACAGCAGTGGACGTCACCTCGCGTGACGTCCATCTACATGATCGTATTGAGCGTTGTGCTTCTGCAAGTTCCATAAAAAAAGACCCATCGTCTGTGACAGGTCCGCAGCCGCAGATATTTTTACCGGCGTTATCAAACAAATTGTGGGAGGTATGTAAAATGTATTACGGTTGGAGAGGCAAAATAGGCCTTATTTTCCCCGCGCCCGGCGCCGCGCCCGAATACGAGTTCAACAAGCATAAGCCGGAGGGCGTTGCAATTTATACCCAGCGCGTATTATTCGAGAGAGTCACGCCGGAAGGGCTGGGCGATCTGGGCGACCGCGTGGTCGAAGCTGCCCGGCTCCTTTCCTGGGCTGAGCCGGATGTCATTGTATTCTGCTGCACCACCGGCAGCCTTATCAAAGGATACGGCTATGACCAGGAGTTGATTGCGCGTATTGAGGAGGCGTCCGGCACCAAAGCCCTCACCACCACCACAGCTGTCGTACAGGCTCTGCGGGCCCTGGGGTCGAAAAAGCTCGTCGTCACCACGCCTTATTCCGACGAAGTCAACACAATCGAAAAGAAATTCCTGGAGGACAGCGGTTACGAGGTGTTTATTATCTAAAGGCTTATTTATAATTTTACCTGACATATCGGGTATGACCTGCAGGGTGTATTCCGAGGTTTTCAAATCATAGTCACTT
>CAZVLO010000097.1:5231-9800 GCA_964628265.1 uncultured Papillibacter sp.
AGGTGTTGAAGATCAAGGGATTGGGCTACACGGACCCGAAGGCGATGCCCCGCACCACCATCGACCAGATGTACCGTCTCAACAAAGAGGTCATGGACCAGGAAGCCGACACACTGTTCGTCAGCTGCACGGGCCTCGGCATTCTCGACGGCGTACCCCTGTACGAGAGCGACAGTGGGCTTAAGCTCGTGACCAGCAACCAGGCGAGCATCTGGGCCGCACTCCGGGCGCTCGGCATCAAGGACGATCTCGGACTGGGTGGGTTGTTCAAGCTCTGATCTCCCTTGAAAAAAGAGCTTCCCGAAACCGGCAGCTCACAGCTCCGGCGTCCCCTGCTTGCCCGGAGGAGCAGCGTAACTCGCACACATCGTTTCTACGCTCTGCAGGAAAAGGGGCAGCGCGGGATTGATGCATTTCTCCAGCCAAACGATTGCGATCCCTGCCGAAGCTTCGGTTTCCGGGTATTCTGACAAATCGATATTCAGGCTGCACAATTCGCTGTACATGCTTACATCGGGCATGGTCAGATTAAATGATATGCCCTTTTTCTGGGAGCACATCATAAACATCAGACGAAAATCGTTTGCGTATTCAACCACATTCGGCAAAAACCCCGCTTTTTTGCACAGCTCCACCAGCTTATCGCAGCCTCTGTTTATGCTCCGCTGCAGGAATATAAAGTTTTCATCTTTCAGATCGCTGAGCTTTATTACTTTTCTTTGTGCCAGCGGATGGTCTTTACAAACCACGGCCTGCAGCTTACACCGGCGCAGCAAAAGGCTTCTGTAGCCTTTTTCCGGTATGGCGAATGAGGAGATCAGCCCTAAGTCCACATTTCTTGATTCTATGTTTTTGAGCATGACTTCGGCATTCTGCAGCAGTGTGGATATCGTAATGCCGGGGTATTTTGACTGGAATGCGGTAATGATGGTCGGCATATACGTCGTGTCGACCACATTGCCAAAACCGATTGTCAGCGAACCGACCGCACTTTCCGGCAGATTGTTCTGCGAAAGCGATTTGCATTGCTCCAAATAGGATTTGCTTAAATTATAAAAACGCCTGCCCGCTTCCGTAAGCTCCACTTTTCTGGTGGAGCGTTCGAACAGCTTTGTGCCAAGCGTGCGTTCCAGATTTGCAATCACCTTGCTGAGCCCGGGCTGTGATATAAACAATTTCTCCGCCGCCGCAGAAAAATTCAGGCATTCGCTGACCATCATAAAGTATTCAATTTCCTGAAACAGCATAAAATCTCCCCTCCCACAGCAGTCAACGCCCGCAAGCAGTCTGATTCCGGAAAATATTTATTCCAATACATTATAAATTATAAAGGGAAAATCCAATATTCACAAGACAAAATAGTGTTAAACATTTGACGGGTTATTTATTAATAACTTACAAGAATAACTAAAACGGCATATTCCTAATGCGTATTTCACAAAATGTTCTCCTGATATTATAATAATTTTGAGATTTGATACAAATTGTCCATTCAGAGTTATCTTAATAATGTTAGGTGGAATGATTGTCTATGAAACTGACGGTATTGGGAGGCGGTAATACCGGTTGCTGTATGGCCGCGGAATTTACTCTTAGAGGTTTTGACGTTACCCTCTATGAAGAAAAAGAATTCTGGCCGGAGCATATTGACGGGATTATGAGAAACGGCGGCGTTGTCACGCTCACCGGTCAGGATCTTGCAGGAGATGCAAAAATCCATAAAATTACTGATTCCCTTGAAGAGGCAATAAGCGATGCCCAGGTGATTTTCATATCGCTGGTCATATGGCGGCAGCAATCGCTTTTTGAAAAGTTAAAACCTCTTCTGAAACCCGGTCAAACGATCATGTTTTCCGCCGGAAACTGTGCGTCCGTCAGGCTGCGCAACATGATCGGCCCGGACGCTCCGGTTGTCACCGGAGAGATGATGGGAAATATATTCCCCTGCCGCATGATATCGGATCATAAAGCCATTATTGCCGCCAGGCTGACCGGCAAATTGGTGGCCGCTTTTCCCGCAAAGGATACCCCAAAGCTCATTGATGCGATCAGCCCGGTGTTTCCTTGCAACCCGGGGCGGAATGTATTTGAAGCAGCGCTCAATAACCCAAACGCGGTGATCCATCTCGCCGGTTCCCTGCTCAATATTGCGTCCGTCGAAAAAAATCCCGATTTCAGACTGTACCGCGAAGGACTCACGCCCAGCGTTCTCACCTGTATGCTGGCTGTTGAGGCGGAAAAACAGGCCCTCATGGAAAAAATGGGTTACGTCATGATCGTACATACGGAATTTATAAAAAAGCTCATGCAATATGACAAGTTCCCGGAATTCAATGATTTCCGCGACCTTGCCGGCCCGGACTCCAGGCTTCATCGCTATATAAACGAAGATGCTTACTGCATCGACGCTCTTATGCTTTCCCTCGGTGAACACATTGGCGTAAAGTTTCCTGTGCTGCGCTCTCTTGTTACCATAGCGTCCACGATCAATGGCAGAGACTATGCCAGTGACGGCATTACACTGGAAAGACTTGGTATCCCTGGCGACGGTCCCGAGATAATAAACAGATACCTCGACACTGCAAGATCCGGCTGATCATGCGCGTAGACTCACATAATCGTATTTTTAGGAGGAATTAAAATGAAAAAGCTAAAACGTCTACTTGCTCTGGCATTTGCCGTTGTCATGGTTTTGACTCTCGCGGCCTGCAGCGCTTCCGGCAGCAGCAATAGCGGTTCAGGCGGTTCTTCTCCTCCCGCCGCTTCCAATTCGGGCACAAGCTCCGGCGGCGGTTCATCTGCCGCGGAGAAAAAATTTGACGAGATCTCTTTGAACTGGGGCCTGACTCCGGCGGCCGCCTCGGGCGACGCGGAATCAGCCCGAAGGCTCGCCGGCCTTATTACGGAAAAAACAGATGGAAACACCGTCGTTGAAGTGTTTCCGGGCGCCGCCCTCGGCGGCGAGACAGTCATGCTGGAGGGATTGCTCAGCGGTACGGTCGATATGGCAAACGTGTCGCCGAATATCGTCGCCACCATCGCCCCGGAAATGAACGCGCTGTGCCTGCCGTTTATGTATGAAAGTCTGGACGCGGCGCTTGCCGCCCTCACGGACCCCGATTACACCGCAAAGATCAACGAAGTTCTTGCAAACTACGGCCTTGTCTATCTGGGAATTTCCTACATAGCGCCCCGGACGATATCTCTCAACAGCGAGATCCATACTCCCGCCGACGCCAAGGGCGAAGTCATTCGTGTCATGGACGGCCAGATCTATTCCGATATGTACGCCGCCTGGGGGTTTAACACCACGATCATAAGCTGGGGTGAAACCTACACTGCGGTCCAGCAAGGCGTCGCCGACGGCATTGACGGCGGCAATGAGCCCTGCATTGATATGGCCTTCTTTGAGGTGTGCAAATATGGAATTCAGAGTGACCATACCTACCACGCCCAGATGACGCTGACGTCCCTGGATAAGTGGAACAGCCTCACCGAGGATACGCGCGCGGCAATTACCGAAGCCGAGGCGGAAAATATGGAGTGGACCAAGGACTTCACCTATCAGCACTGGGTCGACGATACGGACGCGCTGCAGAAAGATCCTTATAACATGACCCTTATCTTCCTTACCGATGCGGAAAGAGAGGAATGGGTCAAGGCCAGCAAGCCTGTTTATGATAAATATAAACCCATCATCGGCGACGATTTCTACACCTGGTTCTCCGCTTTCGTAGCGGAAAAGAACGCGGAAACCGCGTAAGCGCTGAAATGTAATAAGAAGCTGGTTCCGGGCTGACAGGTCACCCTATTGGCCCGGACCTTTTCTATGGCGGACCTCAGTGCATGCCAGATAAGGAGAACATGATGAAAGTATTAAAAAAAGCATATATCGCCCTTACAAAATTTGAAACCTGGTTTATCTTCATTGTTTTTTTCTTTGCGACTGTGGCCACGGTCATAAACGTGATCCTGAGGAAATATTTCGGCCTCAGTTTCAATTGGATCGACGAACTTTCCCGGTTTATCCTGATCATCACCGTCTGTCTTGGTATGAGCCTCGCCGTAAGCGAGGGCTCCCACCCGAAAATGGACTCCATCCAGAATATTTTCAAGGGTAAACAAAGGCTTATTATCATCTTAATAGCCGATCTGATACTGGCTGCGATTATGATATGGGGCAGCCGTCTGGCTATCGAACAGGAACTGAAAACTATCCGGAACGGCGCAAGCACTTCCACGCTTCCCCTGAAGCTGTGGGTGTTCTACATGTTCGTTCCGCTGGGCTTTACGGGCGGCGCCATACGCTCTTTATTCGTGGTGTATTTCGATCTGCTGGGCTTCTGGAATAAGGATCCCCGCGCCAAAGCCAAGGTTTCCGGGGGAGAGGAGGCGATGGTCTGATGGTGGTAATCGTTGCTTTCTGGGTGCTTCTGCTTCTTGGCGTCCCCATCTTCGCCATGCTGCTCGCGACCAGCTTTCTCGGACTGGAGTTTTTGTCCAGCGTCAATCTGCTCATCATCCCCCAGCAGTTTTATAACGGTTTGAACCAGCAGACCCTGCTGGCCC
>CAZVLO010000098.1:0-9591 GCA_964628265.1 uncultured Papillibacter sp.
CTGACGCCACTCGAAAAACGGCGTCAGGCTGCGTAATTCTTTGATATTCTACGGCCGGGGCTTTTATTCAATGTCCGTTAATGCTGGTGCGGTACAACTGTCGGGGGGTTTTCGTTTCATTATAACCTTTACAGCATACTGTTGACAAAAGAGAAATTGACAAACCCATTTTTTTCCATTAACATTGACAATGGCTAAAGAAGAGCAGCAGCTTATCGATCATCTTTGTGCAAATTGCCTTAAGCATTTATGCAATTTACCAGTTGGCAAGCCGACATCCGGATGACAAGCAGCTGCTTTTTGTTCTTTAGATCGAACATACCGGCATCAGGTACATTAATCAAAAAGGGAGGAAAACGATGAAAAAGGTACTCGCATTTATCATCACCCTGACGGTGCTCGCAGCGATGATTCCCGGCGCATTGGCGGCAGGCTCAACGGTCTATGTTTCCGTCAGCATTGACGGCAAACTGGAGGTTGCCGCGCAGCCTGTCGAGGTCACCGAAATGACTGCCGACGCCGTCATCAGGGCGGCACACGCGGCCTATTATTCCGGCGGCGAGGGCGGTTACGCAGCCGGTATCGACACAACTTACAATATGTACCTCATCACACAGGCATGGGGTATAACCGCCACGCCTTACATTATCATCAACGGCGTGCCTGTCGGCGCCGATCCGGCAAACACCTCCGCTGTCGATACGGCGGCCGTAGAAGCCGGCGATAATATTATTATCTGTACATCAAGTGACGTCGCGGTGCCTGCAACACCGGTCGCACTAACCGCTTCTGTCGACGGCACCTCAGCGACGGTGACAGCTACTACCTGGGCGTTGGACTTTGCGACATTTTCATATTCATCTGCTCCCCTGGCGGATACGGCAATTATTGACCCGGTGACAGGTGCAGCTCTGGGGACAACAGACGCTGCCGGCAAAGCTGATGTGACAATCCCCGATAGCGGTCTCGCCGCTGTTGAGGGCCTTGCTGCCATCAGGCTGACCTCCGCCGCGGCGCCGCTGGGTGCGGATACGGCTGCCGAGGCCCCCGCAGACGCTGCTGCAGCACCGGATGCGGTTGCCGAGACCCCGCTGTTCTACCCGCCGACCACCTCACTTCTCATCGCTATGGCGGTTGTCCTGATACCGGTTTTTATCATCATTGCCATTAAAATGACAAAACAGTCGCGTCTGGATAAAAAAGCAAACGCAGGAGGGAGACAACGATGAGGAAAGTAAACAAAGCGTTTCGGCAGATATGGCGGCTGGCTTTCCCATATTGGTTCAAATCCGAAGACCGCGGCAAGGCCTGGCTGTTAATCATTGCGGACCTGGCGCTCATGATCGTCGTCGTCATGGCCAACGTTCGGTATAACAAATGGTTTATGGACTGGACGAATGCGTTCATGCTCAGCGACTTCGCCTTATGGAAACAGCAGTTGCTGTTGTTCGTGGTGGTGGCGGCGGCACTGACCTTTACGTCGGCCTTCAGGGGTTACATAGAAGGCTGGCTGACCGTCAGCTGGCGAAAATGGATGACGTCACAGTATGTGGACAACTGGCTGACAAGCCACAATCACTACAGCCTGCAGGTTACCGGTAACGAGACCGATAACCCGGACCAGCGTATTCAGGAAGATATTCTCCAGTTTATTCAGGGGTTTATAACAAATACGCTCACGTTTTTGCAAAACGTTATCATGTTCGCGCTTTTCGTTCTCATCTTATGGAATCTTTCCAACACGATTCCGCTTTTTATCGGCGGTATAGACTGGTCCTTCCCCGGTTATTTTATCGTCGTCGCCTTTGTGTGGGCCTTCCTGACCACCTTCGTCGTTCATAAAATCGGTAAAAAACTGATCCGCCTTCAATATAACCAGCAGCGGTTTGAAGCGGACTTCCGTTTTTCACTCGTACGCGTCCGTGAGAACAGCGAGCAGATTTCCCTCCTGAAGGGTGAAGAGGTCGAGCACGGCCATGTTCTGGGTATATTCGGCAATGTGGTCGACAATACCTTCAGGGTCGTGGGCAGGAACATGAAGACACTGCTTTGGAATACCGGCATATCAATGCTGAACGGGCTCGTGATATCGATCATGCTTGGGCCGTCTTTCTTTGCGGGTTCCATTCCCGGCGGCTACGGCGCTATCATGCAGATTTCGCAGGCTTTCCAGCAGGTTATCTTATGCTTTGCCTTCTTCCAGACATCTTATATAGGCCTGGCAACCTGGAAAGCCGTTATCAACCGTCTGACCGACTTCCTCACCAACTCCAAAAAATGCGAGGAAATCCTGGCTAAATCAGAGATCATTGTTGCCGAGCACCCGACGGATAATATCGAGATCGATAATCTTGAGGCTGAACTCCCCAGCGGCAAGCTGCAGATATCCGCAAAATCGCTGACCTTCAGGCACGGGGAAAAGGTGCTCATCAAAGGCAAGACAGGCGCCGGCAAAACCACATTGTTCAGGATTATATCGAATATCTGGCCCTTTGGCAGGGCAACCGTCTATGTGCCGGAAGGCAAAAAAATCATGATACTGCCGCAGCATCCGTATCTCCCCATCGGAACGCTCTTAAATGCCATATGTTATCCCGAGCCGTCAGATAAATACAGCCGTGAGGCTGTTGAGCAGGCGATGAGTGATGTTGAGCTCGACAGCTTCATCCCCCGGCTTGACGAGGTCGCCCACTGGAACCATATCATGTCCGGCGGCGAGCAGCAGCGGGCGGCTGTGGCGAGGGCCTTGCTTTATAACCCGGATTACCTGTTCTTTGACGAAGCGACAGCCTCCATGGATGAACCGTTTGAAGAACGCCTGTACGAAAAACTGAACGACAAGATCAAAACGTCAACTATTGTCTCCATTGGGCACCGCTCATCGCTGGAGAAATTCCACGAGAGAATTATCGTTGCAGAACAGCAGCCGGGCGACAGTTTCAAATTTGTGGATCAAAAGGTCGCTGTGAAATAGCGGTGTGAGTAACATCCGTATCTGATGCCTCGGCAACAATCCCGCGTCAAAAAGCCAACACCGGCGTTTTTGAAGGCGGGATTGTTGCCGGGACTTATGTTGCGAAATGAGGCTTGTTTATGGCGGGACCAGAATTCGTCGGAGCGCCGCATGTCGGCGATAAAAAACCAAAAATCACAAAAAAGCTTCTGCTGCGGATATTGTCTTATTTCAATCCCTACTGGAAATCCATGCTCGTTATGCTGGGTGCGATTATTCTCAGCGCGTCCCTGGGCGTTGTGACGCCCATTCTGACAAAAAACATCATTGATATCGCGCTGCCGAGCGGTAATATGCGGCTTTTGGTTTTCTTTATTGTCCTGTCCTTTGCCGCGTTGTTTGCACAGAATCTGATATCGGTAGGCCAAAGCTATCTGAATACGCTCATTTCCAAGAGGATTATCCGGGATCTGCGCTCGGCGATGTACGGCAAGATGATGGGTATGCCGCTGCGGTTTTTCTCCGACGCCGAGACCGGCGAAATTAATTCCCGCATCACAAATGACATCGGCGGCATCGAAAACGTCTTTTCGGGCACCTTTATCCAAATCGTGCAGGGTGTCTTCGTCTTCGCCACAACGGCCGTCACGCTGTTCTACACGAACTGGATGCTGGCAATCGTGAGCATCCTGACGCTGCCGCTCTTTCTGCTGCCTACCCGCAGGGTGGGAAAGACACGGTGGAAAATAGCGGCGGAAATGCAGGAAAAGCTGGCCCGGCTCACGTCTATTATTACGGAGACGCTGAATGCCGGAGGGACCATGCTCATCAAGCTTTTTACAAAAGAGAACGACAAGCGCAGGGAGTTTGACGAAATCAATGACACCGTGGCGCGTCTTGGCATACGGGAAGCCGTCGCCGGCCAGTGGTTTTTTATGACGATCATGACATTCGTCGCCATCGGTCCGATGCTGATTTATCTATTCGGCGGCATGATAATGCTCAGCTACAGGACGATTACCGTCGGCGGCATCGTGATGTTTGTCTCGCTCTTAAACAGGCTGTACGGCCCCGTCAACACCTTTATGAACATCCACGTGGACATTGTCCGTTCAATGGCCCTCTTTGAACGGATTTTTCATTATCTCGACCTTGATAACGAGCTGGTTGATATGCCGGACGCCAAAATCATTGAGCCGATTAACGGCGATATCGCGTTTGACAATGTCTCTTTTTCCTATAACGATCAAGCCATAACGCTGAAAAATATGACGTTTGAGATACCCCGAGGCCGAATGGCAGCTTTTGTCGGCCCCAGCGGCGCGGGCAAAACAACGGTTACATACCTGGTTCCGAGGCTGTACGATGTCACAGAGGGCGCGGTGTCCATTGACGGCACCGATATCCGCAAAATGGCGCTGCATTCGCTGCGCGGCCAGATCGGTATGGTGACCCAGGATACATACCTGTTCAACGCCAGCATACGCAGCAATATGCTGTTTGCCCGCTCCGAGGCTACGGAGGAGGAACTCATTGACGCCTGTAAAACCGCGCATATCCATGACTTTATCGCTGCCCTTCCAAATGGCTACGATACCGTCGTGGGCGACCGGGGCGTCAAGCTCTCCGGCGGAGAACGCCAGCGGCTGTCCATCGCGCGCACGCTCCTTAAAAATCCGAAAATCGTCATATTCGACGAGGCCACGTCATCGCTCGATTCAGGTTCTGAGGCATTGATCCAACAGGCGATTGACCCCCTTTTAAGATCCCGCACCAGCCTTGTCATCGCCCACCGCCTCTCCACTGTCATGTCGGCGGATATCATCTTTGTTGTCAACGACGGCAGGATTGTCCAGCGGGGAAGCCATGCGGAGCTCCTGCGCGATGGCGGTATCTATAAGGACCTCTACGACAGGCAGTTCAGAACCATGGAGACGGGTGGTCTACACCATTAGAAAATGGCCGTGAATCCGTAAGTAATGCCAAATATGATGACCCCCGCCACGAGGACGCCTGCTGCGATCGTGGGCACGGCTGTTTTTAAGCGCATACCCAGAATTGCGGCAATCAACGCACCGGTCCATGCGCCCGTACCAGGCAAAGGTATGGCAACGAAAACGGCAAGGCCGATGATCTCTCCCTTATAGAGCCCGGAACCTTTTGACACAGCTTTACTTTCAAGCTTCTCTGCGATCCGGCCCAGACGCCGGCTCTTCGTCTTCATCCAGTCAAAAATCCGTCGGATGAACAGAATGATAAACGGGACGGGTATCATGTTCCCGACGATGGAGATGACCGTACTGAGTACAGGCTCAAGCCCCATTGCCACGCCGACAGGTATGGCGCCGCGCAGCTCAATAACAGGCAGCATGGAAATGAAAAAGGTGATGATCATTTTACCCAGCTGCGAGGATTCCAATAATTCGATGATGTTCATGATGCTTTCCCGCTTTCGTATTAAGGCTGCCCTCTGAGCTTTATGATTCGGTCACGCAGGACGGCTGCATATTCGAATTCCAGCATCTTTGCAGCTTTCGCCATTTCTTTTTCAAGTTTCGCGATGGCTTCGTCCCGCTCCCGACGCGTCATCTTCACGTCACCGTCCTCGCGATAGGAAAGGGTGTCTCCGTCCTTCGATATCTCCAGCAGGTCGCGTACGCTCTTGATAATTGTTTTCGGAACAATGCCGTGAATGTCGTTGAAACTCTTCTGTTTTACCCGGCGCCGCTCCGTCTCGTCGATGGCCGCGCGCATGGACCGCGTGACGGTATCCGCGTACATAATGACAGTACCTTCCTCATGGCGGGCGGCGCGTCCGATGGTCTGGACAAGCGCTGTCTCGCTGCGCAGGAATCCTTCCTTATCGGCATCCAGTATCGCCACCAGCGAGACCTCCGGCAGGTCAAGACCTTCACGCAGGAGGTTGATGCCGACAAGCGCGTCGAATTCGCCCAGGCGCAGGTCGCGGATGATCTCCATTCTCTCGGTTGTTGTAATGTCATGGTGCATATATCGGACGCGGATGCCGGCGCCTGTCAGATAGGCGGTCAGGTCCTCCGCCATTTTTTTCGTCAGTGTCGTGACGAGGGTCCTCTCTCCCTTTTCGGCACGGGCATTGATCTCGCCGATCAGGTCGTCGATCTGCCCGTCCACGGGGCGGACGGAGATGGTGGGATCCAGAAGGCCCGTGGGGCGGATGATCTGCTCCACGATCTGGGAAGACCGGGATTTTTCGTAGTCGGAGGGCGTCGCTGAGACATAGATCATCTGATGGACGCGCTCGGTAAACTCGTGGAATTTCAGCGGCCTGTTGTCAAAAGCCGACGGCAGGCGGAACCCGTACTCCACCAGGTTCTCCTTCCGGGCCCGGTCGCCGTTGTACATGGCGCGGACCTGGGGCAGCGTCACATGGCTCTCGTCAATGAACAGGATATAGTCCTTGGGGAAATAATCCAGAAGCGTCATCGGGGCCGAGCCCTCCGGCCGCCCGGTGATGACGCGGGAGTAGTTTTCGATACCTGTGCAATAGCCCAGCTCCCGCATCATTTCTATATCATACATGGTGCGCTGGTGGATACGCTGCGCCTCCACCAGCTTGTTCTCGCTCTCGAAATACTCGACCCGCGCCTTCATTTCCTCCTGAATCTCTTTGATGGCGCGCTCCATCTTGTCTGCCGTCGTGACGTAGTGGGAGGCCGGATAGATGGCGGCGTGGGAAATGCTGCGAACAGGCGTGCCAGTGACGACGTTCACTTCACTGATGCGCTCAATCTCGTCGCCGAAGAACTCGACGCGGATTGCATTGTCTCTGGCATAAACCGGGAATATCTCCACCGTGTCGCCCCGGACCCGGAACATGTTGCGCTCAAAAGCGATGTCGTTTCTACCGTATCTTATCTCCACCAGCTTTTTCAGAAGCTCGTCCCTGTCCCGGGTCTGTCCCACCCGGAGAGAGATGACCATGTTGGCGTAGTCGATGGGGTCTCCCAGACCGTAAATGCAGCTGACGGAGGACACCACAATGACGTCCCGCCGCTCGAAAAGCGCCGATGTGGCGCTGTGCCGCAGCCGTTCGATCTCGTCGTTGATAGAGCTGTCCTTTTCGATATAGGTATCTGTGTGGGGGATGTACGCCTCCGGCTGATAATAATCGTAGTAGGATACGAAAAACTCCACGGCGTTGTCGGGGAAAAACTCCTTAAACTCGCTGCACAGCTGCGCTGCCAGCGTCTTGTTGTGGGCCAGCACCAGAGTCGGGCGCTGAAGCTTTTCAATGACCTTCGCCATGGTATACGTCTTGCCGGAGCCCGTGACACCGAGAAGGGTCTGCTCCTCGAAGCCCAGCTCGACGCCCCGCGCCAGTGCCTCGATGGCCTCCGGCTGGTCGCCGGATGGCGTATATTCACTTATAACTTTGAAATCAGGCATGTTTTACCTCGATATTGACCTGTATTAACTGATTTTTGCCTTGTAATTAATGCGATTTGTTACATAAGTATTAATAAAGTTTTACGAATTTGTTAAATCAGTCTTTCTTCTAACGCTTCAAAGCGCTGCAATAACAGACCTTTTTATTTTGTGCGAAAAAAATCATGTGTGTATATATTTTTTTTGATTCGGGGGCGGCCCTAATGGCTTCAGTTAAGCCTATTATACCACAGGCGGAGCGGATATTTGAATGATGTATCAGCCCGTTGCGGGAATGGGAAGGAACAACTCAACGGAGGGGCTGGCCCTGCGAGGGTTAGCTTTGATCCGCAGGGGACACAAACCTCGGCGTCGCGTGCATCGCCGCGCAGCTACTCCCTCCGCCGCTGCGGCGGCACCTCCCTCAGGAGGGAGGCTTTTTCGGAGATGGAACGATACGGGGGGCGGGCCCTGCGAGGTGGTTATTGCGCGGCGCGGGACAATCCTCAGTCGCCGCAAGCGGCGACAGCTCCTTTCAAAAGGAGCCTGAGTTCATCGTACACCTTTGGACTGGAGACGATGAGGTTGTCGCTGCGGATATCGTCGGGGAAGTTGTCATCGGGTTCCTTGAAATACCCGATGGCGGCACCGGCTTCTTTGGCAATAAGCCGAGCGGCGGCCACGTCCCAGGGGCTGAGATGCCCTTCATAATAACACTGCAGACGGCCGCAGGCAACCCAGCAGATATCCAGCGCTGCGGAGCCCAAGCGGCGGAAATCCCCGATGTTCGGAAGAAGCCGCTCCATCCGTGAAAAAATATCCCGGACACCCTCCTGGCTTCTAACGTAGGGGAAGCCGGTAGCGACGAGACATTTCCTCAGCTCAGAAGCATCCTTGATGCGGATAGGTCTGCCGTTTAAAAAAGCGCCTTTGTTTTCCGCGGCATGGAACAGCTCGTCCATGAACGGGTTATAGACAACGCCGGCGCGAACCCTATTGTTCTCGGCATAGGCAATGGAAACAGCCGCCATCTGGTGGCCGTTGGCGTAGTTCACCGTGCCGTCGATGGGGTCGATAATCCATGTGGGCTTCTCTATGTCATAATTCCGGTCCGTATCCTCCTCGGACAGAAATTCATGGCCGGGGTAAAGCCTGTGTATTTCGCTCTTTATGATATCGTTTGATATCAGGTCGGCATTCGTGACGAGCTCCACGCCGTCTTTCATATCCTCGGTCAGGGCATTAGTATCCCTGAGTTCCTTTATTTTTGCACCGGCCAGGCGGGCGATGCTGATTGTGTTACTTAATAATTGTTCCAATTTTTGATCTCCGATGCTGTTAATTGAGCGTTCCGTAGGGGCCGCCGACCTCGGCGGCCCGATACGCCGGGTATGCGATGCTCTGCCGCGCCGACAAGTTCCCTCATCAGTCGGCAGCCGACGTCTGCCGACAGCTTCCCCCAGGGGAAGCCTTTTACCGCCAGGGGGCAGTCAGCGTATTATCGGAAAAAGCCGTTGTCAGCCATGGAGACAAAATCGTCATCGGCCACGACAATGTGGTCGGTGAGTGTGATGTCCACAGCTTTCAGCGCCTGTTCGATGCGCCGCGTCGTTATTTTATCCTCTTCTGACGGAATCGCAATCCCGCTGGTGTGATTGTGGGCAATGATGACGCCGGTCGAATTGTAAACAAGCGCGTTTTCCACGATCTTCCGGATGCTGATATTGGCGGCATTGACGCTGCCGCGAAACAGCAGCTTGCAGTTTAAGACCTTACATTTGGCGTCGAGACAGACCATATAAACGATTTCGTCCCGCTCTGCGTAAAAACGCGGCAAAAGGTATTCTCCCGCTTTTTTTGCCGAATCGAGGATATCGTCAAAGCTGGCGCGGGACATAAGATAACGCCTGCTGACCTGGGGGATGAGCTTTATAAGCTCCGCTGTGTTCATACCGATGCCCGGTACCTTGGCCAGCTCCTCCGCCGGAGCGTCAAACACGGCGGCAAGTGAGCCGAATCTGCTCATCAGCGTATGGGCGACGGGGTTCACGTCCCCCCGCGGAAGCGCATAAAATAAGAGCAGTTCCAGTACGCTGTGGTCCTCGAAGCTCTCAAGCCCGTGCTCAAGGAAACGTTTTTTTATACGTTCCCTGTGGCCGTTATGGATACTCATGAGCCCACCTGTTTTGCCCCGTATTCGGCCAGATACCCCTCCATTTTTATTTTTCGGT
>CAZVLO010000099.1:0-2357 GCA_964628265.1 uncultured Papillibacter sp.
GGACAGCACCCGCATCCTCATCAACCCCACCGGGCGGTTTGTTACAGGCGGTCCCGTGGGTGATTCCGGCCTCACCGGACGAAAAATTATTGTGGACACCTACGGCGGTTACGCCAGCCATGGCGGCGGCGCGTTTTCAGGCAAGGACCCGACGAAGGTCGACAGGAGCGCAGCGTATATGGCCAGATATGTAGCAAAGAACATTGTAGCGGCGGGGCTGGCAAAAGCGTGTCAGATTGAAGTTGCTTACGCCATCGGTGTGGCGCGGCCTGTGTCTGTCCTGGTGGATACACGGGGTACCGGCGTGCTTTCCGATGAGAAGATTGAAAGCATAATCAGCCGGCTGTTCGACTTGAGACCCAGCCGAATTATATCCTATCTTGGACTTAAAAATCCCATCTACAAGCAGGTGGCGGCTTACGGTCATTTCGGCCGCAACGACTTGGATCTGCCGTGGGAAAGACTCGACATGGTCGAAAAAATTAAGGAATTAATGTAATAATGAGGTTATATTAGAATGGATGACGGCTCGCACAACCGGCGGAAGCCGGTACAACGCCATATGGACCCGTATCACAACAGGGAGCAATCCGAGTCACCTGACTCGGACAGAGCGGAAGGGATGATTGAAGGCCGCAACGCCGTTACAGAAGCGCTGCGTGCCGGGCGGCCGCTGGACAAGGTCTTTATTGCCAAAGGTGAGACGGATGACGCCCTCGGTCACATTGCCTCGAAGGCCCGGCAGACCGGCGCTGTCGTCGTTGAAGCTGACAGGCGAAAGCTAGACGCCATGAGTGTGACTCACGCCCATCAGGGCGTAATAGCGCTGGCTTCGATCAAAGCGTATGTGGACATCAACGATATACTGCAGATCGCCAAAGACAGAAATGAGCCGCCGCTTGTTATTGTCTGTGACGAGATATCCGACCCGCATAATCTGGGCGCAATCATCCGGACGGCGGAATGCACAGGCGCGCATGGCGTCATCATCCCCAAAAGGCGAAGTGCCGGTATAACAGCAATAGTGTCAAAAACTTCTGCGGGAGCCGTGGAGTACATGGCAGTCGCCAGAGTGGCAAACATCACAGCCGCCCTGAAGGAACTGAAGAAAGCCGGCGTATGGGTATATGGCGCGGATGCCGGCGGCGAGTCTCATCTGTGGCAGACAGATTTAACCGGACCGGCCGCATTGGTGATCGGTTCGGAAGGCGGGGGATTAAGCCGTCTTGTATTGGAGAACTGCGATTTTAGAGTACGTATTCCGATGGTCGGAAAAATATCATCTCTCAACGCTTCTGTGTCGGCTTCGGTTATCATGTACGAAGTCCTGCGTCAAAGAAGTATGGGTATTTGATCTCACGTTAGGAGGTGGCGTCTTTGTCTAGCGACAATTATACTGTTGAAAAAAACGAAACTGCTGATAATGAGCTCTTGTCTGCGGAAAGGGATAACATGCCGGTTATTGACAACAAAAACGGCATCCTCTTTACGTCGGACGGATACTCCCTCGAATCAATTTTGGCTGAATATAAGGGTTCGGCTTATATCGCCGGTGATAAAAAGACGCCGTCTACAATTCTCCAGGAGAAAACCGACAAAATCATGATGGAGGTGGCCGGCGGAAAAACAGAGACGATACAGGCCACAACCGGTGCATTGCAGGAAGACAGCGTCTCACTGAAAAAAGCAGCCACGGTACGTCGCACCGACGAAATACGGAAAACAGATAAACGTAACGTCCGTAACGGGAAAGAAATTGACAGTTTTGAGAGTACGGACAAACCGGCGGATTCGGATGCTTCCCGAAGCCGTACAGACCATGACACTGCAGATAACGGATATGATAATTACTTAAATGATATCGGCAGGGAAGTCAGCGCCGCAATCGATAAGCAGACGCAAATCGAAGATGAGAGTAAAAAAAGCGTCAGGAAGATGTTTGGCATTTTTAACAGGCAGACAAGAGCGGACGAAGACAGAATTTTCGATGATGGCGAAACGGCCTTCGAGGATCCTGTTCCCGTCATTGAAGAGGAGGTTTTCGAAGAGCCTGACTATCGCAGCGCGACGAAAACGTTTGCCGAACGGTGCAACTCCTATTCAATAAGGAGCTTTGTCAGCCTTGTTATTACAGTAGTCATTACGATATTGACGCTTCTTTTTGAATCTGACGCCGCTTTACCCTTCGGTTTTGGGCAGAATAAAATCCTGTCAGCCGGGATTCTTCTGATACTGTTGTTTGTTGTCATGATGCTGAGCATAGACAAGCTTTTTATTGGTATTACAGCTATATTCAAACGAGGTCCCAATATAGAGTCCCTGAATCTGTTTTCGTGTCTTGCCGTTATTGCAGCAGC
>CAZVLO010000099.1:2367-9581 GCA_964628265.1 uncultured Papillibacter sp.
GGTATCTATAAGCAGGATACCTCAACCGGCATGCCGTACTGTGTTATATCGGCTTTTTCGCTGACTTTCATGTTGTGGGCTGAGAAGGTATACTACAGAGCGATGACGGAATCGATGAAGACGGCGCAGGCTGCATCGGTACCTTCCGGTGTCATTGCTGAAACGTGCAGCGAGCTTAACAGTACCATCATAAAAAGAGTATCCGGACGGACAACGGGCTTTTACAATAATTTGATTCAGGCTGATATCAGCGAGACAGCCTATAAGTACGCAGCACCTATGTTGATTGTCGCTTCAGTGGTTCTTGCAGCCTATGCCTCTTTCGGGCACGGCCGCTCCCAATACTTCCTGCATTATTTTGCAGCCATCATGGCTGCTGCGGCACCGTTTTCAGCCGCTTATGCCTACGCCGTACCCTTCAGCGCGGTAACCAGAAGGGCGCGGCAGCTGGGGGCCGCCATAGCTGGCTGGGGCGGAGCGGACGATCTGTATCACACGGATGGTGTGAGCATTACTGACGAAGATCTTTTTCCTGCCGGTACCGTATCCATCGCGGGTATCAAGGTGTTTGAGGAAGTACATCCTGAGAAAGCTATCCGGTATACAGGCAGCCTTATTGTCGCGTCAAATTCCGGGTTGGCCAAGCTGTTTTCCCAGCAGCTTAAAAAACAGGCGATGCCACTGATGCGGGTTGAGGAATTTGCGTGTTATGAAGGTGGAATCGGAGGCGTTATTAAGGGAGAGCGCGTCATCACCGGCTCGGCGGCATTTATGAATCTTATGGGGATCAGGGTGCCGGCCAGCCTGAACATGAAAAACGCTGTTTTTACAGCGATAAATAAAAGGCTGATTGCTGTATTTGCCATTAATTATGTGCCCATCAAGTCCGTACAGAACGCGCTGATTTCAGTTTTGCGGTACCGCGTCAAGCTGTTTTTTGCCGTCAGGGACTTCAATATTACGCCCGTCATGCTGGAACAAAAGTTTAAGGTACCTGTCAATGATGTGGAATACATGCCGATTCAGAATACATATGAGCTATCAGACAGTACCGGGCAGGAAGCCAGGCGCGTCTCCGCTGTTTTAACCCGAGAGGGCATGGGTTCGTATGTGGAATCAATTACAGGCAGCAGACGTCTGTGGACGACCGCCCTCGCCGCGACTATCTTCTCCATACTGTCAGCCTTCGCCGGAATGCTTATTATGTTTACGATCTGCTGGGCTGGCTCATTCTCGGCCGCCCGTGCCGGCAACCTGCTGCTTTATATGCTGTCAATGCTTATTGTTACGTTTATTATCTGCGGTTTTGCTAAATACAGGCAATAGGCAGTGTAACGGTCATGCGTAGTCATCTGATGTTTGACAAAAGGTACAAAGTTTATTGTATTTTATCTTCCGTTAGTGTATAATTTCCGTCATAAGACTTTTAAGGAGTGTAAACACATATGACCTATGCCACCGATAAAATCCGCAATATTGCTCTGCTGGGACATGGGAGCACCGGGAAAACAAGTCTTGCCGAGAGCATGCTTTTTTTAACTGGCCAGACAGACAGACTCGGTAAGATTGTTGACGGCAATACCGTCGGAGATTCTGAGGCAGAGGAGATCAAGCGCCAGATTTCGATTTCACTGGCGACGATGTACACCGAATACAGGAACCACAAGATCAACATTCTCGACACGCCGGGATATTTTGATTTCGCAGGCGAGGTCGCACAAGCACTCCGAGTCGCCGATGCCGGCATTATTGTCTGCGCCGCGAAGGACGGGATTACAGTTGGCCTTGAGAAAGCCTGGAAATACCTCGAAAATTTGAAACTCCCGCGCGCCGTTTACGTCTCGAAAATCGACGAAGAAAACGGTAATTACGAAGCGGTATATACCGCGCTGCGCGAAAAATACGGCACATCGGTCTGTCCGATAGTCTTACCAATCAAGAATGCGGCGGGGAAAATCGATGGCCTCATCGACCTGATCAACAGGAAAGCCTTTGCCATCGAGGGCGGCAAAACGAAGGAAATCCCGATACCCGACAGCATGGAGTCCGAGCTTGATACATTTTATACCGCGCTTAACGAGAGCGTTGCGGAAACAAGCGAGGAACTTATGGAGAAGTATTTCTCCGGCGATGCATTTACAGTTGATGAAGTGATCACCGGCCTGAAAACCGGTGTGAAGGACAGAACACTGTATCCCGTGTTCTGCGGCTGCGCTTTAACAGGCCTTGGCACGCTGCCGCTGCTGGATACCGTTGTCAATCTGTTCCCTTCACCAATCGACGGGCATGCTGAAACAGCCACGGAAGGCTCTGAAATAAAAGCTGACCCCAATGGAGCGGCCTGCGCCGTCATATACAAGACAGTTTCCGATCAATACGGAAAATTCAGCTATTTTAAAGTCCTCTCAGGCAAGGTGACCGCCGATATGACGCTTATCAATATGAGGACAGGCTCGAATGAAAAAATCGGGCACATTTTTAAGATGCAGGGCAAAAAGAGCAACGAGGTAAAAGAAGTCATATGCGGTGATATCGGCGCCGTATCAAAGCTTTCTGAAACAAAGACAGCGGATACGCTGGCCGACCCGAAAAAGCCCATAACGGCAAAGGGCATTGACTTCGCACCGCCGAACTATTCTATGGCAATCGCACCGAAGACGAAGGGCCAGGAGGACAAAATCGCATCCGGTCTTTCGCGGCTTTCCGAGGAAGATCAGACATTTGTATTTGTCAACAATGCTGAGACAAAACAGCTGGTGCTGTCCGGCGCCGGAGACATTCAGTTGGATGTCCTTTGCTCAAAACTGAAGGATAAATTTGGTGTGGAGGTCGAACTCTCTCCCGCCCGTGTCGCGTACCGTGAAAAAATCCGTAAAAAGGTACAGGTGAGAGGGCGCCATAAAAAGCAATCAGGCGGCCACGGACAGTTTGGCGACGTTGTTATCGACTTCGAGCCCGGTGAAGAAGAGGATCTCGTATTCGCCGAAAACGTCTTCGGCGGCAGTGTACCGAAAAACTTCTTCCCGGCTGTCGAAAAGGGCTTGCGCGACAGCATACAGAAGGGTGTTTTGGCCGGATATCCTTTGGTCTATCTGAAGGCCACCCTTGTAGACGGTTCTTACCATCCCGTTGACTCTTCGGAAATGGCGTTTAAAACTGCGGCGCAGTTGGCGTATAAGGAGGGCATCCCACAGGCTAATCCAGTTATTCTCGAACCTATCGGTTATCTGACTGTGACAATTCCGGACACGTATACGGGTGATATCATGTCCGATCTCTCCAAGCGCCGCGGCAGCCCGATGGGTATGAGCCTTGATTCCGACGGTATGCAGGTCGTAGAGGCGGAAGTACCGATGGGTGAGATGTCCAGTTATGCGATCGACCTTCGCTCGATGACACAGGGAAGAGGTGCCTTTACAATACGCTTTGAGCGTTACGAGGAAGCGCCGGCTGTTGTCCAGGCAAAGATAATCGAAGAAGCCAAAGCCTTGAACGAAGCTGAATAAATTTTCTTTATAATGCTGAAACGGGTGGGCATGAAATGAATCACGACAAAGCGGTGCCGGTGCAGGCAAGGTTGTTTTGATTATTTCATGCCCACCTTTTTAGCACATTTACGGGGGAGGAGGGACGCGTTATCGAATGGCTGAACGAGTTGATATCGAAGCTGAATCATATGATTTCAGACAATCCGGCAGGATTTTTCTCGTATTTTACGTTTGTTATCCGGCTTATACTTCCGGTGCTTGCGATTCTTATCGTTTACAGGTCGGTAAAGTCACTTCTGACGGGGGAAGACGACTATGAGGAGTGGGGATATCTCAGCCTGCCAAACGGCTCGAAGATTCTTTTAAATCACTGGGAGAATATCATAGGCCGTTCCAAATCCTCGGATGTTTACATGGACTATCCGACACTGTCCCGCAGCCATGCGGCAGTCATCCGCGATATAAAGGGTCTTTGGCGATTGTATGACCTGGGCTCGAAGGGCGGCGCCATGCTTAACGGTAGAAAAATCAACGAGAAAGCGCAGTTGAGAACAGGGGATATCATCACACTGGGCGGCGTAGAGCTGGTTTTTGTCGCTATAAGCAAATATGAGCAGGCTGCGCAGTCGCAGGAAAGGATTCGGCCGGGAAGGCGTGTCAAGCCCTGTAAGACACTGTTTTACCTGACGCTGTTCCAGGTTGCGCTGGGTCTGCAGCTTTGCATTTCTTTTGATGACGCGTTGCCGCCGGCAGTGCCGGTCAGTTTCATCTCTTTGACGATATTAACGTGGTTATGCTATCTCCTGACACGTGTTTTGCGGCGAGTGGCGTTTGAGGTTGAGACGATCGCGTTCTTTTTATGCACCATCGGTTTGGGAGTGGTGGCCTCCTCCGTACCGGAGGACTTGTATCGGCACACTGTGTTATTGGCAGCAGGCATATTATTATATTTCCTTATGGGATGGTTTTTAAGAGACCTGAACAGAGCTGTTAAATTGCGATGGCCTATCGCTATGGCAGGACTGCTGCTGTTAGCCGCTAACCTGTTTCTGAGCGGTACGGTATTAGGCGCCAGGAACTGGCTTACGATCAACGGCATATCGTTTCAGCCGTCGGAGTTCGTAAAAATTGCATTCGTTTTCGCAGGAGCCGCCGCGCTTGACAGACTTTTTGCAAGGCGGAACCTTGTGCTTTTTATAGCTTTTGCGGGAAGCTGTGTCATGGCACTGGCTTTAATGGGGGATTTCGGTACGGCGCTTGTCTTTTTTGTTGCCTACCTGATGATCTCATTTATTCGTTCGGGTGATCTTGCGTCTGTTTTTCTGAGCGTTGCGGGCGCGGGGTTCGCCGGCTTCATGGCAGTGACGCTAAAACCTCATGTGGCTGCCAGGTTTACCACATGGGGGCACGCATGGGAGTATGCAAATGCCTCGGGATATCAGCAGACGAGAACAATGGCGGCAGCCGCCTCCGGAGGCCTTTTCGGTGTAGGTGCCGGCAACGGGTGGTTAAAGCGTGTATTCGCAGCCGACACGGACATGGTGTTTGGTATTTTGTGCGAGGAGCTGGGACTTATTGTCGCCGCTGCAGCCGTATTTTCTTTGCTTGTGCTGGCGTTTCATGTTATCCACGCCTCCCGGGCGGCACGCAGTTCGTTTTATGTGATCGGCGCGTGCGCAGCGGTAACCATTTTGATTTTCCAGATGATCCTGAATGTACTCGGCTCGGTCGATATCCTGCCGTTTACGGGTGTGACGTTTTCCTTTGTCTCAAAAGGCGGTTCCAGCCTGGTGGCATGCTGGGGGCTGTTGGCTTTTATCAAAGCCGTAGATACACGCAGGAACGCAAGCTTCGTCGTCAGAACGCCGAAGCATATCAGCAAAAAGGAACAACGCCTGTTTAACGAACATACGGAAGCGGACGAATATATAAATGACGAATCTGACCCGAACGCTGCGGTGACTGACGAATTTGAATTCGACGAAGACATCATACAGGAAGACAGTGAAGAGTAGTTGTCGATATATCATAAATGAACGGAAAGAAGTGACGGAAGATGAAAAGAGTCAGTAACAGGTCTCGTGCGCTGCTGCTTTTATGCGCAATAATCCTGATAGGACTGTCTCTTTACATCTTCAGATTCGCTGCAAACGGGAAAAAGTGGGTCTCTTTCCCGTCTAACAACACCGTCTATACGAACGGTGTGCTGACCGTTGGCACGGTGCTTGACAGAAACGGTGTTATACTCGCCGATATCAGCGGCGGAAAAAGAGCATATGCTGACAGCGCGGCTGTCAGAGAAGCGACGCTTCACGCCGTTGGAGACCAGAGCGGCAATATCGGCACAGGCGCGCTGAAGCTGTTCGCGTCACGGCTGGCGGGATATAACTTCGTATCAGGCGCATACTCGCGGTCAGGCGAGGGGAAGGCGCTTTATCTGACCATAGACACCCGGCTGAACGTCGCGGCCTACAAGGCGCTGGGCGGCAAAAAAGGCGCCGTTGGCGTCATGAATTACAAGACGGGAGAGCTTGTCTGCGTGGTCTCGGCACCATCGTTTGATCCATCAGCTGTGCCGGATTTTGAAAACGACGGTGATAAGTACGAGGGTGCCTATATCAACAGGTTCCTGTCAAGCACCTTCACGCCGGGGTCCACGTTTAAGCTGGTTACACTGGCTGCGGCTATTGAAAACATCCCCGATCTTTATGATCGCGTTTTCGAATGCGAGGGCAGCTTAAAAATCGGCGGTGACACCGTCAAATGTACAAATCACCATGGTGAACTCTCCATTGAGGAAGCTCTTGCCGTCTCGTGCAACAGTACGTTTGCGGAACTGGCTCTTGAGCTCGGTGCCGATAAGCTGAGCCTGTACGCAGGCAAGCTCGGATTGAATCGGAGCGTTGAAGTTGAAGGGATCAAGACGGCAGCAGGCAATTTCGATAAGGCTGAAGAAAACACTGCCGACTTGGCGTGGTCCGGAATCGGGCAGTATAACGATACTGTGTGCCCGGCCGGCATGCTGCGCTTTGTCGGTGCCGTTGCCAACGGGGGCGTGGCTGTTGATATGAGCCTCGTACATGAAAAAGGACTCGCCGGACTTCTGCCGCCGTCCACCGGCAGACTGTTAAGCAGGGAGACAGCTGATAAAATTGCAACGATGATGAATTACAATGTCTACAAGTCCTATGGGGAAAGCAAATTCCCGGGCCTGGAGCTCTATGCCAAGACAGGCACGGCAGAGGTCGGAGGCGGTCTGTCGCCTCACGCCTGGTTTGTCGGTTATATAAAAAACGAAGAATACCCGCTGGCCTTTGTTGTTGTCGTCGAAAACGGAGGTTCAGGACTCAAGACAGCCGGTGCCGTGGCTAATGCGGTATTGCAGGAAGCGATAAAGAATCCTTAGGGTGGACATCATGACGCCCGATTGTTATATAGATTGATGAGGAATACAGATGATGCCTGACCAGTTTTCAAGAACACGGATGCTTTTAGGTGACGCGGCCCGTGCCGGAATTGGCGCTATTGCGCTGGTGGACAACGACACTGTCGCCATCACAAACCTGAACCGTCAGCTTATCGCGCTGCACTCGACGATCGGGCGGAAGAAGGTCGACGTGATGAGAGAGCGTATTTGCGATATAAACCCGGAGGCCGATGTCTCGGTCCATGACGTATTTCTGTCAGCCGAAACCGCGGAACTGTTCGATTTTGCCGGATATGACT
>CAZVLO010000100.1:0-9559 GCA_964628265.1 uncultured Papillibacter sp.
CCGCCGAGTCGGTTGTTGCCGGCAGTCGCCTTGACTTCGATGACGCCGTCGCCGATCTCCAGTATGGATACGTCGAAGGTTCCGCCGCCCAGGTCGTAGACCATGATTGTCTGCTCCTGCTCCTTGTCAAGGCCGTATGCCAGTGCCGCCGCCGTGGGCTCGTTGATAATACGCTTAACGTCAAGACCGGCAATCTTGCCCGCGTCCTTGGTAGCCTGACGCTGAGCGTCGGTAAAATACGCGGGAACGGTGATGACGGCTTCCGTCACCTTCGTGCCCAGATATGCCTCGGCGTCCGCTTTGAGCTTTCCCAGAATCATCGCGGAAATTTCCTGAGGGGTATACTGTTTGTTATCGATATTGACCTTAAAATTACTGCCCATTTCACGTTTAATCGAAATGATGGTTCGGTCCGGGTTCGTGATGGCTTGTCGCTTGGCAACCTGGCCCACCATGCGCTCACCGTCTTTTGAAAATGCGACCACCGATGGCATTGTGCGCGCACCTTCTGCGCTTGGTATGACTATCGGCTCTCCGCCTTCAATAACAGATACGCAGGAATTTGTCGTACCCAGATCGATTCCAATGATTTTTCCCATTGCCATTTTTCCTCCTAATATAAAGATGTCGTTATATATTTAATAATTAATTTGCAACTTTGACCATAGCGTATCGGATAACCTTATCGCCCAGCATGAATCCTTTTTTAAATTCCTCGGCAACAACGGACGTGCCGTAAGCCGGATCCTCCACATGCATGACGGCGTTGTGCATTTCAGGGTCAAACGGCTCGCCGACGGCCGGAATCTCCGTCACACCGCATTTTTGAAAGATTTCCTTCAGCTGCGTCATCGTCATCTCAACGCCCTTGTAAAAAGCCTCGTCCGAGCATTCCTGGCTGAGTGCCCGCGCCAGGTTGTCATATACCGGCAGAATCTCGGCGAAGGTATCGGAGCGGACGTCGCTGTACAGGGAATTGCGTTCTTTTACGCTGCGTTTTCTGTAGTTATCGTACTCCGCAGCAAGTCTGAGGTATCTATCTTTTTCGGCCTGCAGCGCCGCTTCCAATTCTTCCAGCGGCGAAACCTCCGGCGCTTCTTCTAAAATTTCAACTTTAGGCGTTTCATCCAACTCAGGTATTTCGTCTTTCTTCGTCTTAGACATCGTTTCAACTCCTTATCTTTTGTATGCTCAGGGTGGATTATTATCATTTTCTCCACCTAATAAACCTGCTGTGTCGCCGCCGGACAGAAGTCCGCTCAGTCCCCGGGCGATATATGAAAGCCGCGCCGCAACCTTTGAGTAGTCCATGCGCGTCGGGCCAACCACGCCTATGAGCCCCTGCATATTGTCACCCGCGTCGTACCGCGCGACGATGACACTGGAGTCACGCAGCTCCTCTGCCAGATTCTCAGGGCCGATTGTAATCTTCATTCTGCCGCTTTCCTCGGGAATGGGGAGCCTGGCAAGCTCGTTTTCGTTGGAAAGATATCGCAGCAGCCGCTGCGCCTTGTCCACATCCCTGTATTCGGGGTATTCCAAAAGGCTCGAGGCTCCGGTAATATGCGTTTCCCTCAATTTTGTCTCATATAAAAGCTCTATGGCAAATCCCGCGATAATGGCCGCAAGGCCGTTTGAGTCATTGGACGCTCTTTCCGTAGAGGCTATGAGCTGCGGTGAAATTTTATCTTCCGTAATATTTGTGAAGCCGGCGTTGAATAATGCCGAAAGCTTTATAAGTGTGGTCTGCTCCACGGTAAACGGCAGATGGACAAGCTTGTTTTTCACTGCTTTGTTGCTCATCATCACAACGACAATAAATGTGTTTGTATCTACGTAAATGATATCAAAGCGTGATATGGTGATGCTGTTACTGGCAGATGCAAGCGCATAAGCCGGGTAACTCGTCAGCTGTGATGTGACGCGGCCTGCAGCGGCAATAATCCTGTCCAGCTGCTGGATGCGAGTTTTAAGCGCATGGTTGATTGTGTCGGTTTCTTCCAGGGACAGCTTGTGCCTCTCCATCAGTTCGTTGACATAAATACGGTACCCCAATGCCGTCGGAATCCGTCCGGCAGAGGTATACGGCTGCTCCAGAAGGCCCATCGACTCAAGCTCAGCCATTTCGTTTCGGATTGTGGCAGACGAAACAGCCAGGTCTAAATCCTTTGCGATCGTCTTTGACCCGACAGGTTCGGCTGTTTTGACATATTCATCGATGACAGCGCGCAGTATTTTCTTTTTACGCTCGCTGAGATCCATAAGGGGCACATTCCCTTCGAATTACTCTGCCTGTAATGTTTAGCACTCTCAGAGCTTGAGTGCTAAACATAATCTAGCACTATGATGCCGTGATGTCAAGTACTTGGGGTCAATGTTTTTATTTTGTTAATATTCGAGAGAGTTATTATCATTACGGCAACTTTTACACTTTGTAACTTTTGTAAATTATTGTTGTTGCAATTGTTCCCTTATTCAAGTATCCTTGATGCACAATTGGGAAACGCAGGCTTTCGATCCGGGGAAGCGAAGAAACAGGTGGATTATGAAAAAATTCTTTACATATGTGCTGCTCATTATTATAGGGATTGCCGTCGGTTTGGGATTGTCGCTGGCAGCGTTTTCTATGACGGGTGATACACTATTCAACAGGGTGCTGGGCATCAGTTCGAAACCTGAAATGGTTTCCGTCAGCACCGGTCCCGCAAATGTCGGGTTAATGGAATATGCTTATGATATTCTCGGATATATCAAAGCGGAGGATTACAACGCGTTGTCCCAGGCGGTTCATCCGGAGTACGGCGTTGTTTTTTCACCTTACGCAACAATCAATCTCTCGTCGAACAAGCGGTTTACCGCGGTGCAGGTCGGAGGCTTTTCAGAAGATAAAAACAAATATGTCTGGGGCAAATACGATGGGATCGGTGACCCCATCGAATTAACGCCAAGCGAATACTTTAAGATGTTTGTTTTCGAGAGAGACTTTACGCTGGCGCCTGAAATCGGTGTGAACACAATCATTAAAACAGGTAATTCCCTCGAAAACATTAAGGAGACATTTCCGAACGCATGCTTCATTGATTTTCATATTCCGGGGACAGATCCGGATGCAGCCGGGCTTGATTGGAGCAGTCTCAGGCTCGGGTTTGAGGAATATAAAGGTGAATTGAAGCTGACGGTAATTCTGCACAGCCAGTGGACGATATAAAAATTAGAATATATTTGAACAAAAAAACCAGCCTCAGGCTGGTTTTTGGCATTAATTAACACACTATTATTTATCTTATTGAACATAATAAGGATGTCATTTTAAAGAATCGGGACCGCGCGGCGGTCTTGAAAATCAGGAGGAGCAATGAAAAGGACTATTGTACTGCTAATCACATTATTAATCGTGTTTGTTCTTTTCGGCTGCAACGTTGCGCCGAATGTACCGAGAGTAACCCCTTATGCGACAAACGGCACATATTACAATAATGCACAGGGCAACCCGAACAACCCGAACAACCCGAACAACAGGGGGACCTACAACATGACCCCGGGCGGCATGGTACCGAATAACAATCTCCCCGGCGGTGCGGGGGCCAATAACAACATCGGCGGCAGCAGATCAAACACCAACAGAGCCGGAACCTGAAGCAATCCACCCATAGGAACCTGAAGACACAGCAGACAGATTGCTCCGTTGCAGAAGGCCAGACAACAACAGATACCGGCGTTAAGCACTCGCCGGTATCTGTTGTTTCTATTTCATATGCAGGAGCTTTTCCGTCCGTTTATAAAGGAGGAAGGTGAGCAGCGAAACGATGATGCCTTTCAAAAGATTGAACGGTATGACGGCGAAGAGCACAAGGGTCGATACACTTGTGATCTTCCCGTTGACAGCCGTCCCCATGGCGATGATCGCGTCCAGCGGCAGACCGTACAGCTTTGAAAAGGTCGGCAGCAGATAGACGGCGTTAAACAGACTGCCGAAAGCTGTCATAACCAACGTGCCCGAAACCATGCCGAGCCAAGCGCCTTTTTTTGTTTTGATTTTATGATAGATAATCGAGGCGGGTAAAACCATTGAGCAGCCAATGACGAAATTGGCGAAGTCCCCCACAAAAGCCGTAGTTGTCCCCTTGATGGCCAGCTTCAGAATAATTTTAAGGAACTCACAGACAACGCCGGCAATAGGCCCCAGAGAAAAGGTGCAAATCAACACAGGGATTTCGCTCAGATCAATTTCATAAAAGCTCGGCGCGAAGAAAAGCGGGATTTCAAAGAGCATCAGCACTGCTGCGATAGCTGAGAAAATGCCCACATAGGCAACGTACTTTGGCCTGCTCCTGTACCTCTCGCGTTTGAGTAAGTAGCGCTCGACGAACCACGCCAGAGCGAAAAGACCGACAAAGATTGCCAGACATACGCCTAAAAAGCCCAGGTTTTCCAATGCGGATTCAAAGAGTTTTGACATGAAAACGCCTCCAAAAAAATATTAAACACCTGAAAAGACATGCCTTCCAGGTGAGCGCAAAGCAAAACAAAGCGTTTCGCAAAATCTTCTTCCATCCAGACTTTAACTGTCGGTATTGGAGTTGCACCAATTCTGCAGTAGGTTTGAGCGTCAGCTCGAAACTACTGCTCGCGGACTTTACCGCCGATCGGGAATTTCACACTGCCCTGAAGACATCATATTCAAATGTTAGAATCAATTATAACACGTACTTCATGCATTTCAATATTGATTTTGACAAATGATCGGTAAAACATTAAAATATGATTTGGTAAATACTATAAAAAATTGGGATAAGGCTTGGTCACATATATGAAGCCCTCATTAAACCGCGGCATTACCTGCTGCTTTTCAGGCTACAGGCCCGAGAAGCTCCCCTGGGGTCAGAACGAAAACGACGAACGCTGCCTCAGGCTCAAGGAAAAGCTTTATGATGTCATATCCGCCGTATATGCGTCAGGAGTCCGACATTTCATTTGCGGCATGGCGCTTGGCAGCGATATGTATTTCTGTGAAGCTGTTTTGATTTTTATGGAGGACCATGAAGACGTGACGCTGGAAGCTGCGATGCCGTGTGAGGATCAGGCGTCGAAATGGAGCGAGAAACAGCGGAACAGGTATTTTAAGCTGATCCAGCAATGCGATACAGAAACGTACGTCAGCAGAAAATACACGTCTGACTGCATGATGCGCCGGAACATATATATGGTCGATCATTCTTCAGTTCTCATCGCCGTCTACGACGGCCGCTTCGGAGGGACGATGCATACAGTGGGCTACGCCGAGGCTAGCGGACTGGAGATCATACAGATAAAACCATAAAAACAATAAAGTACTGAAAAAAGCTTCTTCGCTATCGGCTCTGAATGACGATAGTTGTCATTCAGAGGAGCTGTTTGCCGCGGAAAATCTTTTCTGTTATTTATATGAGGTCGGATTTTAAGGCGAATAAGGACAAATAGAGGCAGAATACACTATACAAAACTCGATTTTGGTGGTGTTGTCATGCTGTCTGCCACATTTGCCATATTATTAATGAGCCCGTTTCTCATGCTGCGGATGTCCGAGGGTACGGGGTCATTCCCAAAACCGCTTTCAACTGCCGATGAGCAGAAGTACATAGAGCTGTTTATTAACGGCGACATGGAAGCGAGAAATGTACTTATCGAGCGCAATTTACGGCTTGTCGCACATATCATTAATAACAAATGAAGCAAAAGGGAAGATTCTCTGGAAATCCAGTGGACAAGCCGTTTTTAGGGCTCATTGCAGAGAAGTGTTATACCACTGGAATGTAATATTGTAAGAAATATGAACAAAAACCTCAAAGGTAAAACTGCGATTTACTGGAATCGGTACCTCATAAATGACCAAGCAGAAAGATTCAATAACTCGCCAATGCCCAAAAAAATAAGGGGGTATTGCTTGACGGGAGAGCGAGCTAGCCTATTACGATAACATGACAATAGAATATTAGCTCTTTCCACACATGGGGGTATAACCCAGCTGGGAGAGCTTCTGACTGGTAGTCAGAAGGTCGGGAGTTCCATCCTCCTCGTCTCCACCATATAAGAACGCTAATTTTGATACAGTGAGTATCGAGGTTAGCGTTCTTATTATATGCCTAAAAACGGCTTGAAATAGGGCTTTTTCGGCACTATTCTATTCTCTTTACGCCGCCAGACTTCCGCTGAACATCTGTGATTTTCTACGGATAGGCGCCATTCCACATACCCGCGCTTTCGATTACCTAAAATAGTTTCATTTTTTTGGAGGGTTTCATTTTCGAGAGAGAATAGTTTCATACCCGCGCTTGCGATTTGGTGCAGAGAGCAAACTAGTTTGTGTCTTCGCATTAAATCGACTTCTCGAAAGGGCTGTATCGAGTGTGGCTACACTTGAATTGCTTGTCGTTTACCGATTAGTCTAAATCCTGAATATGATTTAATCGAATAGTCCGATTGGAAACGTCAATTATACCTTCACCTTTAAGGTTTTTTATCTCTCGAAACAAAGATGGCCTCTGCACACCAAGATAATCGGCAAGATGCTTTTTGCTGATAGGCAACATAATAATATTCGAGCGTTGCAAAATAGATTGCTGCCTTAAGTATTCTAAAAGGTTCTCCCGAAGGGTTTTCTGTGTCACCATCGTAATTCTTCGATTCAACTTCTGTGAGTTATCGCCATGCGCTACGGACTGTACAATGTCGCGCCGAAAACACAGCGGGAGATTGCAGCTATATGCGGCATCAGCCGTTCATATGTATCAAGAATCGAAAAAAAAGCCCTGGAGAAGCTACGAAAGTGCTTTGAAGATGGGGAATCGTTCAAAACGTAAAATTATTGATGCACAAGTTGTATAAAATGCCAAAGCTCTCGACTAAAAAATGCGTCGAAAGTGAGAATTATTGTGATGAAATTTAGCATAACTTATCAAAAAGACACGCCTGAGAGGGCGTGCTTTTTTGATATTTCGCGCATTTTCCGGTCATAAAGCAGCAAAACCGAGTTGACAACCAAGGGAAAAGTATGTATTATACGAAATGTTACAATCTGTAACCATTGGTAACGAAGATGTTACAAATTATGAGATTACAGTAAACCGAGGTGATAAGGTGCGGTTATTTAAGACAAGAACCGTTACCACAGATAGAATTCCCGTGATCTGTGTGCGATCATTCTTCAGCGGGACATTCTCGCGGCAGCACAGGGAACGCTATACATGGACGATGGCAGCGGCAACCCTTGCTCTGCTTTTGGTCCTTACAGTCATTCTGATTAACACCCAGACGGGATTTGCCGTTTACTTCAATGGTGAGCAAATCGGCAGGGCAAAGAGCATGGAGGAAGTGTCGGCTGTTGTCACCGGCGCGGAGGAGCAGCTGAAAGAAATTTTCGGTTATGACTACTCGCTGGACAATTCAATTTCTGTAACACCCAATCTCGGTGTCAGTGCGGATGACGCCGAGCATATGAAAAACGCCATTGTGGGCGGAACCGACGGCGTCACTGCAATGTATGTCCTTGAGGTGAATGGTACGGCCGTCGGGGCATCTGCCGATGAAAAGACGCTGGACGCGATACTGGACAATATTTTAAATGAATATACGACAGGGCTGACGTCCTCGGTTCGGTTTGTTGATACGGTGGCAGTCAGCAGCCGCTTCATCAATAACGACATCACACAGGATGTACCGACAATACAGGCGTTGCTGTCACCGAAGGGCACGTCGGATAACAAGCTGACGGTCGAAAACGTAGAGCAGACACAGTATATCGAGGAAATTCCCTTTGACGTTGAGTATTATGACGATGATACGATTTATACAGGCAGTAGTGAGATTAAAACGAAGGGTGTACCGGGAGAAGCGACCATTACCGAGAACGCCGTCTATATAAATGGGGTATTGCAGTCGTCCCAGATCATCAGCAGCGTGGAGACAAAAGCCCCGGTGGCTGAGGTTGTCGCCATCGGCACGGCCCCCAGACCGAAAACGGCTTCCTGGGGGAGCTATATCTGGCCCACTGAGGGCGTGATCACATCTGATTTCGGACCGCGTACGGGTTTCGGATCACGTAACCATCAGGGGATTGATATCGGCGGTGCTTACGGTGAGGAAATAGCAGCCGCCGACGGCGGCGAGGTCGTCAGGGCCGACAGGTGTTCCGGCTACGGACTCTTGGTCGAAATCCGGCACGATAACGGCGACCGCACCTATTACGGCCACTGCTGCGAGCTGCTGGTCAATGAGGGCGACCGTGTTTATCAGGGACAGGTCATCGCTCGCATGGGCGCGACGGGAGTGGCCAATGGCGTACACTTACACTTCGAAATTCGGAAAAGTGATGAGCCGGTCAATCCTATCGAATATCTGCCATAACAAATTAACAATGAAAAACGAAGAAGTCTTCGGGGCAAAAAGCCCCGAAGATTTTTTGCGTCTATGGGTATAAATACTGTTTATGACTCACCGGAAATGCTATTGTTACACGCATGTAACAGAATCATGCTTTTAATTGACATGAATTACATTTATTAGTATATTAATATAATTATTAGAATTTTTGAAAAATAAAGATTCACGTTTGAGGGTGTTCCTATGAAGCTGAAACGAAAGCTCCTGACACTGCGTGCAGTCGCTTTTGTGACGTACAAGGAGTGGGCGGCTTACCGCACCCACTCACTGGTCTCCCTTTTTGTCGGGCCTGTTTTTTTCGTGTCCCAGATCCTGATCTGGCGGGCGCTTTACTCGGGGCGCGACTTGATTGGCGGCATGACACTGGACCAGATGCTCGCTTATCTGGGGCTTGTCACCCTCGTCGGTTATCTGACGATGGACTTTGCTGACTGGAACCTGCAGATGCTCATCCGGACAGGGAAATTCACAACCTTTATGCTCCGGCCCGTCCACCACCGGTTTTTTGCGCTGAGCCAGAAGGTGGGACACCGCTTTCTGGGACTGCTCTGCGAGTTTATCCCTGTTTACCTGATCATCCGGTTTGTGCTCGGCATCGAGCTGCATGTGGCTTATCCCTTTTGGGCCGTCCTGTCGGTCGTGATGGGTTTTCTGATGACCTTCTATATTAACTACTGCATCGGCATAACCGGTTTCTGGCTGGTGCGCACAACGGGTGCCCGGGCAATCTTTCAGCTCATCAGCAGGGTTTTTTCCGGTGTCTATCTGCCACTCGCCATTTTTCCGTCAGCCCTGCAGGAGGTACTGCTGTTCCTGCCGTTCCAGTTTACGATTTACCTGCCCGTTTCCGTCTGCCTCGGCCGGTACAGCCTGGGCGGCCTGACGCTGCCGATCCCAGCAGCTGTCGGGATGCAAGCGGCGGCGGTGCTGGTGATGCTGCTTCTTTCCGAGCTTTTCTACAGACGGGGTATCAAGCAGTACGCGGGGGTGGGTACATGATGCGGTTTCTTCGTACATACAAGATCCTGATCAAGAATGAGCTGACCTCGCGGATGGCGTATCGGTTCGATTTTTACTCCGGCGTCGTTGTCTCGCTGGTTGGCCAGATGCTGCTACCCATTATCACGCTGCTTATCTATTC
>CAZVLO010000101.1:0-2513 GCA_964628265.1 uncultured Papillibacter sp.
TCAGTTTTATGCATTTTTTGACATTTTTGTGTGATTTTTTAGAAAAATCTCCATGCTTTTCAGAGCTTTGTTGATGGAACGTGTGATCTGACTTTTGTTCACGCCCTCGGCGTTGGCAATAGCCGTCTTGCTCATGCCTAAGAAGTAATAGGCATAAACGCGCTTGGCCTGCTTGTCCGGCAGGCTGGCGATGGCCGCGTGGAGCTGTTGGTTTGTAACTTTGCGCTGGTATATCTCGCAGGGTGACAGGGACACGAACAGGATGTCATGTTCGATACCGTCGCCCCGGTCAAGGGAGAAATAGGCTTTATGCCGGTATGTACGCAGACGATAGGCCGCCTCTTGCCGCTCAAGGCCGCGCAGCAGGGCGGCAACCTCGTCCGGCACGTCGATAAAGCAGTCGGACGTATAAAACGGGTAGTAATCCCGCAGATTTATCCTTGTCATTTGGTTTTCCTCCGTTTCGATTTTTGGGGATGGGCGAATCGAAACGGAGGGCGGCGGGGAGCGGCAGCGGACGCGGCCCCTCAAGGGCTTGTCCGCTATTTGGGCATGGCAAATAAGTCCGGTGTTTCCCGGACTTTTGGGAAAACGGTAATTGACAAAAAGATAGCCGGGTCTACTCGAAAAGGTAAACCCGGCTGTAAAAACTGATGTATCAAGCGGTTCGCTGCCCGCAGGTTCGTCCCCTGACGCCTCCTGCTCAGTATGATTACCCTTGAACTTCCGTGCTGTTTTTACCTGTACGTTGGAATGGGCGTGAACCTGCCTGATATTGCATTGCTGTTCGCCCATACAATATCCGCTCCATTCAACGCGGCAACACCCTGATACAAGAGGAAAGGCGCTGCTGTGCCGAATTTTCGCAACTTATGACACCTGTAAAAAACCTTGCTTCCTGCGGGATATGCCCGTGCCCGCGAATTTTGCGTGTCCCTTTTTGATGCCCTTTGGAAAACGGGCAGGGATTATGTCGAACATAAAAAAATTAGGCGGCCTTGTAATTTACAAGACCGCCTGATGGGTTATTGACTTGGTTTGTATTTTCGACATAGCCATCGTTTGTTGGGTAGTCGCCTCATTTTTTCTTCCTTCCGTGTACTTTTCGTCTATGCTTACCGAACAGCCCAGACAGGTTTTGCAGTTGATTATCATTAGGGAATCTTAAAAATTTCTTTGGCCCTTTGATAATCCTCTTTTAAGCGGATGGAATAGCCGAACGCTTTCCCGTCTGTTCTGACCAGGGAAATGGTCTGGGTAAAGGGCAGTGTTTTCGCGTCGTTTATTTCATCCCAGCCCATGAGCCGTTTGGCCCGGCCTTGCTTCAATACTTCATGCAGGGGTAAGGTAGAAATCATTTCCCGTAGCGCATGGATGATATCTTGATAGGCTGACATCCACTGCCACTTGCCGATATCAGCGCCTGCAACAACTTTATCAACACCTGGCAAAGGCACGGTCATCGCCCAGATTGCTTTGTCGGTAATGAGCAGGGCATTCTCCGGGGTCAGCACCTTTCCCGTCTCCAAGACTGCAACGATGCGGGTTTTTCCATATTGCATCACGGCGGGGATGGTATCCAGCAAAACCTCGCCCGCTTCCGGCTCTATATTCTGATCAACGGGCTCGTTAGGAGCGTTCAAATCCACGGCGGCGGTTCTTCTCAGGACAATCACATCGAAAGCAACAATACCTGCCGCAATCACGATCAGGGCCGCCCCTATATACCACGGAAACCCTATGTACAGAAGAAATACCGCCAGCCCAAGCAGAAGTAGAGCTAAACCAAGCGTTTTGACAAGCCGGAATAGACCGCCCGCCACGCCGACCCTTTGCACCGTAGCAGCCAGTTTCTCCGCCCTGATATCCCAACGGGGGTTGCGTTCCATTCATTACCGCTCCTTTCATTCAGAATAACGCTGATATGGCCGCTTTCAAGTTCTCAACCGCAAACCTGCCTGATGGCCAGCGGGTGCGGCGCACCCGCAAATCGACTGCAACAATCCGGCAATAATAAATAATATATTTTTTAGTGCCCGTTGCTATTTGGCCTATTTTAGCCCGGTGTTCCGTTTGTCCGGGCTCACTTAATCTTTTCAAACGTCCGGATCGCCATGAGCACGGCGGCCTCTCTGGACGCCATGCCGTAGCCCGAGGTCTCGTGTTCGGCTGTCAAAGGCCTCGGCATGAAATAGCCCTTTGTGTCCCCCAAAATAATGCCCAGCTTGGACATGTATTTCGTCCCCTCCACCGCCCAGGAGGCGATGTGCGCCTGGTCGGGGAAGTCCGGTATTCCCGCGGTGCTGTAGTCGGCGTTGGGCGCGATGGCCTTGATGGCCCGGTAAAGCATGGTGGCGCACTGCTCGCGGGTGATGAGCACATTCGGTGAAAAGGTCGTATCGGAGGTGCCGGCCGTGATGCCCACCTGATAGGCTTTCAAAATCTGATCGTTTGTCGTGTCCGTAAAGGGGTTTGTGCCTGTTACCAGTATGGTTTTGCCCGTGGCCGTCTCA
>CAZVLO010000101.1:2523-9458 GCA_964628265.1 uncultured Papillibacter sp.
TGATGGACTTTTTCATATCCATCCCCTTGAGAATTTCCGGGATCAGGCCCGCGTCGTATGCCTTTTCCAGCTCGGGGACGGCCCAGTCGCTGGCGTCTGCGAACAGCGGCTGTTTATCCGCCTCCCACTTGGCGTATACCGTTGTGTCTTTGTCTAATATGAGAATATTTACCTTTTTACTCAAAGCCTTATCCTCATACCAGCCCTCGAAATTATAGCCTTCTTTGGTGGGCAAATAGTGATACAGGTTGATCATGGCGCCACTGTCCTCGGTGATGCTGCTTATTTTGCTGCCGCCCGCCGTGTCAAAGGTGAGGGTGAACTGTTCTGACTGCTCCTCGGCCCGAGCTTCTCTTTCCCGCAAATAGTCCAGGTATGCCTGTGGTATTTCGAACGTTTGGCCCGGTTTGTCGGGTATTGTGATAAGCCCGCCCTTTCCCGGCAGTTGAATCAGGAAATCCCCGGGCAGCTGAATCGGAAAATCCGCTGACTTTTGCGGGGAGAATAAATAAATATCACCCAAGTAACCCTCATTAGTTCCCCATACTACATCTTTTCCTTTCGAATCTTTTGCTTTGAGGCTGTCGGCATCCTTAAGCCTGTTGTATCTGACATCTATCTCGTAATATTTAGCGTTGGGAGAGAATTTTAAGTCGGAAATATTGTTGTCGTCACAGAGCACGTTCCACATTTGATCTAATCCGCTAACATCCAGGCTTGTGAGCAGGTTTCCGCCGCAATCGATTATACGCAGGTTACTAAGGCCATTGACATCAAGTTTAGTAATTTTATTGTCTGAACATCTCAGAAACTTAAGCGAGTTCAAACCTTTCAGATCCAGAGCTTTCAAGTTGTTGTTGAAACAATGCAGATGTGTAAGGTTTTTATTACCGCTTACCATCAAACTGGTAAGGGTGTTTTCAGTGCAATGCAGCTCTTCAAGCTTAGGTGTGACGGAAGTGTCAAGGGCAGTAAGTGCATTATTAGAACAATCGAGTAGTATAAGATTAGGGGTATTGGTAAGAGCAAGGCTTGTTAATAGGTTATCTCCACAACGCAGTTTCTGAAGATTAGGTGTGGCGCTAAGGTCAAGAGTTGTCAGTGAATTTTTACTGCAGTCAAGATATTTAAGACCAGGCGCACCGGTAAGAGTAAGCTTTTTAAAACCATTGTCTCTGCAAAACAATGATTCGAGATTGGGCAAATTATTTATTTTTAACTCCGTTAGCTTACTTTTACCGATACCAAGTTCTTTGAGCTTAGTTAAACCGTCCAGATCTAATTGAGTGAGCTTGCTTTGCGAAACATTTAATATCTCGAGATTCGGCAATCCCTTAAGATTGATATTGACCAACGGGTTGAGTTCCAAATCTAAATCTCTCAGCCTTGTTGCTCCTGAAAGATTTACGCTGCTTATCTGAGATTCAAAAGCCCAAATTATTTCAAGAGAAGTCAGACCGCTTACATCCAGGGTTTTTAACCCGGTAGTCCAGCAAATAATTTTTTTTAGGGAGGTCAAGCCTTTTACATTAAGACCCGTAAGGTCTCTATTGAGACCGCAATCTAAGTCTTCAAGGGCGGACAGCCCGCTGACATCAAGAGTGCCGGTTAAATTCTTCATACCGATGTCTAATTTTGTAATTCTTTTGGGGCTGGCATCATTCCATGATACATAAAAAGATTTCCAATCGGCGGGCGGGGTCTGCCCCGACGTCCACTTTGTCCACTTGAGTCCGTTGTTTTCGATGATTTTGTTGATGACTTTTACATCGGCGCCGCTATAAATTCCGTATTCCGATTCTGTAAGTTTGTCCGTGATGTCGATTTTAAACTCGGGTATCGTGAGCGCCGCCGCCTGCGGCACAGTCCCCAGCATGAACACCAGTACAAGCAGCAGGGGAATAAGTTTTTTCACTGCCTTTTTCATCATTATTTCCTCCTCAAATTAATTTTAAATTAATAAAGCTATGCATAAACCAAGCTACCTTGCCGCCGCCAAAGGCGCACCGCCTTGATTGTCGGCGGGCGCGCCATAGGCGCAGAGCGACAGCATAGCCTGAGCCAAAAACAGCCATTTAAGATTGCAGCATTCGGCCTCATACTCCCGGGTGAGCATTACTCGGTGAGGTCCAGGGTAATGAAATCCGATACGTCTGTGCGCCGATCGTCGGTGAAGCTGATCTTAAGCTTGAATTGGAGCTGATAGGAGCCAGCAGCGCCAATCTGGTCAAGCTCCGGTTTGATGACGAACAACGCGCCCTTTGACGCCTTATTCGCCGCGACGCGCTCGTTCATCGGCGGCAGCACATCAACACCGTTCAGAGAAAAATTGTTTACAGAAACCTCGATGATGTGACTCGTATTGTTCTCGATCCAGAAATCTACTTGCAGGTCGCCGGCGGGTGAGAAACCAAAGCCCGTATAATAAATATTGATTTCTTCCGTTTCATAGATCAGCTCTTTGATCTCCGGCTCGCTTCCGGCCGGGGCGGCGCCCGATTGTGCGCCTGAGTTCCCGGGGTCTTTTATATCGATGGAGATTACATCTGAATTGTTGCGGTACTTCTCCTTGGCATTTATCACTTCAAGAGAAAACTCCACCTTCTCAACGCTTGTTATACCGCTGGTCTCAAAATTTGTATCGACAATATAGATAGAATCCCTTGCCGTCCCCCCTGGCGGAACCCTCGTGTCGGAACCAATGGTGAACATGATTCCATTGGCTGAAAAATCGCGGGCATAAACGCTGACCTCTATATTCTTATCGTTCTCGACGTACAGCTTCACCTGCGGACCGTATAGCGGCTCGTCGGCATAACCAAGATAGTAGACCCGAACGTCGTCCGCATCATAAATGAGTATCTGCACCTCGGGTTCCTCACCCTGCGGGGAGGTCGCCGCGCTGCTGCCGGGCGGGGATGCCTCCGTTTCCGACGGCGCGCTGCCTTGATTGTCAGCGGGCGCGCCGCAGGCGCAGAGCGACAGCATAGCCAGAGCCAAAAACAGCCATAATATTCTTCTCATGTTCGTTCCCTCCATAATTGTTCGCTCTCCGGGCCTGCCGTTGGGCGGGCCGGCCGCCTCCGGCGGCGCGCAATGACGATGACGCCGCCGGAGGCACCGCAAGTCAGGTGGAGATAAACATCCGGGTGTTCTCGCTTCCGGAGCTCTGCCGGTTGGATATATCCAGTATTACATGCCGGCAACCCGGTCAAATCATCTCCGATCACCAGCCCAGCGTTGTGTCAAACTTCGCGTTGACCGAGCCGTCGATCGAAGTCAACCACAAATCGAGGCTGTAGGACACCTTGCAGGACGCTTCGAGCAGCCAAGATGTATAGGGGGACGACACCGTCATTTTACCGTTAGCGTCAAGATAAAAGCTGATAATATTGTAGCGTCTTCCCCGCACCCGGATGCCGCCGTCTACCCCACCCTTGAGGTAAAGCTCAAGGATTATTTTGTCCGCGTCAGGGCCGCCAAAGTAATAGGCCCCGTCGGCGCCCACATACAGATAGGCGCGCAGGTAGACAATGGAGACATCGACGTTCGCGTCGTAACCGTATTCCGCCCGCATCCGTATCATTCGCCCGGCATCGTCCTCGGCAAGATAGCCGACGCCCATCCCTACGCGCATAACGCCGATTCTCCCGCCCAGCATCTCCGGATAGCCGAGGTATACGCCAAACACGCGGGGGCTGTATTCGAATCCCAGGGTACCGCCCACCTGCGCTACGGCAACGTTCAAATCGATTATTGTGCTAAATGAAAAGTACCGTTCGGGATGACTGTAGAGAAGGACGGCCGTGCCGACCTTTGTGTAGATGTCGGAATCGCCTTGGATCATGGCTTCTACTTTAAGGGGAAGCCACAGTTCGCCCCCGGCATCCACGATCGGCCCGCTCTCAAATCCAAAATACAGATCGCGGATTTCGCAAAGTTCCATGACTACAAGCGTCGTGCTGACGCCGGCGACGAAGGAGGTCCCGCCCTCCCGATCCACCTGCTGCCGTTTGATAAACTCGTCCACCTCCTCATAGCTCGGGATTGTAAGCCTGCGAAGATTATCCCTTTCGGCGATCATGTTGTAGGAAACAAGCCCGGCGAAATCGTTCATTCTGCCGACTCCGAAGGGAACCTGTACAGTTGGCGCGGTGGCAATGCCGACAACAAAATAGTAACGGCCTTTAACGCTGTCATATCCAAAGCGCGCCGAAGTGTTGACCGGCACCACATCGAGTTGGCTCAGGAAAGAAAGGCCTAACTGCTCTGTGTCAAATTCCACAAGCCCGTCACCTCCGGGTGGCACGGCCTTGGGAACCAGTACGCCGGAAACTTCGATGCAGCCGTCAAAATTGGCGTTGAGTTCCGAATGTGACTGCTCATAGAGCACAACCGGATGGGGATCTGAAACGGGACAAGCCACCACCACCGTATCGGTAGTGTCCGACGAGAGTGGAATGTTCTCAGCCAGCAGCGTGGCGCCGTGCAGCGTGAGCCAAATATCGCTTTTAAGCGCGCTTCCAGTCGGATGCTCCTTATAGGTCATATCCAGGGCGCGAATTTCCATGGTAAAGCCTTGGAAGTCTATATTGATGGGGCGGTCAAGCTCAACGGCGGAGTATTGGCGCTTCGCTTCGCTCATTGCGCCGCTCTTTCTTATATCCGCCGGCACGATCAGGTCGGTAAAGGGCATGGGCTCGCCGCCTGTTTGAATCTCGTCGATTTCCACCCCCACCGAGCCGCTGATATACATGCCCTCTTGCCTGAACCAACCCCCGTCGATGGTCATATCGACTCCCGTCGCAGGAGCACCCATAATCGTGGTCGGCGCCACCGAGCAGAGGAATTCGCCATTTTTGCCGTCTGCATTATCCTCTTTATTGGTATAGAGTTTTGCCTTTACCCGGTTCCCCCGGAACAGATCGATCGCCACCTCGGCGTTGACTTCCAGGTTGACCCGGTTGGCGTAGAGGTCCAGGAGGCAGTCGTAGACCCAAACGTCCTTAAAGCCGCCTAAGCTCTCGCCGAAATCGGCGGGTACGCCGTCGTCGTTGTAGAGATAGGTCTGGTAGTTGAAGCCGTTTAAGTCGTAGATCATCTCTCCCGGGGCGAGATTAAATTTGATCGCCCCGCCACCATCCTGCTCCAGGAACGCCGTCGGCAGTTCCACCGTCCCGCCCTTCATCACAAGCCCAACCCAGAAAGGCTTTTCGGTTTCTTTGGGGGTCATGATCTTTTCGCCCGTTGCCGCATTGGCTTTTGGTATTAAGCTTTCCCGGTCCAAGTCCACGCTGACCGTGGTGGGCGTGATGACAATGCCTTGCAAGCGCTGTTTTTCGATGCTGAGGCTGCGCTCCGCCATATTCGCGGGCGTCATCTCAGCCGATTCTATGGTGAAACCCGCGCCGCTCCAGTCGTGTACTTCTATGGAAACCGAGGAGCACTGATCCTGAAGGCCAAAATCGTCGGGCACCACCAGTAGGCCGTTTTGCTGCACGCGCTCGCCGTATTTAACAAGCGCTTTCTGCATGGCTCCTGATAAGCCAGGCATATTTTTCAGGGCGTCGGCGTTCAGCGCGCTCGCAATCGCATCCAGCTCGTTTTCATCGGGGTGGCTGCCCGCATAAGTTCCCGGCACGCCGGGACCCTCTATGTCCGCCTTTTCAAAGGGCAGCACCAGCTTGCCCAGCAGATAGGAGTTGGACTGCGCGACCCCGTTTCTTATGGCAAGGAAGGCGTCCTCAACCCGCAGCGCAGCACCCCCGGGGACAATCAACCGAAGCGCCTGCTCACCATCGGCACTCAAATCTGCGTTCATTCTGCCCTGACGGTCGAAGGACAGGCTGAAGGGCTTAAAGCGTAGGCTTTTGTTGTCCAGCGTCTCCAGATGGGATTTCATTTCCACACTGCCCCCGACCAATGTGAACAGATCCCAATCTGTATCCTTGAGTATGTTGATCCACAGCTCCTGAATGTCGCGGATCGTAAACTGTTCATGCCTGATATTGGGCACGCCGCGCCGCACGATGATTTGCCCGGGCCGCAGTTCGGCGTCTTTAAACTGGATGGCGTAGCGATCGCCCACCACATTCAGATCGCTTTGGGGATTTTTAATATATCCGCTGACCTCCGCCTTGTTTTCCGCCGGCGAGATATTGAGGCTTACTATCGTAAGACCAATATCCTTACTCTCAAGAGGTTCTGTGATATAAACGGTTCCCCCCGTCATTTTGTCCTGGCCCGCGCCGCTGCCCGCCTTCTCAATGGAGGCGCCTATAATGCTCACCGGAATGGGCTCACCGCTTATGTTCAGCATAGCCGTGCCCGAATAGCCGATAAACAAACCAGCAGAACCCAGGGGGCGGGAGAGCTGCACGTCGGTGAGGAAGAAGCTCATGCACCGCATCTGCGCGCTATAATATGACTCCGCTCCCGGTTGTACAATTTGAGGCGTTGTTATCTGGGGCACTGTTGTCTGTGGATTGACGGCGGTCAGCCGCACGATTTCCGGCCCGGAACCGGCGGAAAGACCGCTAATCCCCGGTATGATTCTGGCCTTTACCTCAAGGGCAATCACCTTCGTATCAGAACCCGCGCCGTTTTCGACCTTAACAATAAAACTGTATGTACCCGTTGGAATATCTTTGCTTATCGACAATAAGCCGGTATCGTCGATGCTTGCTTCGGCAGGGACGGTCATGCGCCTTGAAATCGGTTCAAGGGACCAAAACAGCGGGTCACTGCCCGACGCGAAAAGCTGCTGGGAAAAATCGAATGTGCGGGACATGGAGAAGCTGTAATCATCCCTGCGCGCTTCCAGTTTTGGAGGCGTCAGCTGCGGCGCCGCCTCCACGATCAGATCAAAGGACTTGGAGCTCTCCCCGGCGCTGTTTTTGGCCGTGACCGTTACGGTGTATACGGCGGGGCTCAGT
>CAZVLO010000102.1:0-9337 GCA_964628265.1 uncultured Papillibacter sp.
ATGAACTGGTGCAGCAGCCAGCCGTGGCCGCCGTGGATTGTCACCATGCCGAAGCCGCACTGCTTGGCAAAGAGCGCCGCGCTGGCAAACGCTTCAATGGTTTCCACAATAAGCTCTTCCGTCATCGGCAGGATATGCCGCCCGTCCAGCTCACACTCCACGGGTCCGTAAGCGATGCCCCTGGCGGATGCGCCTTTGAACGACAGGTCCCGGTTGGCAAACATACCGGCATGCTGCAACTCCACGGACGCCACAGCCCCGTGCCGCGTGACGGCGTCCGTCAGCCGGTGCAGACTATGGCCCGCCCGCGGATCGTCCAGCGTCACGTGCCACTTGCCGCCCTTCCCCCTTTGGCTGTCCACAATCCCCTCGCCGACGGTAACTGCCGCCGCGCCGCCGACGGCTTTTCTCTCGTAATACGCAATAACGTCCGGCGTCACAAAGCCCTCCAATGTCAGGGCCTGATGGCCTGTGGGCGAAGCGAAAATCCTGTTCCGAAACAGCGTTCCCCCGAGCCGGATCGGCTCAAACAGATGCGGATACCTGATCATACTGCCGCGCTCCCCTTTCAAAGCAAACGCTCCTTATATTTAATTATAAGGAGCACGCTGCCTGATTGTCAAAATGAGATATGCCGGAATTCCCGAGCCGTTTTCATAATATCGCACAAGATATCACGTGACGGCGGCAGCCCACTCGTCGCCGCTGTCCGGCAGCAGCATGCCGCCCAAAAGCTTCATGGTGGTGCTTTTACCCGCGCCATTGGGGCCAGCGTAGGCGACAAACTCGCCCCTGCCCACAGTAAAGGACACATCGTCCAGCGCCGTGATCGTTTTCTTTTCGGGCTTTATGAGGTTTCTCAGGAGTCCCTTCCCGGTGTTGTCCCGCTGCCACTGGGTGAAGGTTTTCGTGACATTTTTTAAGCTAACGGCGAAATCCGAAGGGCGTATATCTGTTTGAGCCTTTTTTGACATAATAGTTCAGTCCTTTTCTAAATATAGCGCCTGCCACAAGTGAAATGACAAGGGCATAGGCAAGCGGGTAAAATCCCGTCATGCTCAGGTGCGGTCTGTCCAGCAAAGAGAGAGACGGGAACCAGGCCAGAAGACCTTCCGGGAAGATGGTCAGAAGGGGGAGCTGGATAAAAAGCGGCATCCCCGACAGTGGAAATGTGCTCAGCTGCCACGTCCCGTCGACGGCTGTATAGGAGATCTCCTCCGCAGCCACAGGTGCGTAAAACGCGGCGCTGGACACAAGATACGCCCGGGCCACAATGATGACCATCGTCACAGCCTGATAGAAAATCAACATGAGTACCCACCAGATGGTAACCTGTAAGCCAAGTCGGTGCGCTGCGGCGCAAAGCAAAATGACGCCCATTTAACAGTATGCCCTGTTGCTAATTTATGGTATTAATGGTAATATGGATACGGCAGTGCCTGGCTTTTTCAATATATGAACAGTGAGGGCCTATATGTCGGAAGAATTCAGACTGAAAATTGAACGAGATAACCGGGGCCGGGTAATAAGCCGGATAACAGAAAACAACGGAGACCGCTCGACAAAAGCGTATTTTTATAACACGAGCGGTGACATAAGCGAAATTACTTCTATGGAAAACGGCGTCCTGAATTATAAACAGGAATTCCGGTATGAGTACGATAAGTATGGTAATAAAATAACTAAAGCCGTTGAGTTGATTGATTTTATCAATCAAACAAAAGAAAAAAGTGTTTATATATATACTAATGAGTATTGTGAAAACAGGATAACAAAAAAGACTTGTCTTTATGACGGTATCAGGCTGTACGAGAGTGTTTATTATTATAAAGAGGATAAAATTGTCCGAATTGAAAGGTTCAACAATTGGGACGGCTTTGCATTATGGAGTGTTGAGCTCATTAACTATCTGGAAAGCTTTATTGAAAGCACGGTATATCTAGCTAACAATGTGTTGTCGCATTATGTCATTTATAAGGTACATGAAGACAGTGTCATATCAAAACAGATAGTGAACCCATTAAAGGGGCGGTACTATTGGTCATTAAGCAGCTGTGGAGAGGAATTTTGTTCAGTTTATGTTGGCGAAGCCTCTCTTACTTATGACGTTTTATCCGAGATCTTGAAATATGTGCTGAGTGTAAAAAAGGAGGATATTGAATACTATCTTGTTGTAATTGAATGCTCGGATACTATGGCTGATATTTCTGACAAAAGACTACGGGATGTTGAGAATTATTATAGCGAACAGGGTCTACAAACACATTATTCTCCATAAAAAACCGGGAGGCAGCGTCGCCTCCCGGTCTGTATAATTCACCTTATCTCTTGGCGTAAAACTCACTCGAATAGTTGTACAGCTCCTCAAGGGCCGCGTTTTTGACCTTTTCGTCCGGGTTCTGGATCGCACCCGCGATCACCTTCCCCCTGGGGGCGTATTTATCGACAAATTTGCGGACAAGCTCTCTGGCTTCCTTTTCGGATTTTGCCTCATTAATGCCAGGGATATCGACGGTCAGGGCAAGCTTGTCGCCGTATTTGGCGGTGAGCATATCCAGATCGTTGATGGGCTGCGGCGTCCAGGCGTCGAGACCCATTTCGATAAATTCCTCGATGTACTGCTGCGTCAGGCCGCAGGAGTGGAGCTCCACGAATTTGCCCTGCCCATGCACCCAATCCCAGCATCTTTTCGCATACGGCATGATGAATTCACGGAACATGGCGTTGGAGAAGAAACCGGCCCGCTGCGTGCCCCAGTCGTCGCCCCAGATGATGTAGTCGATGGGCGCATAATTTTTGAAGACGATATCCATACACTTGATTTTATAATCGACCATGGCGTCAAAGAAGGCGTGGACGGCTTCCGGCTCCTCATACATGGCCAAAAGCGTCTCGTCCACCGGCATCAACTCGTGCAGACGCTCAAAAATCCCCTCGGTGACATGAAAGACGTGGGCTCTGTCGGGGTCATACCGCAGGGTCTGGAGCTTGGCGTCGCCTTCCCAGTCGACGGCGTCCAGATCAGGCCATTTGACCTGCTCCTGCCACTTTGTGATGTCGCTAATGACACGCGTGCCCGGCTTCGGCATGGCGCCGCCGACCTCGGGCACAAAGACCCACTCCTGGCCGAACCAGTCCGGGCCGTTGGCTTCAAAAGGCGCGTGCTCCGCGTAGACGTCGGGCCAGCAGTATTGATTGTCCACAAGCCAGACCGGCATCCAGCACGGCTTTTCACCTCTGTAAATCCTCAGCTGATTTTCTCTGGCTGTGATCGGCCTGTTCCCCGGGTAGAGCGGACGGGGCGGCTGCTGCAGCATATGCGGGAACGTGCCCGCAGGCTGTCTCGAGGGCGGCATTTTATCGTAATCGATCATGGCTCAAATCCTTTCTGTAGCGTGCTACGTACACGGCTTAGTTTATGCGATAAACACACGCGTGTCAAGCTCGACGCAAAAGACGCCGGCGCCGCTTTGCGGCGCCGGCTGCGGTTTCAGCCCTTCTTTGGGCGGATCACACCTGGCCGGGTACAGTCTCGGCCGGGACAGGCTCTTCCTTGGCATTACTGTTATCCTTCGTCTTTCCCAGATATTCGGGCAGCTCCATGCCGGCCATGTTGAAAAGCTCGCTCATGGGCGGGATGGACTTCATGAGGCCCGAGACGAAATTCGCCGTACTTGACGTGCCGTCCTTGCTGCCCCCGTCCCAGACGGTGACCTTGTCGATCTTGAGATTCTTGACGGCCTCGACCTGAATCCGGACAAGCTCCTCGAGCTTATCGGCGACCAGGAGCCGGATGGCGTCATTGGCGTTTCCGCCGGCAGCCTTCACGACCTCGGCAAGACCTGCCGCCTGCCTGGTAAGCACTTCCTGCAGACCGCGGCCTTCGGCCTCCATTTTCGCGAAGATGGCGTCGGCTTCGCCGCGGGCTCTCCGGCGCAGCTGCTCCGCTTCGGCTTCCGCTGCAATCTCCAGCTGCTTTTTATCGATTTCCGCTTTGACAAGGACATCGGCTTCCAGGGTGGCTCTCTCCCTGGCGGCACGAGCCAGCTCGGCCGTCTGCTCCGCGGCATACGCTTCCTCCAGGGATTTGGCACTGGCGATTTTTTCCGCTGAAACCGCGCGCCGCTGCGCCTCGGCTTCACGTTCGCGCCTTGTGGCGTCCGAATCGGCGATCTCAGCCTTTGCACTGTTTTCACCCTGAATAGCCTCCGAGTCGGCCAGTGATACCTGGACCCTCTTGTCACGGTTGGCGTTGGCCTCTCCGATGGCGCCTTCGCGGTCAGCCTCAGCGACGGATTTCTTGGCGTCGTTGATGGCTTTTGCCGCCGCTTCCTTCCCAAGGGCGATGATGTAGCCGGATTCGTCGCTGATATCCGTCACGTTGACGTTGATAAGCCGCAGCCCGATCTTCTTCAACTCCGTCTCCACGTTCCCGGAAATGGCATCCTGAGCCAGCGCCTGTATCTCAGCCATCTTCAGTCCCAAAAGACGCTCGGCGGCGTTTTGCATGACGCCCGGTTCCGTGGAAATCCCGACGGTAAAGCGGGAGGGAACGTCAATACGGATATTCTGGCGGGAGAGGGCGTTTGTCAGGTCGACGCTGATTGATATCGGCGTCAGGTCCATGTATTCAAAGGATTGGAATATAGGCCATATGAAAGCCGCGCCGCCGTGGACGCACCTGGCCGAACGGCTGCTGCCGTCGGGATTGGAGCCCACCTTACCGTAGATGACCATGATTTTGTCCGACGGGCATTTACGGTAGCGGGACAGGATGATGATGAGCGTTGTGAAAACAACAAATGCTACAATGACCAAATAAATTATGGTTTCCATTTTTCCTCCTCATGATGATTATTATGATGATCTTCGACATCCGGGGTGACGATGAGCGTATTCTCGTCCGCCAACCCAGTAACGGCGACGATTGCACCGGTTTTGATACTATGGGTTGAATCGGTCACGGCATCGCATTCCGTGAAGCGTTCCTGCAGCGTCAGCATGACTTTCCCGAAACCCTTTCTGCCAGCAGGTATTGTAATATAGACCTTCGCTGGCTTTCCGACGGCATTGGCCAGTGAGATATTCCCGGCGGACTGCAGTCTTGCCGTCATCCTAAACAGTACAGCGATGCCGTACAGCGCGGCCGCGCCGCAGAGAAACGCTATTGTTACCGAAATAAAGGGTGACGCCACCATGCCCGCCGTCACAACGCCGGCCCAACCGCCCACGGAAAAAAACGCAAAGATGCCGCGGATGCTGAAAAGCGCCAGCCCGTCATGTCCATCATGTCCGTCATAATCGTCGAAGCCGTCGTGTAAATCAAAGCCGCCGTGTCCGTCGATGCCGTCTCCCGTATCCGCATCGCTGTCCCCGAATCCCAACAGAACGAGGATCGTCTGCAGAATCAAAACCACCGTCGCCGGCAGGGCGATATAGGCAAAAACCCTCTGCAGAGCGGATAGTGACTCCCACCAAGCAGTCAAAATACAACCTCCTTTCAATTTGAATTATCTGTCTTAACGGTTAACAGGCTGGCAGTACAGGTCAGGACTTGCCCGGCCGCAGCTTTACCTGATCGTATTGAGCAGGTTTTCGGCCATTGCCTTGATCCGCGCGCTCTCATAGGCGAGAACAATAATCTCCAGTGCTTTTCGCAGCCGCACCGTCGAGCCGGGAATAACTTCTTCATAGTCGGCAGTACATTCGGCGATGAATCTTTTCAGCTTTTCCCCGCCGTTATAATCACAGCAGGCGCATTTGTCGATGATGCAGCAGATATAATCGTACAGCACGGACTCGGGAATAATATCGTCGGTCTTGTCGTCAACTCTGCCGTTGATGTAGGACATCAGATATGCGATATTCTCCAGCCTGAGCACCTCGCGCAGCATATTGATGATCAGAATCCGCGCAACCTGGTCTATGTTATACCGCTTTCCGGCCGGCGACGGTACCCAGCCGCGCTTGATCCAGTTTTGAAGCGCCGGCGCGTCCAGGCCGGTGATTTCTTTTATCTGCGATAGCATCAGCCCGGAGGTCACTGAAAAAATCCCGGTTAAAAAGCCCGAGCCCGCCGGACCCATTCCATTTTCCAACGGGATAACAGTCCCCGGAATATTCATATGCGCCGCCTCCTTTCCGTATCCTGAGTGATCTGGATTTATTATACAATTTATTCCAGTGAATGTCAATGAGGTTTTTATGAATATTTTAAACTATCATCTGAACGCAATAAAACTGTAAGGTTCCTTGTAAATGCTCAGATATGTGGTATATTCTTCTGAGAAACTTTAAGGATGGTGCATCAATGAAAACCGGTCGGCCTCTCATAAAATACATAGCGGCTTTGCTGATGTTCGGCACAAACGGCATTGTTGCGAGCTTTATCGCCCTTACCAGCTATCAGATTGTGCTGACAAGGACTCTGATCGCAAGCCTGCTGCTGGCCGGGGTCTTTGCACTGTCACGGCAGAAGGTGCATATTTTCACCGACAGGAAGCATGCGCTCTTCCTGGTCCTGTCCGGTATGGCTATGGGCGCAAGCTGGATGTTCCTGTATGAGGCATACCGGCAGCTCGGTGTCGGCATCGCGTCACTGGCCTATTATTGCGGTCCTGTCCTCGTCATGATCCTGTCGCCCGTCCTCTTTTGTGAAAAGCTGACATGGCCAAAGATAGCCGGCTTTCTTTCGGTGGCCGCCGGTATGTTCTGCGTGAATATACAGGCTCTCAGCGAAGGCGGCTCGGCATGGGGCCTGTTCTGCGGGCTCATGTCCGCCGTCATGTATGCCGTCATGGTGATCTCCAATAAGAAGGCAAGGAGCATCACCGGCCTGGAGAACGCCATGTGGCAGCTGCTCGTCAGCTTCTTGACCGTGGCGGTTTATGTTCTTATCAGGCAGGGTCCTGTCCTGCACATCACCGCAGGCAGCTGGATACCGATCCTGATACTCGGTATATTCAATACCGGTATCGGCTGCTACTTTTACTTTTCATCCATCGGAGACCTCCGCGTTCAGACAGTTGCCATCTGCGGCTATCTCGAGCCTCTGTCAGCGGTTGTCTTCTCCGCGCTCCTCCTGAGCGAGCGCATGACGGCGGTGCAGCTCATCGGCGCTGTTTTGATCCTCGGCGGCGCCGCCTTCGGCGAGCTGTTTCGCTCGCGGTTGAAGAAACCGAAAACCCCGTAAAAGTAAAAGAGCCTGTACGGTCAATCCGTACAGGCTCATATTTCTTTTTCTTAATGGATAATGACGTTCAGGCCCATGTCCTCCAGCTGCTTCTTGCGGGCCTGCATCAGCTCGTCGGAGGGGGGTGTGGCTTCGAGGATGGGGGCGTTCCTTTGCAGGCGCTCCCACTTGACGGTGCCCAGGCTGTGGTAGGGCAGGAGCTGGACCACCTCGACAGCGTCGCCGAGTTCTTTGATGAATGCGCCCATGTCGTTGAAAGATTTGACGGAGTCGCTGTACATGGGGATGACCGGGATGCGGATCTGGAATTTTGCTCCGGCCTTGGCCATTTTCCGGGCATTTTCCAGGATGAGCTCGTTGGGAACACCGATAATTTTCTTGTGGAGCTCGGAGTCGACGCCCTTGATATCCAGCAGGAAGAGGTCGGTGTACGGGAGGATCGGCTCAATCGTCTCCCACTTGGCGAAGCCGGTGGTATCCACGGCGGTATGTATCCCCTCTTCCTTGCAGGTTTTCAGGATCTCCAGCAGGAATTCCGGTTGGCAGAGGCATTCGCCGCCGGAGACGGTGACGCCGCCGCCGGATTTTTTGAAGAACGGAATGTCGCGCCTGACCCGCTGCATGATCTCGTCGATGGTGTAATCCGTACCGCACATATAAAGGGCCTTGGAGGTGCAGGCCGCGGCGCATTTGCCGCAGTTGTCGCATTTGGACCGGTCGACGGTGACAAGGGTTAATTCCTCGTCGCCCGTTGCCATTTTTTTCTTATTGCCTGGCTTTATGGCATCGTGGGGGCAGACGCTCAGGCAGTTGCCGCACTTTTCGATGCCGACGCATTTGATCTCCATCCAGTTGAGCTCGGTGGGGAAGGCCTGGGATTCGGGGCTGTGGCACCACGGGCACCTCAAGGGACAGCCCTTCATAAAGAGCGTCAGGCGGATGCCGGGTCCGTCATGGACGGAAAAGCCCTGAATATCGTAAAACTTACCTGTCAGTTTGTTGTTTTCCATACCGTTTCTCCAATGCTTTATGTTCTTTCTGTTTATATTCTAAATTAAGGCGCAAAATCAGTAAAGAACCTTTTTCACATGCTTTGATAAGCAATATGTATCACCGGTCCGTTTAATCCACACCGATATTATTAAATTGGGCGACGAACGCGCGGATGAGCGGATTTGTGTTATCCTTCTTCCACATGACGATTTCTATGGAATCCTCCAGCTCCGGCATGACCTTGAAAACAAGGTTCGGGTTATTTCTGAGGGCGTGGTTTTCGTTCAGCGGGAAAATGCCGTATCCCGCCTCCAGCCAAAGGGCCAGCGCGCCGATGTCCGGAGCTTCCAGCGTTTTCGGCCTGAAGAAATCGTGCTTGGCCACCCGCTCGGAAAAGCGGGCGATAAAGGGTGATTCCGTCTCCGGCAGGGTCAGGAACGTATCGTCCCTGAAATCCGCGAGGCTGAGCCCTTCCCTGTCCGCCAGCGGGTGGGATTTGGGGATAACGAGCATCGTCTGCGCCCGCCCCACAGCGATATAATCCAGCTCCTCCTCGTCTGTCAGATTAAAGAGCGCCGCGAAAGCCAGGTCAATCTCACCGCCGGAAAGGGCGCGCTGCATCCCCGCCAGCGTGTGCCGGGAGAGGTTGACGCGGACGTCGGGGTAAGCTTCGTGAAAGCTGCTGAGGGCCGGCGAATAGGGCGGGCAGAGCAGCTGCCCCTCCACCATGCCCACATTCAGATTCCCGGCATAGCCCTTATGGACAGCCTTGGCATTGTCCACAAGAGCCTGATACTCCCGGGCCATTTTTTCCAGACCCTCAGTCATAACCTGACCGGCAGGCGTCAGCCGGATCGACTTTTTTTCCCGGATAAACAGCTCGAAACCGAGCTCGTCCTCCATGGCGGCGATCTGGCGGCTCAAAACCGGCTGGGACAGATACAGCCTTTCGGCAGCCCGCGTGAAGCTCAGGCAGTCCGCCGCGGTCAGAAAGCATTTAATTTGTGAGAAATTCATGGGATTCCTCCGTTATAACACACCAACAATATATCTATATATTTCAGTCTATCACATTTGGATATCATAAGGAACAGAGAAATGGACTTGTCAAGAAAAGTGCAGTTTGAAAACACCCAAAATTGATTTTATTCG
>CAZVLO010000103.1:0-9167 GCA_964628265.1 uncultured Papillibacter sp.
CGGGGTGCCGATACCCTCAATCGTTGTGATCTCGCTGAATTCGGGGACGTTTTTCATCTTCTTTGTGCAGGACCGGATGACCTCACCGTTCAAGATGATGGAGCAGGCGCCGCAAACGCCTGTACCGCAGCCGATTTTTGTGCCGGTAAGACCCATCCTTCGGAGCACGACGGCGAGGTTGTCCTTCTCGAGATCGCAGACAACCGGCCTTTCCACACCGTTGATTGACACTCTCAGTCTCGTAACCATATTAAAATCCTCTCACTAAATATTAGGGCGACAAAACCGGCGATGTCATTGAACAGACCGGCTTTTATGGGGGCCCTTTGTACATTAAATAAGTATGCTTTTGCATAATATTTCATAATGATTATAACAAAACCACCATCAAATGTAAATGACAAAACTGACCGATATGTTGAATAAAATCTGATTACAAATCTTGTTAATCATAACCGGCGGCGATGTCGTCATACGTTATTTCATACGAATTCCGCAGCACATCGAGTATAGTCTGGGCGTACTCCAGCCGCTTTTCGGCATACGCCAGAGCGGCGGGGTTATCGGTAAACCGCGGGCGCAGTGCAACGAGGGTTTCCTCAATCGTTGAGATTTTGCCATAACGGGAGAGCTTGTCGGCCAGATAGAGAAGTGCCGTCTCGTCGAGCGTCGGGCTATAACCGCCGGGCAGATCCATATGGGCGGCGACGAGTCTTGCGGCAGCCGGATATCCCTCCCGGAGGAGCAGTTTCGCTCCCGCTGCCTCATGCTCCGGTTCCAGCCGCGCAATGTCGTGCAGGAGACAGGCTGCGGATAAAAGGCTTTCATTGAGGCAGACACCCTTTCCGCGGAGGAGCTCGGCAATGCGCTGCGCCAGTGTGTTAACCTGGCGGCAGTGTGTTATGACGTTTTCAGGCGTGGTATGCTTTTCCAGCAGACGATAGCAGGTTTCCTCGTCAGGATACGTCGGCAGGCCCAGATGTGTGAGCAGGGCTTCGTATTCAACAGGCGTGTCCATATCCAGCAAAATGCCCCTGTCATCGGTATCAACCTCTTCGTAAGGATACGGTGCGAGAAAGCCGCGCATTCCGCCGCTGCCGTCATATTCCCTGATACCGGCGGCAAAGCTGTAAGGAATCAGCGGGGGGTGCCCGCGCTCACCATTATATGTTGGGTATACGATTGCCTGCCCCCGGGACAGGATGAAGGTGCTGATAACCTTTTCCAGTGTTTCGGTCTTCACAGCGCAGCAGTCCGCCGGCAAAAGTAAAAAACCGTCAATGTCATTGGGAAGCGAATGGATACCGGCCTTGACAGAGGTAAACATACCCTCGGCGTATTTGCTGTTATAAATGTGCCTGACGTTTTTTGTGCGGCATTTTAAAAGCTCGGCCTCGACTTCCTCGTGCCGATGGCCTGTGACGACTGAGATACTGTGGATTTTTTCCGACCTCCCCAGCCTCACGGCACGCAGCAGCGCGCTCTCTCCGCTCACAGGGAGAAGTGGCTTCAAAACTCCCATCCGCTTGGAAAACCCGGCGGCCAAAATGATCATTCCGATTTTCATTTAAGTCACCTCCAGTAATAACAGCTTATCATATCACGCGCTGTTTGCAAATATTTAAAGTTAATGTATAATAATTGAAATGGAGGTGGCGGCCATGACCTTTGTATTGACGGATGGAAAGAACAGTGATTTTGAAAAGCTTTGCATCCTGCTGGATGCGTCTCTTGAAAAGCTCGCGGGGCATATCATCGACCGGACGCAGTACAGCCCGTTCAACACGCTGGATAAAATCCACGATGTTGTTCTCGCTTACGACGAAGCTTTTCCCGTCGCCTGCGCCGGCTTCCGGCATTACGAGGACGGCGTCGCGGAAGTCAAGCGCGTCTTTGTCCGCGAGGAATACCGGGGACAGGGGATTTCAAAAGCGGTATTGGCGCTCCTTGAAAAGCGAGCCGCCGAAAAAGGCTATACGGCACTCCTCCTTGAAACAGGCGCCCCCCTCGCCCGTTCCATCAGCCTCTACAAAAGCTTCTGTTATCAAATCATCGACAATTACGGCCCCTATCAGGGCATGATCCATTCCGTCTGCATGCGGAAGGCTTTATGAGAGGAGCGATACATATGGAAATCCGTGAAGCAGCCCATAAAGACCTCGTTGCCTTGCTGAGTCTCTATACCCAGCTGCACGACAACCCCATACCCGAAATAAACGACGCGCTTGCCTCCCTATGGCACCGCATCCAGAGCGACGCCAACCATCATATCATCGTGCTGACAATCGACGGCGTCCTCGTCTCCTCCTGCGTTCTCCTCATCGTCCCAAATCTGACGCATAACCAACGCCCTTACGCCCTCGTTGAAAACGTCGTCACCGACGAAAATCACCGCAACAAGGGGTACGTTGCGGCTGTGCTGGATTATGCTCGTGATATTGCCGTCCACGAAAACTGCTATAAAATTATGTTGATGACCGGCTCGAAGCTGGACAGCACTCTGCAGTTCTACGAGCAGGCAGGCTTCAACAAACACGACAAGACAGCGTTTGTACAGTGGTTGTAACTGTAGGATGTAAGATATAAATTAACAGTAGTAAAATATAACTGAAATAATATATTGCATGATACAGTAACTCCGGATAAAAAATATTCGAAAAGATATGCGGAGGTTTTTTCTTATATTTATAAGCAGTGTCGGCGCGATAGCGCAGGGAGATTATGTGAACGCGGAGGGACAGCTCACCTACGGCTCCCTTAATATGTTCGTGGCGTTGATGTTTATCGTAATTCTTACCGTCTTTATAGCTAAAAGGCGTTATGACAGGAAGAACACGGAAACGGAGCAGGAATGAAGAACCTGAAGCTCAAATCGGCGCGGGCGGCGCTGGACCTGTCCCAGCAGCAGCTGGCCGACGCTGTCGGCGTGTCGCGCCAGACAATCAACGCCATCGAAAAAGGGGATTAGAACCCGACAATAAATCTGTGTATCGCCATCTGCCACGCTCTGGGCAAAACTCTGGACCAGCTGTTCTGGGAATAATAGACAGTTTCTTTCCGGTAACTGCCGTAGGCTTATCAAATTTTACTATAGACATATTCATAATATTCCCATATCATAAACCATAACAATCAAAAATAACAAACCTTTGAGCAAGAAGAGTACAAAAGGTCGGGTGTATCCAGAGAGTCGCTAGAGGGTGTGAATGCGGCGGCACAGATTTTTTCGAATGGGCTTGCGAGGGCGGCTTGAAACTGGAGCTACCGGGAGTAGACGCCGACGGGGACCCTGCCCGTTATCAGCGGGGCGCATATGATGGTATGCGGATGAGCGGATGATTTATTTCATCAATTTGGGTGGTACCGCAGAAGCAGAGGCTTTTGTCCCATGAAAACATGATGTTTTCGTGTGGGGCAAAGGCTTTTTTGTTTTTCCGGTACTTTATTTATTTCAGGAAAGGAGTTTCATCCCATCAGATGAATTGTGTGAAGCACGATGATCTCACCTAGCTGCAAAACAATTGAAGAGCTCGCGAAGGACTACAACATTATTCCCGTTTCAAAAGAGATTTACGCCGACATCACAACGCCGATCCTGCTCCTCAGGAAACTGGCGCTTATCAGCAGCCGGTATTATCTCCTGGAAAGCGTCGAGGGCGGCGAGAAATGGGGACGCTACTCCTTCCTCGGGTACGACCCCATCCTGCGCGTCACCTGCAGGGACGGTGCCGTCACCATTGAGGGCGAGGAGACGAAAACAGTCCGGTCCGATAAGCCCCTTACCATTCTGCGGTCGCTGCTGACCGATTACCGTGCGCCGAAGCTACCCGATTTACCCCCGTTCACCGGTGGCCTCGTCGGCTACTTTGCCTATTCCATGATCGGCTACGCCGAGCCTGTCCTGAAGCTCAAAAAGGGTGATATCCATGACTTCGACCTGATGCTGTTTGACAAGGTCATCGCCTATGACCACCTAAAGCAGAAAATCCATGTTATCGTCAACATGAGGACCGACCGGCTGATGGAGAACTACGGCAAGGCCGTGACGGAAATCGAAAGCATTGTTCGCATAATCAACGAGCCCCAGCCGGTCCATCCTCCCAGAATCAAAGGTGGCGCCGATTTTACGTGCAACGTCACCAAAGAGCAATACTGTGCCATGGTAGAAAAGACAAAGGAATACATCATCGGCGGCGATATTTTTCAGGCCGTTATTTCCCGGCGTTTTGAGAGTCCTTTTGACGGCAGCCTGCTGGACGCCTACCGCGTCCTCCGTACGACGAACCCCTCGCCCTATATGGTCTTTCTGCGCATAAACGACTTGGAGCTCATGAGCACGTCGCCGGAAACGCTGGTGCGGCTCCAGAGCGGGCGGCTGGCGACCTTTCCCGTCGCCGGCTCCCGGCCGCGCGGCACAACCGAAACGGAAGACAAAGCGCTGGAAGCGGAGCTCCTCGGTGACGAAAAGGAGCTCTCCGAGCACAACATGCTGGTGGATCTGGCGCGGAACGACCTGGGGCGGATATCGAAATTCTCCTCTGTCAAGGTCATGGACTATATGATGATCCACCGGTACTCGAAGATCATGCACATCGCCTCCAGGGTGGAGAGCGACATCAGGCCGGATTGTGACGCGCTGGACGCCATTGAGGCGATTCTACCGGCGGGGACGCTCTCCGGCGCGCCGAAGATCCGTGCTTGCGAAATAATTGAGGAGATTGAAGGCATGCCGCGGGGCATTTATGGCGGTGCGTTGGGGTATATCGACCTTACCGGCAACCTGGACACCTGTATCGCCATCCGTATGGCGGTGAAAAAAAACGGAAGGGTAACTGTTCAGGCTGGAGGCGGCATCGTCGCTGACAGTGTGCCCGAGATGGAATATGAAGAAGCCGGGAACAAGGCGAAAGCCGTTATCAGTGCGATCTCGAACGAGGGTGAGGTGAACGACGGATGATACTGATTATTGATAATTACGACAGCTTTACCTATAACCTTGTTCAGCTGGTGGGCGGTATGAACGCCGATATAATGGTCGCCCGCAACGACGCGGTGGCAGTATCCGAGATTGAAAAGCTGAAGCCCTCCCACATCATCCTCTCACCCGGCCCCGGTTATCCCAAGGATGCAGGCATATGTGAGGAGGTTATCAGAAGCTTTGGCAGTAAAACCCCGATTCTCGGTGTCTGCCTTGGCCATCAGGCCATATGCGAAGCGTACGGCGCCACAATCGCCCGCGCGAAAAAGCTGATGCACGGGAGGAAAAGCAGAATCCGTCTCGATACGGTGAGCCCCTTGTTTAAGAGCCTGCCGGACGAAATCGACTCAGCGCGTTATCACTCCCTGGCCGCCGTGAAAAATACAATCCCCGATATACTCCGGATCATAGCCGAAGACGACATGGGTGAGGTGATGGCCGTATCTCATCAGGGGTTCTCCGTTTACGGACTGCAGTTTCATCCCGAATCCGTCCTGACACCGCAGGGCGAGACGATAATAAAAAACTTCCTGAGTATTGGAGGGCGGAAAAATGATCAAAGACGCGATCAAGACAACTGTTGATGGTAACAATTTGACTTTTGACACAGCCAAAGAAGCCATGGACGAGATTATGCGCGGCGAGGCCACAGCCGCCCAAATCGCTGCCTTTTTAACGGCTCTGCGCATGAAGGGCGAATCCATCGAAGAGATCACGGCCTGCGCCACTGCCATGCGGGAGCGGTGTGTCAAGCTGCCCTGCGAGACGGAAGTGATTGACATCGTGGGTACCGGCGGCGACTGTTCCAATACATTCAACATCTCCACCGTGACAGCTTTCGTCGTGGCCACCGCCGGCGTACCGGTGGCAAAGCACGGTAACCGCAGTGTATCCAGTAAGTGCGGGGCTGCAGATTTCCTGGAGGCGCTGGGAGCAAACATCACGCTCACCGCCGAACAGAGTGCGAAGGTGCTGGAAAGCACGGGTATGTGCTTCATGTTCGCGCCGAACCACCACGCGTCCATGAAGTACGCCGCGCCGGTACGGAAAGAAATCGGCGCACGCACAATCTTCAATATCCTGGGGCCGCTGTCCAATCCGGCATATGCGACAATCCAGCTGATGGGCGTTTATGATGAAAAGCTGGTCATGCCCCTGGCGCGGGTCCTCTCCAATCTCGGTGTCCGGCGCGCCCTGGTGGTCCACGGCGACGATGGGTTAGACGAAATTTCCCTGACGACGTCAACGTCGGTATGTGAGGTTATAAACGGGGAGCTTCGCCAGTATAAGCTCGACCCCGCAAAGCTTGGCTTTACCTACTGCAAACCATCCGACCTGTTGGGCGGCGAGGCGGAGGAAAACGTGAAAATCGCATATGCGATTTTTAACGGTGAAATAGGACCGAAGCGCGACATCGTGCTGTTAAATGCTGCGGCCTGCCTGTACCTGGCGGGTAAGGCCACAAACCTATCGGACGGGATTGACCAGGCCGCCATGCTCATCGACCGGGGACTGGCGCTGTCGAAAGTGAAGGAATTCGTGACAGCCACGAAAGAGGCGCCGCATATGACACAAGAAGTGTCGCTTGCTGCAAATGAGGCTTCGGTATGATATTGAGCATGATTGCTGAAGCGGCAAGGCGGCGGGTGGCGGAGCAGAAAAAGACGGTCTCGCCTCGGGAGATGCGCCGCTTTGCTGAAGAGAGCAACTCAGAATTCCCCTCCAAAGGAGGGGTGGCCGGTAAAGCCGGCCGGGGTGGTTCTGGCGACGCCCCGGGAACCACCCCGTCACAAAGCGACATCGAAGAAGTCACTATGCGCCATCCCTCCTCAGAGGGGAATTACAGGACGCGTTCACTCCCCTTCGAGGCTACCCTCAAAAGGCACGGAATGTCCTTCATCTGCGAGGTCAAAAAGGCGTCACCCTCAAAAGGCGTGATCGCTGAGGATTTTCAGCATATCGACATCGCCCGGGACTATGAGCAGGCGGGCGCCGACGCTATATCAGTGCTGACGGAACCGGAGTTTTTCTTCGGCAGCAGCGAGCATTTGTGCGAAATCAAAAAGTATGTCGGCGTTCCGCTCCTGAGAAAGGACTTTATAATCGACGATTATCAGCTTTACGAGTCAAAGCTCCTCGGCGCTGACGCGGTACTTCTCATCTGCGCTCTGCTGGATACAGAGACACTCCGGCAATGCCTCAGCATCTGCGATGAACTAGGCCTCTCGGCCCTCGTTGAGGCACACGACGCGGCGGAGGTCAGATCAGCCCTTACCGCCGGTGCGCGGATCATCGGCGTCAACAACAGGAATTTGAAAACGTTTGAAGTAGATATTCACAACTGCGTGCAGCTCCGTCCGCTCGTGCCAAAGGATATCCTCTTTGTCGCTGAAAGCGGCATCAAGACAGCAGAGGATGTTGAAATTCTGCGGGAGACAGGTGTTGACGCCGTGCTGATTGGTGAGACACTGATGCGGAGTACCGACAGAAAAGCAGCGCTTCGGGAGCTAAAAGGATAATCCTGTATTGGAAGGTTCTAATCATCATGGTCAAAATCAAAATCTGCGGTCTGGCACATCTGCAGGACATAAACATCGTCAACGGCGTTTTGCCGGACTTCATCGGCTTTGTCTTTGCCGAGAGCAGAAGACGGGTCACCCCGGAACAGGCCGCGGCAATGAAGACAGGACTTGACACGCGCGTCAAAACCGTCGGTGTCTTCGTCAATGCGGGTATCGACGGAATCGCGGCACTTGTACGTGACGGTATCATTGACCTCGTCCAGCTCCACGGTAACGAGGACGCGGCGTATATTACCGAGCTGAAACGGTGGATCGATTGCCCAGTCATCAAAGCCGTCCGCGTCCAAAGCCCCGCGCAGGTGCTGGCAGCCGAAGCGCTGCCCTGCGAGTACCTGCTGCTGGATGCGTATCAAAAAGACGCCTACGGCGGAACGGGAACCACCTTCGACCACGCGCTGATTCCGAAGCTCACAAAGCCGTATTTCCTCGCCGGCGGCCTGAACGCCGGAAACATCAAAGCGGCGCTTGACCTTAACCCCTACTGCCTTGACGTTTCCGGCGGCGTCGAAACAGGCGGCGTTAAGGACGCGGCGAAGATACGTGAATTAATAAGAATTATTCGTAGCGGCGATCTGTGATCGCCTACCCCAATCGATCACCATCACCATAGGAGGAGCACCCATGAAAGGACGATTCGGCGTCCACGGCGGGCAATACGTGCCCGAGACGCTCATGAACGCGCTTATCGAGCTTGAAAGGGCTTACGAGCATTACAAAAACGACCCGCATTTCAACACGGAGCTTTATGATCTGCTCAAAAACTATGCAGGCAGGCCGTCGCTCCTGTATGACGCGGAGCGCATGACAAAAGATCTCGGCGGAGCGAAGATATATTTAAAGCGCGAGGATTTAAATCACACCGGCTCTCATAAGATCAACAACGTGCTGGGTCAGGCGCTACTGGCGAAGAAAATGGGAAAAACGCGGCTCATCGCTGAAACGGGCGCTGGCCAGCACGGCGTGGCCACAGCCACGGCGGCGGCGCTGATGGACATGGAATGCGAGATATTCATGGGCCTGGAGGACACGGAGCGCCAGGCTTTGAACGTCTACCGCATGGAGCTTTTAGGCGCAAAGGTCCACCCTGTGACCAGCGGGACGATGACGCTGAAGGACGCTGTCAACGAGACCATGCGCGAGTGGACGAGGCGGGTGCGCGACACGCACTATGTCCTCGGCTCGGCCGTCGGGCCGCACCCGTTTCCGATGATCGTGCGCGATTTCCAGAGCGTGATCGGCAAGGAGGCGAAAAAGCAGATCCTTGCGTGCGAAAACAGGCTGCCGAGCGCCGTTTTGGCCTGTGTCGGCGGGGGCAGCAACGCGATCGGCCTGTTTTGCGATTTTATCGGCGACGAGGCCGTCCGGCTTATCGGCTGCGAGGCGGCGGGGCGGGGCCTTGAGTCACCGCAGACGGCGGCGACCATTGCAACGGGCTCCCTTGGCATTTTCCACGGTATGAAGAGCTATTTCTGCCAGGACGAATTCGGGCAGATCGCGCCGGTCTATTCGATTTCCGCCGGCCTCGATTACCCCGGCATCGGCCCGGAACATGCGCATCTGCACGACCTGGGCCGCGCCGAATATGTCCCGGTGTCGGACGACGAGGC
>CAZVLO010000104.1:0-6524 GCA_964628265.1 uncultured Papillibacter sp.
AACGAGAAAAGCACACCTGGTTGGTGTGCTTCACCCGGCAAAAGTATAGTAGCATATAATGAGTCAAAGTTAATACCTCGTAAATCGACAAAATACACGGAATTTTAAGATCCTTCAAAAACCTTTCTGGAGTGAAATGAATGTATTTTGGGAGCGTTAGATTCTTCAGGCATCTCATAATCGCGGTGCTGGTGTTGCTCATTGCCGTCCCTGTTATATTCGCAGTCGATTACGGTATTAAGTATAAAACCACAAGCAAAAAGCTCGCCGAGGTGCAGGAAATTGTTAAGCAGTATGACAAGTCCGACCAAAACGAACTGGTCGACAACCTTTCGAATCTGCTTGACGATTCTTTCGATAATCAGATACCGGCGTTTCGACAAACAGTCGATAAATCGGTAGAAGAACAAATCAGCGAGCTTCAGGAACAGCTGAATGCTTCGTTGACGACCCAGATGTCAGAGTTGGAGACAAAAATTGAAGATTCTCTGGCAAACAACAAAAATGTGATAACCGGGCAACAGACCGAAATACAGCGCGAGTTGTCCGGTTTGGTAAGATCAGAGACAGCCGCCGTTCAGAAGCAGCTGGAAAAGAAATTTGATGATAAGACGGTTGAAATTCTGCAGCAATTCAATGAGACCCTGAGCGATCACTTTACATTGTTCCAGCAGCAGCTCGACGAACTCCGGGTGACTGAAGCTGACGAAGGGTAAATCCTCAGCTCACGGGCTATAAGCTTAGAAAATCATTGACCGATGTGCATACCGGCATGCACTTATCAACATTTAGAACAGGAGAACTCATATGGGTCTGAAAGAGAATTTTAACCAAGCACTTAAAGAATTGATCAATAAGGGCGGCCTTGTGGGCTCCGAGCTTGAGGAAAACTCCAGAAATAAATCGGACCTTGATTCCTATCTGGAAATGCCGCCGGCAGAAGAGACCAGCCCCCACGGCAACAGTGTGTCGGGCTTTGACCAGGAATCTTCACGGCTGGCTATGAGTATGGACGAAACTGATTGGCAAAATCCGCCGAACTTCGATGATCAAACGATTTATCATTCCGACGGATTTACATCAGATCAGAGCGGTGAATACAACAGATTGTTCCGGCAGTCCGATGAGATGACCGTCATCTCAAAAAGCACAATGATTGTCGGCGATATCCGCACGCTGGCCAGTATTACTGTCGACGGCAACGTCCGGGGTAAGGTGGATGTACTTAAGGACGCGAATATCCGCGGCATGGTTATTGGGGATCTCATCTGCAGTAATACCGATATGAAGGGTTCTTCCATTCAGGGCAATGTTTTCGCGAAAGGGAGCACCTACATTGATAACGACTCCATCCTCTTAGGCGACCTGACGGCACAGTTCGCAAGCATTGACGGCAAGGTCAAGGGGAATATCGAGGTCGGCAGCAAAATCGAGCTCCATCCCAACGCGATCGTTGCCGGCGATATCAGCACAAACTCCATTTCCATCGCGGATGGCGCCAACATCAGGGGCTTCATCAACACGACTTTCCTGAAGGAGCACGGTGACAGTGCCTTCCCCAAGCAGGTTATAATGGAGAACACCGAAACAAACGGCTAAACATAAACTCATAAAGAACAAAAACCGGCTATACGGCCGGTTTTTTTGCGCAGGAAATCGCAGCCTTACGGCTGTGATTTCTGTTGTTCAGTTTACATGTGTCAGGACCCGGCTATTCTCATCGCCCAGATAACGGACCACCTTTCGCCACGCCTTTTTTGTGGCTTCGCACATGTCAAAATGTTCTTCTACCTTGTCCGCGTAAAAATCCAGCTCGGCCTTCAGCTTCATGAATTCGTCACTGCCGAAATACCTGCTGATTTTAGGCAGTACACAGGTTAAGCTTTCCTTCATTTTTGAAATCTCGTCATCGTAAGCCCGGCGGTTTGTAATATACAAATAGAGAGGTTTGTACCTGTTCCAGCCGATACAGGCTCTCAGGAACCGGTCGTTGATGTCCTTTCTCCCCGCGTGAATCGGCTTTAGTGTTTCCGGCAGGGTCCCGCAAAGCAAATGCTGATAGGCCGAAAACCCGTCGTGAAACGAATAGCAGGGCACCTTGAGGACATTGCAGCCCGAAAGGCATGTGCTCAGAAAGGTGTCCTCGCCCCTGGCTCCCGGCGGATTATAGAACGGGTAAAGGTTATCCGTATTTCTCAAATTGATGCACATGTTGGAGCCCGAAATGAACTTCGCGCCGTTTACTTCCTTGACGATTTCCACGCATCTGTTTTCGACGACTTTCTTTTGCGCGAAAGTAACGCCGCCGTCGTTCATTTTCTGTTTCACGGAATCCCAGGTCACGATGTCGTTGCTGATCGTCTCGATAAACAGCTTGAAATCGTTTTCCGTCAGGGTCTCATTAAACCGGACGGATGGAATGGGTGAGATATAACCGCAGTGATACCCGTAGGTGATATCGGCCGCCGGTATTGTTTTCAGATGCGTCGCTAAAACCTTCTGCCCTCTCCACATCAACCCGCCGGCGTCGTTTAACACCGCCAGGGGATATTCGTCGTCATCCAGGAACAGGAGATAGTCGATCTTATTTTTGAGAGCAAAATACACGATGGTATTTCTTTTTTTCGCATACCCGTCACCGAACAGCAGATCGGCCTCGTCCTTATTGACGATGCCAAGGCCTATGAGCTTCGCCGTCTCGCTTTTGATCGCCGCTTCGCCTAAATAGTGCGGGTTGTCAACAATATCATTGACCCGCTTGTCAAGATTCGTATAGTCCTCAGGCTTTGTGTTTTTATACTTCAGGTCATATGCCACGAAAATATTGATGCTGACGTTATTGCCACCGGCCAGGCCTGACTCCTGCCAGCTTTCGGCGTAAGTCCGGACAATCTGCTTAAAGCTTTTCCTGCCCGTGACGAAGCCGATGCCAACATTCACCGTATTCTTGTTTATTGTATCATACATGATTGCCGTCCTTTTGCATCAATTAACCGTGTCGTCTATCTTACATGTTATTTGTTATATTTTTACTAACAACCCATTGCGTTCATGCAAATTGTCTGTTAGAGATGATACCACACAGTATCCGCGCATGTCAAGACATTATTTGGTATTAATGATAAAAACAGCAATAAAAATCCTGCCGTTTTATAACGGCAGGGCTTTTGTTCAATTTAACTTATTTGCCAGCGATAAAAATATTGAATCTTTCAATCACGTTTTCGTCGCCCACGATCAAGACGTTGTCGTTCAAAGCAAATTCGTAATAAGGGCCGGGGGAGATAATGACGTTGTTATTCTGGACGATGCCGATGATGGTGGCCCCGGTATTGTGCCAAATCTGCAGGGCGCCGATGCTCTGGCCGATGACGTGGGAATCCTCCGGCAGCGCGACCTCCACGGGGGTGATCAGATCCGTCCGCATATATTTGTACATATCAATAATCCGTTTTGTTGTGCCGGAAATCTGCTCGTCGATCTCCTTCCGTTTCTCAAAGAGCGTATGCAGGTTCAGGTTGAGCTCGGAGATGCTTTCGTCATCCCTAAAGCTCTTGACGAACGCGACGGCTTTCTCCCGCGATAAAACGGTAATACCGCTCCCGATATTAACTTTGACGACTTCCTTGTCGGACAAAACCGACATGGCGCGCCGGATTGTCTCCGGCGAAACATTGTACTCGGTGGACAGCACGGACCGCCCCTTGATTTTTTCCCCGATTTCCAAATCTCCCGCCACGATCCTCGCGGCGATGTCAACGGCGATTTTAAGGTAACGCGCAATTGTAATTTTCCCTGATGAAAGCATTCAAACCACCTGAAATCCATAGTGATTGATCCTGCCGCTGAAGCGGCTCAGTGTACGGTTAATAGATTATAGCACCGTTCAACCGCTTAAGCAAACATGAAATAATACAGGTTTCCCCATGCTAATTTCCAGCATAACCGGTCAGGCGCGGCGCGGTATCAGCCGATGATTTTTTCGTTTTCTACACAGATACCGGCCAGCAGCGCGTGAAATCCCTTCTTTTTCGCATAATACTCGATAAACCGCACCGCCATGCTGCCGATGCCTCGGCCATGGCAGTCATCCCGCATTTCGTCTGCATGCAACTCGTGCGCATGAAACGTCACCGTCGTATTTTTTATGTAGTAATTGTAAATCCCCAAAACCCCGGAAAGATGCTCTTCACCCAGTTCTTCGATCAATACGCAATTCATATGATTCATAACTCCTTCAATGGGAATAGCCATTATTATACACTTTTTTGTCGGTATGGCAATTGTTATATACCGGATTCATAAGAAGCCTGTGCCTGAACAATACTAAAAGAGTGACATACACAAAAGATTCAGAGGAGGCGCTTTATGTTCAAGCATGAAAAACAGCTTTTGAAAGATGTCCGGGTGGACAAGCCCAACCCGAATTACGCGGCCATGCTGCAAGAGCAGCTGGGCGGCGCGCATGGGGAGCTCAAGGCGGCCATGCAGTATGCATCCCAGAGCTTCAGGATCAAGGATCAGAGGATTAAAGACCTGTTTCTCGATATTGCGGCAGAGGAACTCAGCCATATGGAGATGGTCGCGACGCTCATCAACCTCTTGAACGGACATCAGGTCGAGGCTGCCGCGACAACGTCCGGCAATATCCAGGCCGCCGTCCAGACCGGGCTGACCCCGGCACTGACAAATGCGTCCGGTTATCCCTGGACTGGCGCATATATTGAGGCAACGGGCGATTTGGCGGCAGATATCATCTCAAACATCTCCGCCGAGCAGCGGGCGAAAGTCGTCTATCAGTACCTGTACCGGCAGATTAACGACGCGGGCGTCCGCGAAGCCATCGACTTTCTTTTAAACCGTGAGGAGGCGCATAACACCCTCTTCCGCATGGCCTTCAACATGCTGGAGGAGACTGGGTCCCTTGCCGACTGGGGCGTTACCCAGGACTCGAAGCAGTATTTCGACCTGTCCACCCCGGGTAAATTCTTCGGTACGAACAATCTCCAGAATGCCCAGCCACCCAAATTTAACATCCCGAGCCCGCAAAGCCCGCAGCCGGCTGGAATAACTCAATAAGAATTAAAGGAGTCTATAATGGGAATCGTAACGAATCAAACCAACAAGTATCAAAAGTGTATCGACGCCTGCAAGCGGTGCGCGCAGGCTTGCGACGAATGCTTCTCGGCCTGCCTGGCCGAACCGGACGTACAGGCACGCGCCGGCTGCGTCAGCACCCTGGTCGAATGCGCGAGCATCTGCACACTGGCTGGCTGCTCCATGGCGCGGGATTCAAAATTTGCAAAGGACATCTGCAATCTCTGCGCAACGATTTGCGACACCTGCGCCACGGACTGCGCTATGTTCAAGGACGACCACTGCGTCAAATGTGCCGACGAATGCCGCGTCTGCGCGAGCGAGTGCCGCATGATGGGACAGTAAACAGCAAAATAAATGATAACGGGCATGTCTTGCTTTGGGGGACTCTACCCATGCTTCATTATTCATTGATGTAAGGGCAGCCCTAGTCTGCCCTCTTTCGATATGCGGTGCAGTAACGTACAGGGCGTACACAAGGTTCGCCCCTACGAATGCGCACCGCATTATTTTATTTCCCGTTCAGCACCGCTCTAACCGCCTTCCCGATCTCTTCGTAGCTGGTGCAGCGGCAGATGTTGCTCTCCAGCCAGTGGTCAATATCGGTATCTGTTGGTATGCATGGCAGACCATGAGGAAACCGGACGTGCAGTAGCCGCACTGAAAGGCGAACAGATCGATAAAGGCCTGCTGGACAGGTGTGTTTAAAAGGCCCTCCACGGTTGTGATTTCATGGCCGACGGCTTCCGCCGTCAGCATCAGGCAGGACTTTATAGGCGTGCCGTCCAGCAGCACGGTGCAGGCGCCGCAGTCGCCGTTGAGGCAGCCGGGTTTTGCTCCCGTCAGCCCAAGCCCATCCCTGAGCGTATCCAACAGGATGTCGCCCGGGCGTACAGCCGCCTCTCTTTCAAGGCCGTTTATTCGGAGCGTCACAATCGCTTTTTCTGTCAGCATAAACATGGCACTTCAGCGTCCTTTATTGATTCCAGGATGTTTAAAACAGTGTTTTTCAAAACAAAGCGTCGGTATGCTGCCGAGCCGTTCATGTCATCCAGCAGTACACCGCCGAGGGACTGAGCGAGACGCTCGGCCCTTTCCTCAAAAGTCAGGCGCCGGTCATTCAAAACGGCCTCAACAGCAATATCCCTGAACGGATATGAGGCGAGCCCGGAGAAGGCGATACGCAGATTTCCTCCGGCAATGAGAACGTCCGTCGTCAGGAGCGGGTAGTCAATCTTTTCATTTCTCGTCTTTTTGATGTGAAAAAAGGGCGCGGTGACAAATTCCCTTTCGACGGCTGCGCTGACGAGCAGTTCACCCTTCGGCAGCTGCAGGCATTCCTTGAAAACGTCGCGAAGGCTGTATTTTTTGAGACCGCCGGGTCCGGCCGTTGTGATTTCGGCGTCAGACAAAAAAAGCGGCAGGAC
>CAZVLO010000104.1:6534-9077 GCA_964628265.1 uncultured Papillibacter sp.
AGCACATAAAGGACATAGCCGAGGTTATTCATAATCGGCATCAGGATATTGGCGAAATACTTGGCCATCTCCCGGTAGATGATCGTCGAGGCCAGATTGCCGCCCAGTGTGATGCGGCACTGCATCGTATGGTCGGCAATCCGGCCGGCCGTTTTGCCCAGCAGAGGGAATTTCTGCGACCGGCTGAGCTCATCCAGAGTCAGCGCGGCACCCAGATTCAAATATTCACCGTTGTCGTCCAGCGTCCGGCACTCGGGAATATTTTTGATGTCGATCACGGCGCCGAAGCCCATATTGCCCACCCGGGCCATACTGATGAGCTCGCTGCCGCCGCCGTACCAGACGGGGGCTCTACCCACAGAATCCAACTGCTCGTAAAGCGTGACGGCGTCTTTAACGGAATCCGGCCTGTAGTACTCAAAGTCAAAGGTGATCATGTCTGCCCTCCTGTCGCCAGCCAGATTTTCTCCGGTGTGACCGGCAACGCGTCCAGTTCACAGTCCGCGGCCACGGACAGTGCGTTGGCCAAAGCGGCCGGGATACCGACGATACCGTGTTCGCCGAGTCCCCGGGCGCCGTAAGGCCCCTCGACAAAGGGCGTTTCGACAAATTCCACCTGATACTGAGGCGTCTGGCCGAAGTGCATGACCTTGTACGTCCGGAGGCTTGTATCCAGCACCTTTCCGGTAGGATCATACTGAAAGTGTTCCCGGCTGGCCAGTCCCAAACCCATGCACATGCCGCCCTTGATGATCGCATCCGCCATGGCGGGATTGATGACCTTCCCGGCGTCGATGACGGTTGCTGCTTTTACAAGGCGATACGTGTAATCAGCCTTGTCGTACTCCACCTCCACCGCCTGGGCGCCCACGGTCCAGTAAGGGCCTGTTTTCCCGCAGCCCGTCTGCTTATCCAGGTAATTGAGATCGTTCATAATAAACCCGCCCCTGCTAAGGACCGGCCCGTAAAGAGCATTTCCGTTTTCATCATGGAAGCCGAGCGCCAGGTCCTTGAAGGTCCTTAATATCGTCGGGTCGCTTCGCAGATAAACCCGCTCGTCTTCAATCTCCAGATCCTCCGGGGCACATTTCATGACAACGGCCGCCATGCTCTTCAGCTGTATCTCCGCGTCCCGAGCGGCGTTGATGACGGCCCTTCCCAGCATGTATGTCGTCATGCTGGCCACTGTTTTCCAGTGTCGGGGCGCATATTCCGTATTGACGCCCATATTGACGTGGATGCGGTTTATATCCATTTTCAGGGCTTCGGACAGGATCTGCGCCGCCGTCGTCTTCATCATTGGGCCAAGCTCGACGCAGCCGCAGTTTAAGTTGACGCTCCCGTCCGTATTGAAATGCAAAAACGCGCCGGACACAGCGTCGGGCGGCGAGTTGGAGGTTTTCCAGAATGCCGCCATCCCCTTCGCCCGGACCTTATTGCCGCCAATTTCAAGGCGGTCGCCCTCCGCCCAGCTGATGAGCTTTTTGGCGCGCTCGATGCACACCCGGGGACTGCCGCAGTTGCTCAGTGTGATTTTCACCTGAGTGGGTGACGTCTGGTCCGGTGCCAGGGCGTTTTGATACCGGAGCGCCGCGGGGTCCATGCGGAGCCTGCGGGCCAGCTTGTCCATCATGCGTTCAACACAGAATGTCACGGATTCGTGGGAAAATCCGCGGAAGGATGTCACATACGGATGGTTTGTATAAACGCACAGGCTGTCACAGGAGACGTTCTCGATGTTGTATGGCCCTGTGCAGCCGCCGACGATGGATTTGCACAGCCGCGGCCCGATATCGGCATAACCGCCCGTTTCCATAAGAAACGTCATCTCAGCGACCCGGAGCATTCCGTCATTGGTCGCCCCGAACCGGATGGTTGCCTCCAGACCCATCCGGCATGGCGAGGACACGATGTCTTCCTCCCGGGTGTTTACAAGGCGGACCGACCTGCCGCCGACGGCTTTAGAGGCCAGGTAGGCCAGAATCTCCAGCTGAACAGCCGCTTTCCCGCCAAAGCCGCCACCAACAAAGGGCGTTTCGACGACCACCTTGGCTTCTTCCAGCTGAAACAGGCTGCTCAGCAGCTTCTGGACCTCAAAGGGCGCCTGTGAGGAGGTGCGGATACGCACTGTCCCGTCCGGAGAAATCGACGCCTCGGCCGACCTCGTCTCCATGGCGATATGATCCGACTGCGGCAGCGTAAAGCGCCCCTCCACCGTCACGGCGCTTTCGGCAAAGCCTTTGGCTGTGTCTCCCTTCCGCACCTTTTCCCTGTGGCAGATATTCGTACCCGGCTCCGGGTACACATCCTGTACAGCCGTTTTATAAGCCCCTAAATTCTCATGAATCAGAACGGCGCCCTGCGCCAGCGCCTGGCCTGGGGTCTGAATCACAGTCAGCGGCTCATAATCCGCTTTGATGCGCGCGGCGGCCATTGACGCCTGAAAAGCGCTCTCGGCCACAACCAACGCGACCGGTTCACCGTAATACCGCACTTTACCCCGGGCCAGCGGGGGTCTGTCTTCGATGATCGACCCGCAGAGC
>CAZVLO010000105.1:0-823 GCA_964628265.1 uncultured Papillibacter sp.
GCTTCTGGTGAAGACAGCGGGGGAGGAAAAGGTCGCCGCCGGGCTTGGTATCGGCGTTCCGACGCTGCGGGATATCATTAAGGAACTGCAGAAACCCGGCCGCGATATCCGCGATGAGCTGCCGCCCCCGATGCTCCGGACGGACATTATGGACTTAAATGACCTCAAGCCCGGCATGGAGCTGACAGGTACCGTGCGCAACGTTATCGACTTCGGTGTCTTCGTGGATATCGGCGTCCATCAGGACGGCCTTGTCCACATCTCCGAAATTGCGGACCGCTACATCCGCCACCCCGCCGAGGTCGTCAAGGTCGGTGATATCGTCAACGTCCACGTTCTCGCCGTCGACCTCCAGAAAAAACGGATATCATTATCGATGAAGAAACCAAAATAAAAGATGCGTAGGGCGGGATGTCCGCATCCCGCCCCCGGAGCTGCCACCTTCGCCGGCTTAAATATTCTATCGTTTGAACATAAATAAAAGCTGCGCCGTCAAGAACGGCGGGCTGAGGACAGCCCGCCCTACAGGATACCATCACAAATGAGGAAGGATTGTTTATGAAGCCATATCACGCCGCCATCGTCATGCTCAATTCCCAATACATCCACTCCTCGCTGGCACCCTGGTATCTGCTGGCCGGGATTGAGGCGTTCGGCGGCGGCGGGCTGACTGCAGCGGTCATTGAGGGGACGGTGAACGAGGATATCTCTGCCGTCGCCGGACGTATTATTGATAAGAACCCGGCGGCTGTCGGATTCTGCTGCTATATCTGGAACATTACGCTTGTCAAAAAGCTGCTGCCGGTTATTAAAAACGCCCTGC
>CAZVLO010000105.1:909-9035 GCA_964628265.1 uncultured Papillibacter sp.
GGCAGGGATATTGTCGCCGCGCCGCCTTATTGTTCACCTGACGATCCCCCGAATCCGTACACTGACGCGTATTTTGGGGCGCTGAACGGGCGCCTGGCCTATCTGGAGACCAGCCGGGGCTGTCCCTTTTCCTGCGCCTTCTGCCTGTCTGGACGAAAACAGCTCGACTTGCGGGCAGGTGAGAGCGTTCGTTTTTTTGATTTGGCGCGGGTCAAAAAAGACCTTCTGCTGCTGTCTGTCAGCGGGACAAAGACCGTCAAGCTCGTTGACAGGACGTTTAACGTCAACAGGCGTCGGGCACTGGACATATTCCGGAACATACTTGACCGGTATGGCAAAGCGATTCCTCAGGGCGTCCGGTTTCATTTTGAAATCGCCGGCGATCTGCTGGACGATGAGACGCTGGACTTGCTTGCCTCAGCGCCGAAGGGCGCGCTCCAGTTTGAAATCGGACTGCAGAGCTTTAATCAAAAAACGCTCGAGGCCGTCAACAGGAAGACAGACATTGAACGGCTGAAAAAGAACATCCGGCGTCTCGTCTCTTTCGGGAATATCCATATCCATATCGACCTGATCGCCGGACTGCCTTATGAGGATTTCGGGAGCTTTGCCGAAAGCTTCAACACGGCGTATGCTCTAAAGCCCCACATGCTGCAACTGGGATTTCTGAAGCTGCTGCACGGCTCGCCCATGCGGGAAAACCCGGTGCAGTTCCCTTGCGAATTTTCGTATGACCCGCCGTATCAGGTGACCGGGACACCGTGGCTGACACCGGATGAGCTGAGCAGGCTGCAGACCGCCGAAAAGGCGCTGGACCGCCTTTACAACAGCGGGCGGTTCCGGCGTACCCTTGATTATGCACTTGAACAAACAGGCCTCACGCCTTTTGAATTGTTCCTGCGCGCGGGCGGCTGTCTGGCGGAGCGGGCAGGCAAACGGATGTCACTGAATGAATTGACGGCGCTTATGCTGGATTTTTTCAGCTCGCTGAAAGGCATGGTCAGGGCGGAGCTGCGTGACGCCATGGCCTGCGACAGGCTGGCGACAAATGCCGAAGGGCGTCTGCCGGAGGTTTTGAAAGTACCCGACAGCCGGTTGAAGGCGATAAAAACCGACGTCAACACCGATGCGGTAACACACATAAAAAAAGGCGTAAAACGCGGCTTTGCGCTGCTCTGCGCGGAGAATGCCGCCGTTTACGCCGATTATGTGGACAAAGATCCCGTCACGGGAGAATATGAGCTGAGAACAATACCGCTGACGCCGTGTCCCTAGGGCAGACCTTGTGTCTGCTCTTCTTTTGTCTGTCAGGCCAAGAGCACCTGGAAGAAAAACGCTGTGTAGTCACCCATGCGCTCCACCAGGTCGTAGCTCGCCCTGCAGCGTGTCCAATCGACGGCGACGCCGCTGATAGCTGTAAGAATCATCTCGGATGTTTTTTCCGGTGTTAAATCCTTATGGAATTCGCCGCTTTCCTGACCGGCTGTGACCACCGACTCTATCATGCGGAAGATTAAACGACGGGCGCCGTAATCATCCACATCGGTGGGCTTATACACGGCAATCAGCTTTGCCTGCTCGAGGCCGCAGTTTGCAATGTGTTGGGAGAAGCCGAGGCTGATGAGGCGCAGATTTTCAAGTGCACTGTCGCATGTCAGCTGCGGGAGGACTTCCTTTTCCATATAGCTGTCAATCAAATCCATCAGGCCGGTTACCAGGTCGGATTTTTCCTTAAAATAATGATAGAAGCTGCCTACGGAAATTCCGGTCCCCTCACAGATATCCCGGATACTCAAATCTTCAAATGGTGTCTTTTCTGTCAGCTTCATAACCTTACTGAGAATTTCGGAACGTCGCTTCATTTGCTTTTGGCGTATCTTCGACATCATCTGCACCCCGTAGACATAATTACGTATATAAGTAAATAATAACAAAAAAAACAATAAAAGTAAAGGTCGAATATTTCCGGCATATATTGGCACACATTGCATAAGCTGCGGAAAGCGTCTTGCGGAGCCGTTTCAATATGTTAAAAAGAGCACAACGGAGTCGGTTGTTTGTAACAAGTTATAAACGTCGAGACATGACACGCGGCAGAAGAAGGTGCACAGACCAAGCGGAAATCATGTGCAAATACAGCGAATTGTCGTGATTGCCGCTGCCCCGGGCAGGAGTATTTGTCTAAAATATACGGGTAATTTTTTTATTGAGGTTTTATTAAAATTGTCCGGTTGTTTTATAATACAAATAAATGCGGTGTGAATACGTGATAAAATACAAAGCTTTTTTGATACGTCATGAAGTATAATGCAATTGTGACTTTTACTAATGATTGTGCTGATATCAGCGGCACTTTTGTTAAGGTTGCGAAAAACAAGCGAGCGTTTTGTCTATTTTACCCAGAAGCTGAAAAGACCTATGGTTTCCACCATGTTAAAAAAATAAGAAAGAAGGAAAGAAATGAAAGAATTAAAAAGAGTACTCGCCCTCGCTTTCGTCATTATCATGATGGCAACGCTTCTGACTGCGTGCACCGGGAATACGGCGCAGACAAGCCCTTCACCCTCCGCACCGGCGTCCTCGGCCCCTGATACCGGCGAAGCTCCGGCGAAGCCCACGACCGAAATGAGTGAGGTCGGCGTGAGCAAGCTGGGTAACGGCAAGGACATCAGCAAAGAAGAAATTAATATCGCCTACATACCGATCTCCACAGCCGGCCCGATAAATCAACCCATCGAACTTGCCTTCGCGGATTGCCTGTTGATTTATCCCAATATCAAGGTAACTTCCTTCGACCCGCAGTATGACCCCAACAAGCAGAACTCCATGATCATTGAAGCTATTACCGGCGGGTATGACGCCATCATCACCGGCATCATGGACCCCGCTGCCAGCGCTGACGCCGTCGCTCAGGCGGAGCAGGCCGGTATCCCGGTCCTCACCATGGACTCCGGCACACAGGGACTGCACACCTTCCATCTCCAGGGCACTGACTACGGTTCCGGGTTGCTGGCGGCTGAAATCATTGCCAAGGAGCTGAATAACGAAGGCAACTATATCATCCTGGACGTCCCCGCCGAGCAGAAAGCCGTCGGCAGAATGGGAACCGCCTTCATGGACTATATGAACGCCAACACAAAATGTGTAATGCTTGAGGACACCAGCATTGCCGGATACTCCCAGGAAAACGCCCGTATCGCCATGGCGGATCATCTGACGAAATACGACACCGGGGAAATCCAGGCTGTCTACTGCGCCACTGATGACCTCGCAGCCGGTGCGCTGCAGGCCATTGAAGCCGCGGGCCGTGATAAGGAAGGCATCCTCATATACGGTAACGTCGGCTCTCTGCCCGTCTTCCAGGCCATCAAGGAAGGCAAAATCTTCGGCACGAACTTCTCCGATACGTATACGCGCGTCTACATGCTGTTCCATATGGCGCTGTACTTCATCCAGACGGGCACAACGTCAGTCACCGCCGGTTATGAAAGCACGCCGGCCATGTATGACACACTGATACCGGTCAACAAGGATAATGTCGACTATTTCATGCAGGTCAGCCGCTACCCGTATTTGATGGGTCAGTAAGAAGCATCAACACAAGCTATAAAACCTCTTTTTACGGGGTCATGCCTCACGGCACTGACCCCGTAAAAAGCATAATAAGTACTGTAAGAGACGCCTTTGAAGGTGGAGGTTCAACCATAGAATGAACACAAAAACTATACGGATACTCATATCGCTGGCGCTTGTTCTGATGCTCGCCGTCATCTTTACATTTACGACAGATTCATTTCTGAACCCAAGAAATATCGTTGAATTGCTCAGAGAATCATCCATGGTGGGAATTGTGGCGCTGGGCGTTGCCTTTGTCATTATCGGCGGCGGCATTGATCTGTCCACAGGCGGAATTGTGACGCTGTGCGGCCTTGTCTGCGCGCGGCTGGCATTTATCCCCGGTATGCCCGGCATCGTCGTTTTGCTGGGCGGCATCCTCACGGGCGTCCTGTGCGGGGCAATAAACGCCTTCCTGGTGACGAAGGTTCATCTCACGGAATTTGTCGGCACGCTGGCCTCCGGTTTTGTCTATACGGGCCTTGCGATGCTGATTGCCTTCAGGAAGAACGGCATTATCGAATCCAAAATTATCACCAATGTCAGCTTTACGTTTTTAGGCGGAAAAATAGCGGGTATTTATAACATCTTTGTGGTCTGGGTTATTCTGACGATACTTATAACAATCGTTCTGACAAAGACAAAATTCGGCCTGCATACACACGCGCTGGGCTCAAACCCCAAGTCGGCGCTGATGTCCGGCGTCAACAACGATTTTATCAAAGCTATGGGATTTGTCATCTGCGGCGCCTGCGCCGGAGTATCGTCATCCTTTGTTGTTGCCAAGAATATGGCGGCTCCCGTAACGATGGGCGCTGACATTGCGTTTCAGGCGATTGCCGCATGCGTTGTCGGCGGCATCGCAATGGGTGGTGGCCGCGGCAGTGCGATCGGCGCTTTCCTGGGCGGCATTTTCATGCAGCTTATCTTAAACGGCATCTATAAATATAAGCTGACAACCGCATACCAGTGGATCCTTTTAGGTGCAATCATCGTTTTGGCAACCGCGTTTGACGCCCAATTTAACAAGATCAAATTCGGCCGGAGGAAAGCGCAGCCTGTCGTGGTGAAGGAGGCGGATGCTTAAATGGAAGAGAACATTTTGTTGCAGTGCAGAGGCATCTGCAAGCAATTTAACGGTATTCCGGTGCTGAAAAATGTGGATCTCGATGTCAGACGCGGTGAGGTTCACGCTCTGATGGGGGAAAATGGCGCGGGAAAATCGACGATTATTAAAATTATTACCGGCGTCTACAGCATGGACGAAGGCCAGATTTATATCGAAGGAGAGCCTGTGAATATTACCTGCCGGCAGGATGCCCGATGCAGCGGGATTTCCGTCATATATCAGGAACTGAGTCTGTTTCCGGCATTGGATGTCACGGAGAATATTTTCATCGGTCAGGAGCTCAGCCACTATGGCTTTACCCGAAAAAAGGAGATGCGCAAGCGCGTTCAGGAGCTTATTGACAAGTATGAATTTGACCTTGACCCCACGGCCATTGTTGACTCCCTAAGTATGGCGCAGCGTCAGATGGTTGAGATTCTAAAGGCGCTGTCAATGGACGCGAAGCTTATTATTATGGACGAGCCGACGGCCTCGCTCTCCGCCTCGGAGTCTGAAAAGCTGTTTGAGACGATTGACAGACTGCGTAAAAAAGGCTCCAGCATCCTGTACATCTCCCATAGACTGGAGGAGGTATACAGGCTGTCGGATCGGCTCACCGTCATGCGGGACGGCGAGAATGTCGGCGTTTTGACGAAGGATGAGATCACACCTCATAAGGTGACGACGCTGATGATCGGCCATGAGATCACAGATGATAAAAGCCGGGAGCGGCGGAGCCGGTATGAGGGCAACTGCCTGGAGGTTATCGGCCTCGCTTATAAAGACATTTTGAAGGATGTCAGCTTCAAGGCATACGGCGGTGAAATACTCGGTATCGGCGGCCTTGTTGGTTCCGGCCGAACGGAGCTGATCAAGTGTATTTACGGGGCTGCAAAGCCGGACAAGGGCACGGTGACGCTCAACGGAAGGCCGGTGGGCCGATCTGTCGCTAAAAATATCAGAGCCGGATTCGGCCTTGTTCCGGAGGACAGGCGAAACGAAGGATTTATACCCTTCCTTTCAATCGAAAAAAACCTGACGATTTCCAGCTACGACAAGCTGGCAAAATTCGGTGTCGTCAACAGGAAGAAAGAGATCGGTTTTGCCGAGGAAGCAATAAAAGGCTATGACATCCGCCCGGCGATGCGGAGTTTGCCCGTGGGCAATCTCTCCGGCGGCAACCAGCAGAAGGTTGTTCTCGGACGGTGGCTGTCACGCAAACCGAAGGTGCTGCTTCTGGATGAGCCTACAGCCGGCGTTGATGTGGGTGTCAAGCATGAGCTGTATCATATGATGCGGGCTTTGGCAATCGCAGGCTCTATCGTTATTATGGTCTCATCAGACCTGGAGGAGCTCACGCGCATCTCTGACCGCATCCTTGTGATGCAGGGCGGCCGGTTCTTTGAAGAATTTTCACATGAAAAAGCGACGCAGTCCGCAGTTTTACTTGCAGCGTCAGGCGTACACACCGAGGAGGGCGTTGCGTTATGAAGAAAGTTATGAATTTTCTCGGCAATCAATGGGGTCAGCGGCTGACGATTATCGTCCTGATCATGATTGTGATGGTGATTTTCGAGCAGAGCTTTTTTAAACCGTCCAACGCCACCAACATCCTGCTGGCGATCTCCCTCTATGGCATTATGGCCTGCGGTATGCTCTTTGTTGTGCTTATTGGCGGTATGGACCTGTCCGTAGGGTCTATGGCGGCTTTGGCGGCTGTGCTCATGTCCAAGAGCGCCTATGACAGCGGCTTCACCACGGCCGGTTTTTTCACCGGTGTCCTGATCGCTCTCGCCGCCTGTATCGTTGTGGGTATCGTACACGGCATCCTGGTGACGTACTTTTCCATCCCGGCCTTTGTCGTGACGCTGGCAACAAAATATCTCATCTACGGCCTTGTTTTGCTTGTAACCAGCGGACGTTATGTACAGATTCTCGGTAAAGGGATCATTCAGCAGCTCGGGAACGGCAGGCTCTTCGGCACGGTGCCGATGCCGGTGGTCATCTTCATCGTCTATGCCGTTATCTGTACATTTATCCTGAGCAAGACGGTCTTTGGAAGGCGGCTGTACGCCACGGGCGGCAACTCCATCGCGTCCCAGCTGGTGGGCATTAAGACAAAATCCACAACGATTATTTCCTTTATTATCTGCAGCATATCAGCCGGAATCGGCGGTATAATCCTTGCTTCCCAGAATATGCTCGCCGGGCCGACGACAGCCAACGGTTATGAGGGCAACGTTATGACCGCCATGGTCGTAGGCGGGCTTAACCTGGCCGGCGGTGAGGGCGGCACGGCGGGTGCCATATTCGGTGCGCTGCTGGTGGGCATTATCAACAATATGCTCAATCTGCTAGGCGTACCGTCCGACTACACCACGTTCGTCCAGGGTGTGATCATCATCGTGGCGCTCTCGCTCAATATGTATACCAGCCGCAGAAGCCAGGGTCTCATACAGGTGAGGGCAAAAAAAGCAAGAACAAAAATGCCGGTGACGAAATAGACAGCCGAAACATATTGAGTAGGGGCGGATTCCATATCCGCCCTTTCCCTGCGGTTATCTTGTGATATAATGGCAATAACAGGAGGCGGATATATGAAATATAAACATCTTTTTGAGCCGATACAGCTGGGCAGGCAGCTTTACCGCAACAGGATATTCGCGTCGCCCCAGGATTTCCCTGGGCTGACGGCGGACGGATTTTTGACGAAGGACGGGACGGCGTTTTATGAGCGCAAGGCCATGGGCGGCTTCGCGTCCGTCTGCGTGGGCGATTCTATGACGGATTCCCGGGCAGGGCACAGCCATCCCTTTCAAATGCGGGGGGACGATGTGAAGGCTAAGGTCAGCCTGACGCTGACGGCAAACGCCATCACCCGCCACGGCGCTGTGGCGTCTGTGGAGCTCAATCACGCGGGCGTTAACGCGAATTTTATGGCCGAGCGGGAGGGCTTTATCTACGGCTTTACCGACGGCGTCCGGCCGGACGGTATCCCCATTCGCGCCATGGACGGGGAGTGGATCGAAGGCCTCATCAATTCCTTTGCCAGAGGCGCCGCGTTTGCCAAGCAGTGCGGCTTTAATATGGTGACAATCCACGGCGGCCACGGCTGGCTGTTCTCACAATTCATGTCGCCCCGGGACAATAAGCGGACGGACCGCTGGGGCGGCTCGTTTGAAAATCGCATGCGCTTTCCGCTTGCTGCCATAGAGGCAATTCGGGAAGCTGTCGGGCCGGGCTTTCCCATCGAAATCCGCCTCAGCGGCGCGGAGTACTTAGGGGATGAAGGTTATGATCTGGACTACGGCGTCGCCATTGCCAAGGCACTGGACGGTAAGGTCGATTTGATCCACATCTCCGCCGGCCATCACGAAATCGACGCGGCCAGCATGGTGACGCA
>CAZVLO010000106.1:0-8985 GCA_964628265.1 uncultured Papillibacter sp.
CCGAATAAAATCAATTTTGGGTGTTTTCAAACTGCACTTTTCTTGACAAGTCCACGGGAATCCACGACCCCTAAGCAACGCCCCTCGTAGGGAACGACATAAAAGCCTCCCTTAGGGGGACCGCATTAGCGGTGGAGGGATTCCAAGCCCGTCCCCCCCGCCCCTTAGCCTCCCTCTTGAGGGAGGTGCCTCCGTAGGAGGCGGAGGGAGTCGCTCCTTGTCATAGCCACAAAAAAAGAGCCAGTAGTGCGAACTGCTGACTCTTTTTGGTTAGATTATTTTATTATTGCTTCCATCTAAGGTGCGTCTTACCAATTAAAGGTCAGTAACTAACAGTCAGTGTTACTTCCCCATCAGCATTGACAGCTCTAGTCGCAGTGTATGTTACCTCATCAATTTTCAGCACGTAAGTAAATAATACGTGCCCGCTACCATCAGCGTCAGCTGCGGGAGTACTTATACCCGTAATATGCGTAGCGATAATATCTGAGCCTGCGACTTTAACAATTTCTGTTGCATCAGGTACTGAACCCTTTTCTACCAGCAATGCATCTGCCGCTGTTGCGATCTGCTTTGCGTTAACCATGACCTGGGAACTCTTTGCCTTCTGCTGGAAGCCTGAAAATTGCGGAATCAGTATCGCTGCAAGGATGCCGAGGATCGCAATGACGACAATAAGCTCGATGAGCGTAAAGCCTTTGCGATTCCTGAGTTTCATAAGTAACTTGATCATAATAATCCTCCCTTAAAATCTCGTCATTTTACTTCTTCTCATTGCTTTGCATTGGTAAGACCGTTGGTGCTAAAATAAATATATACTAGTATGTATTCTAAAATTTATTCTAGTACAAGTAATTATAAAGCCAAAATCGAAAAAAGCAAGACATTTACACGAAAAATAGCACTAATTTCATATATTTTGAATAAAACCCATGTTTCAGACATCAAAAACAAGCGCAGACGCAGTTGATAAAAATCGACATTGACATTAATGTGTAATAGAACGCATAATAGAAAGTATTATAATTAGTTTGATACGGTTAATATAAATCTCTTTACGTGAGGTGTCATCTGTGTTTTTGGAATACTGGGCGCCCGTATTTATTTGCGCATTGGCTTCGCTGGCGGCGGCGCTGATCTGTTGTTTGCCTTACGGCAAAAATAGCCGGACCGCCGCCGAAAATCTTGAATACGCGGCGGGGAAGCTGGACAAGCAGAAGCGCTGCAGTATACAGAATATAAAGGCTGTCGGTGTGAGAGTCAGCAAAACTGGCAACGTATCCCTGATGGAGACCTGGGAGCGGTATCAGACAGACGCTGAAGCGCTGTTTAACGGAGAAAACGTACCGGAGCCGTCCGCATATTTTACATATGAGGACATCTTTGCTGTGCCGGGGCAGGAGAAGTTTTTATCAGTGCTCCACGGGATTTTACCGACCTTTGCCGTTTTGTCCCTGGCGGCGCCGCTGATGTCGCTTTTGTTTTCTTCGGTGGAAATAACACCGGGGCGGGTGCGCGCCTGCGTCGCCTCGGCCTGCGCCGGAATCATATTTGTCGCGGCGGTGTACATTGTCTCGTTTATTTACATCCGCCGCATCAATCAAAAGAACCTCGCCGCGATGCTCCATTTTAACAGGACGCTCTCAGCGCTTCTGCCTGTCTTAAACCAGAGCACCCAGGCGTCGTTTCTTCTGCGCGCCAGCCGCCAGAATACAGAGGCTTTTATAGAGACCGCGAAAATAATCGCCCGCAAGATAGACAACTTCGCGGTGAGGGGCATCACCCCGGTGGTTGCGGAAGCCTTTGAAAAATCTGTTGCGGAGCATATCTCGCCCGCCATAGTGAATATGGAGCGGACCCACGCCCAGCTTTCCCGCGACGTCGTCCGGCAGCAGGAAAAAGGTATGTACGCGCTGGCCCAGGCCTTTGCCGAAAACCTGAGCGGCAGCGTCGCCAGGCAGATGAAAGCGATGACGGCCGATATGGAACAGCTCAGCGTGCATCTGAACGGCATACAGCAAAATATCGAGGAAATCGCAGACAAACTCTATGAAAGCCTGAACGCCGACAGCGCCGTCCTGAAGGAGACGGCGGAAATCAGCCGGTCCGTTGCCGGCCAGCATGAGCTGACACGGCAAAACATCGGAGAGATGACGGAGGCGCTGTCGCGGACAGAGCTGCTCGTCGGCAGAATCGACGAGCGTGACGCGGGCGTGTTTACGAGCCTCTCAGCTGCCTATGAGCGGTTGGGTGTTATGCAGACCCGGCTTGAAGATCAGCTTCTGACGGTGAACGCCATGACAGAAGCCGTCGCGGAAAAGCTGACGGATACCACCGCGGCCGTATCCGATTCGGTTAAAGAGCTGATTGCCTCCACAGCAGAAAAAAACGAGCGCGCCTTCGCGCTCATTTCCGAAAAAATCACTGCTGCCGTAGACGAAACAAACGCCTCAAATGCCGAGACCTTCGGGAAGATCAGCGGTGCCGTCCAATACCTCATTGAGGAGACGGGCAAAGCTGCGGACTCCGGCTTCGACAGGGTATGGCAGAAGCTGTCCGAAACCTTTGAGCAGACAAACGCATCCAACAGTGAAACCTACAGCCGGATTTCAAATTCCGTCGAAAGTCTGGCCTCCTCGGTGGGCGTAACTGTCAGCGAGGCGTTCGAGCGGTACTCCGACCATTTGCTGATGACCATGAACGAGACGATCAGCTCCAATAACGACACGTCCAAAAAGCTCGCCGCAACGATGGATTCGCTCGCGCTGGCGGGTACGGAGCAGTATGAAAAAGCCGCCCGCGCCGCCGCGCAGCTGCTTGAAAACGTCGTTGTTGAGATGAACAAGGCTATGGACGGCGTCGGCCACGAAATTGCCGAGAGCATCAACCAGGCCTCTCTGGGCAGCGCCGAAATTGTCCGGCGCCTTGCGGAAAAAACAGAACACCTGAAGGAAGAATACGATAAGTTTTTCAGCAGGGTGGAGGAGCAGGGCAATACGAACCTGGATGAACTGGAGTTCAGAATTCAGAATATATTCTCCCGCTTTTCCAATGACGCCACGGGCGTTATGGACAAGCTGGAGGGGAACATCTCCAAAGCCACCGAGCTTTTTGAAGGCAGTACAACAATGCTTCTGCAAAATCTCGAGGAGCAGTCCCGGAGCATGGGCCTGTATGCCAAGGACCTCAATATCGACGTGGCCACGCTCTCGGAATCGCTGCGCGAGTCGGTGGGGATTTTCACCGAGCAACTGAATAACAGTACCCGAAAGACATTTTCCGAGTTTGACGCCGGCCTTGCGGAGGTCAGCGCGCGCCTTGCAAACACCGTGGAGAGCATACGCGAATCTGTCGAAAATCTGCCCGTGATCTTAGGAACGGTGAACAAAAACCACAATGAGTAACGAAGCGATTTATGTACCGGTGCGGCTCCAACGCTGTCTCACGGAGCTGGCTCCGCGATTTTTCCTACCCGCTGAATTTCCGGAAAGGCCACCGGATAAGCGGCTTATCAGCGTGCCTGACTCCAATAAGGAGCTGACCGGGCGCGCCCTGCGGGACTATGCCCTAAAGCTCAAAAGCAAAGTGGTGGAGTCCCTGATACTGCTGCTGCCGGAAGCTGACGAAAACACAACGGACTTCATCCTGCAAGTTTTGGCTGTGCGGGCCAACAGGCGCATTCTTGAGCTGTACTGGCCCTTTTTTCAATATCATTTCCGGAACCCGGCTGTTCTGGAGGGTGCCCGGATACTGCTGGGGCAACTGCCGGCCGGGGACCGCACGGCAATGCCCTACAGCAAACTCGCGCTGTTCACGGCCGAAAACGGGTTTACGGTGCTGATTGACGCGCTGAACGCGCATACGATACCCCTGAGTCTTTTTATGACCCGGGAAAATCTGCTGCCGGACAGCCCTCTGACCGTCCGTCTGACGGAGGAGTATTTTTACGGGTGTAAAAAAGAAGGCTACCTCCTGAATGAAAAGCGCCTTCTCCATATATTCGAAATAACTGAGCCGGCATCGGCCGATAAGATCCTGATCAACTACTTAGCGTGCCTTGACAGAACGGAGTATATGACCGACGTCAACACATACATTCTGGAAAGATGGGGCGAACCGGCAGAGTCAGCGTTGTGGTCAGTGATACCGCCTGAGCTCCAGAGCAAGTTTTCGGACTGGATATCCTATAGCCGCCTGAAGGAGCATTTCAGCCGGAATAAGCTGAAGCTGCAGATTTTAAACAGCTATATCCCCTATATACGCCAAATCAGCCTGCGGCACGACGGCAGATATATGGCGGCGGATTTCGGGGAGTTTGTCATCGTGGACGATCACGAGCTGTCCGCTTATTCCTATCTTTTCACAAAGAGTCTCTACAATGAGCTGGCGGATTCCCTTGAAAAATTCAGCGTGGAGTATGTGAAGCTGACAAAGGACAGAATTACGGCTGCCAGGGATTTCATCATCGAGGAGGCCGAGGATTCATTTATGCAGCTGGACTATGAAGATCTGGGAAAGCTTTATATTAAAGACACGCTGGATATCCTGCTGAAGCTGACCCCCGACCTCCGCCCTTCAAAAAGCCTTATCCGAAAAAAACGCAGAAAAAAAGGGTTACATCAGGAAAGCCTTTAAGTATAAATCGATAATTTGTCTTCCGAAAAGGACGGACAGGCCAATCCCCAGGGATAAAAACGGGCCGAAGGGGACCTCGCTTTTCCTGCCGGCACGTTTTGCCAGTAAAAGATATACCGCGTAAACAGCCCCCGCGGCTGAGCCGATTATTACCGACAAAACGGCGCTTTTCCAGCCGAGGAACAGGCCGGCGGCAGCCATAAGCTTAATATCTCCTCCGCCCATGCCGCCAGTCAGCAGCGCGATTAAAAGAAACGGCACACTGACTGCAAACAATCCGATTATATGGCTTAAATAGCCTTCACCGGAAATGAAAACGTGGATAATACCCAGAACAAACAGGACGGCAACAAGCCGGTCGGGTATTACTTTATGCTCTGCATCAATAAACGCCGCGACGATTAGAACGGCGAGCACCGCACATGCGAGCAGAGCTTTCGGATGAAAGCCGAACGTAAGGAATGACGCTGTGAAACACACCGCGGTCAGCAGCTCCACAAATATATAGCGCGGTGAAATCCTTTCGCCGCAATTCCGGCACTTGCCCCCGAGCAAAACGTAACTGATTACGGGCATCAGGTCATACCAGCGGATGATATTACCGCAGGCGGTACAGCGCGAACGCCCCGCCGCGGTGGAGAGGCTCCTCGGAATGCGGTATATGCAGACGTTCAGATAGCTCCCAATGACGAGACCCAGGATAAAAACGGCGGCAGGTATCACGATGTTCATATTGGCCACTTCCCGATATTCTGATTTTGTCCCTATCATACAACAGATCGCAAAGCTTGTGCAAATGAAACAGTTTGGAGTGAAAATACTTGAGTACATCCAGGAAGAAACTGGGCGAGATTCTGGTGGAGTCGGAGTTGGTCACAAAAGCGCAGCTCGAAGAGGCACTGGCCATACAAAGCCATAAGGATTCGCCTCTGGGCGAGATTCTGGTCAGCCTCGGATACATCAGTGAAATTCAGCTGTATAAAACGCTGGAATATATGCTGCGCGTTCCCTATGTGGATCTTGCCGCCACAGTCGTCGATCCCGAGGCTGTACTGACCATTCCGGAGAATATAGCGCTCAAGCATATGGTGATACCCATCAAAAAGGAAAACGGTAACCTGACCGTCGTCATGCGCGACCCGCTGAACTATCAGATCATCGATGAACTCCGTGTTTTGTCGGGGCTTGATATCAAAGAATGCGTCGCCCCGGAAGCGGAGATACGAAACGCCATTGACAGGTATTACAGCAACGAAGGCGCCCAAAAGGCTGTTGAAGAGCTGAGCAGGGAGTATTCTCTCATAGAGCTGACGAGCCTCGCCGAATTATCGGATAGCGAGGTATCCAACGCCCCTGTTGTCCGTCTGATTAATTCAATGATCTCCCACGCCGTCAAAAGCCGCGCCAGCGATATCCATGTGGAGCCCACCGAGAGCGATATGATCGTCCGCTTCAGGATCGACGGCGAGCTCCAGGAGGCCATGCACACCTCCATGGCAACACATTCCGCGATAACCACGAGACTGAAAATTATCGGCGGGATGGACATCGCAGAGAAACGCATCCCCCAGGACGGACGCGTCGAGTTTAAAACCGAGCATTCCAGCGTTGACCTCCGGTTATCGGTTCTGCCGACAGTCTACGGCGAAAAGGTTGTTATCAGAATTCTCGGCCAGCAGGGGCTGGAGCTCACCAGGACCGGACTGGGGTTTACTCCGGAAAATCTTGAGTTATTGGATAGAATCACAAAAAGCCCCAACGGGATTATTCTCATTTCCGGCCCCACCGGTTCGGGCAAAACAACAACGCTTTATACCCTGCTCATGGAGCTGAACAAGCCGAATGTCAATGTTATTACAATAGAAGACCCTGTTGAATATAAGCTCAAGGGAATCAATCAGGTGCAGGTCAACAATAAAGCCGGCCTGACCTTTGCCAGCGGTCTGCGTTCCATTTTGCGGCAGGACCCCGACATCATCATGATCGGAGAAATCCGTGATGCGGAAACAGCGCAGATAGCTATCAGAGCATCAATTACTGGCCACCTTGTTTTGAGTACCATTCACACCAACGATTCGGCCTCCTCCATCGCGCGGCTGGTCGACATGGGCGTCGAACCATACCTGGTTTCGTCATCTCTTGTCGGCGTCGTGGCGCAGCGCCTGGTCAAGAGAATCTGCACACGCTGCAAGGTTTCGTACCGCCCTGATCACGCGGAAATGATGCTCCTCAACCTCAATGAGCCAAGAGAGCTGTATAAGGGAGTGGGCTGCCCCGCCTGTAACTTTACAGGGTACCAGAAGAGAACCGCGATCCATGAGGTTTTAACCGTAACAAAAGCTATCCGCGAACAGATTGAACGACGCGCTTCCATCGACAGTATGCGCCAGGCGGCCGCGCGCTTTGGAACCAAATCCCTCAGGGAGAGCTGCGTGAAGCTCGTACTTGACGGAGTCACGACAACCTCGGAACTGGCCAGGGTGACCTATAACGTCGAGGGCTAAAACACGTATAACAAAACGGGAGGATAAAATGCCGTACATAATTGACGAAGTGTTAATGGATGCAATCAATCAGAAAGCCTCGGACGTCCATCTGACGGTGGCAATGCCACCAATCTACAGAATCAACGGACAGCTTCACCAGGCAGGCGAAAAGGCACTGACGCCGGAGGATACGAAGGCACTTCTGGACAGCATCCTGCCGCAGCATCTGCAGCAGTCGCTGGAAGAAAACGGAGAGGCTGACTTCTCCTATTCCATACCTTTTCAAGGCCGTTTTCGCGTCAACGCCTACAGGCAGCGGAAAAGCTACTGTCTCGCCATTAGGATTCTTCAGCCGGGTGTGCCGAATATTTCCTCGCTGGGCCTGGCGCCCTGCGTAAAAACTCTCTGCGGGCTTCCAAGGGGGCTGATACTCGTCACCGGGCCGACGGGCTCCGGAAAGTCCACAACTCTTGCGGCCATGATAGACCACATAAATCATACGCGAACCAGTCATGTTATAACGATTGAGGACCCCATCGAGTATTTGTACAGGCACGGGACATGTATAATAAACCAGCGCGAGGTCGGCGACGATACCAAGTCCTTTGCCAAGGCGCTGCGCGCGTCGCTTCGTGAGGACCCCGATATTATTTTGGTGGGAGAAATGCGCGACTTGGAGACCATCTCCACTGCCGTCACCGCCTCTGAAACAGGGCACCTCGTCCTCTCCACGCTGCACACAACGAGCGCCGCCCAGACTATAGACCGTATCATCGACGTGTTTCCGTCCAGCCAGCAGGCGCAGGTCCGCGCACAGCTGGCAAGTGTGCTGCAGGGCGTTATGTCCCAGCAGCTGCTGCCCCTGGCAGACGGCAAGGGCAGAGTTCTGGCGCAGGAAGTCCTGCTCGCAAATGACGCCGTACGTAACATAATCCGGGAAAACAAAATACACATGCTCAATACGGTAATGCAGACAAACATAAAAGGCGGCATGCTGGCGATGGACTATTCACTGGCGCAGCTTGTGAACACGCGCAAGATCACATATGAAGAGGCGCATTCACATTGTATCGAGCCGGATATGCTCAAGCGTTATATCAGCATACCGACGCCGTAAAAACATCGGCATCCACTGGCTTTTCATTTCGCACTCCTTACTTTTGCAATTTCAGACAAAATATGATATAATGAATCATATATTGACGAAGGAGTGCATTTTTATGACCAAAGAGGGGATAATAAAACTTCTTGTACATAAGTCTTATGTATATAAAAATGGTTTCAGGAGATCAGTCGAAGAAGGGGATACCGAAGCGGCTGAGAAGTGGAAAGCGGGATACCAGGCAATTGTAGAGAGAATTACAGAGCTGAAAGAACACTGAGCGCGCCGCCTAAAGAATTCATCATGCATTAAATGCTCGGAGGAAAAAATAATATGGCTATGATCAACTGCCCCGGCTGCAAAAGAATTGTCAGCGACGCTTCCGGCAAGTGCCCGAACTGTGGCAAGGCTTTAAAATCTGACGCAATGGGCAGCAGTACTCCGGCGGGCAGATTTAGGATTATCAGCTCGGCGTTGATTGTTATCAGCTTTGTTTTATTGCTCATAGAATTTTTTGATGTTGCCAAGACTTATATTGGCGTGATGCTGCTGGGCGTGGGCATTTTCATGCATGGTGCCAGTCAATCGAAGCTGGCAGATGATGAAAGCTATATCGGCAGGCGAAAAGTAATTGGAGTTTATATAGCAGGTGTGATCATTTTTGTAGGCGGTATCGCGTACCTTGTTGTGAACTTATCAAGATAAACTTGGACTTGTCAAGAAAAGTGCAGTTTGAAAACACCCAAAATTGATTTTATTCGG
>CAZVLO010000107.1:0-8947 GCA_964628265.1 uncultured Papillibacter sp.
TATGTCGGTCAGCTTCTCGACAATCGTTATGAAATTATCGAGAAAATCGGGTCCGGGGGCATGGCGGTCGTGTATAAAGCGCGCTGCCACCGCCTCAACAGACTTGTTGCGATAAAGATACTTAAAGACGAGTTGTCGGGAGACGCCGACTTCAGGCGGAGATTCCGAACGGAATCCCAGGCTGTCGCGATGCTGTCGCATCCGAATATTGTCGCCGTTTATGATGTCAGCCGTTCAGGTAATATCGAATATATTGTCATGGAGCTTATTGAAGGCATCACGCTGAAACAATACATCAACCGTAAAGGCCTTCTCAACTGGAAGGAAGCCCTCCATTTTGCAACCCAAGTCGCAAAAGCATTGAGCCATGCGCACTCCAGAGGTATCATCCACCGTGACATAAAACCCCATAATATCATGATAGTCAAGGACGGCAGCGTGAAGGTAGCCGACTTTGGAATCGCACGGCTGCAGTCAACGCAGAATACGCTAACCCAGGAGGCGCTGGGCTCCGTCCACTATATTTCACCCGAGCAGGCCAAGGGCGGCCATATCGACGCCAGAACCGATCTATACTCTCTAGGCGTCGTCATGTATGAGATGCTGACGAGCCATCTGCCTTTCGAGGGGGATTCAGCCGTCTCTGTAGCGATTCAGCACATAAGCGCGATACCCCTCATGCCGCGGGATATCAATCCCGAGATCCCCGTCGGCCTTGAAGCCATCACCATGCACGCGATGGAGCCGGATCTCAATCTCAGATACACTTCAGCGGACGAAATACTCAATGACTTGGAGGAGTTCAGGAAAAACCCCGCAATCAGTTTTTCCTATGTCAACGAAGCGGCCGGGCGTTACGGCAGCGATCAGGCGACGCGTGAAGTGCCGTCGGGAGTGATTGCCAGGGCGGAACGCACACTGCCGAAGCCGGTTCGTACACCAGTCAAAAAGGCTGAGATGACGAAAGAGGAATACCGCAGCAGCAGAAAAAGGGCGTCAAGTACATCAACGCTCGTTGCCATATTCCTCATCGTTGCATTTCTTGCCGGCGCTGTGATATTTATTGTAAAGGTACTATCTCCGATTATGTTTCCTCAGGAAAAAGAAGAGATAAGGATTCCAAAATTCATTGGTATGAAATACGATGACATCAGCGCAAACGAGGAATGGAAAGCGTTATATCGCTTTACGATGACAGAAGAATACAATGATAAAGCAACCGAAGGCTACGTTTTCTGGCAGAGCGAGACGCCCGACAGAATGATAGAAAAGAAGACGGAATTGATTGATATCAGCCTCACTGTATCTAAAGGCCCCAAGCCGCCTGTGGTGATGGAGAATTATATCAATCAGGAATACAGAGAAGCAGTAACTGAACTTGGGCGATTGGAAATGAACCTTAAAATTGAAACAGAGCCTGAGTCTCATGAGGACATCACAAAAGATTATGTGATTCGTACTGTCCCGGCGGCGGGTGAAGAACTGGCAGAAGATCAGATCGTCTACATTATCTACAGCACCGGTCCGAAGGATAATACGGTGGAGGTGCCTGATGTTGAGGGAAGGTCTTATGAATACGCAAAATCCCGCCTGGAATCCTGGGGGTTTGTCCCGGTGGCCGTCTATAGAAACGATGCGGAAATCCCAAAGGGATATGTCATTACACAAACACCGGCACCCGGCATAAAAGCACCTTTCAAATCGGAGGTGGAGCTGATCGTATCGGATGGCCCCGTAGAGGCGTCACCATCGCCGCCGCCATCACCGTCAGACCCTGTGTCACCTGACGTTTCCGAATCGCCGGCGGTAACGGAGACAATCACATCGCCGTCGCCGCCGACAACGACGACACCTTAAGAATGCAAAAAGGTACAATTTTTAAAGCCATCAGCGGTTTCTATTATGTAGAGATCGAAAACGAAACGATCGAGTGCAAGGCGCGCGGTCGTTTTCGTCGTGACAACATAAAACCGCTTGTCGGCGATATTGCAGAGATTACAATTACCGGAGCCGGCAAGGGGATTCTTGAATCGGTCCTGCCGCGCAAAAACGCGTTTGTCCGGCCACCGATTGCAAATCTCGATCAGCTGGTTATCATCGCCTCCGCTGTCATACCTGTGACTGATCCGTATCTCATTGACAGGATGACGGCAATTGCCGCCTTCAACAATTGTGACTGTATCATCTGTATAAACAAGTCAGATCTGGTACGGGGCGGCGAGCTCTATGACATTTACAGCAAGGCCGGTTATAAGACTATTTTAACAAGCGCCGAGACAGGGGAAGGGATACCCGAGCTGGCTGAAACAATAAAAGGCAAAGTCAGCGCCTTCACCGGCAATTCCGGCGTAGGGAAGTCCAGTATACTGAATGTACTGGAGCCGGACTTCAACCTGACCGTGGGTGATGTCAGCCAGAAGCTGGGGAGAGGCCGGCATACAACACGGCATGTGGAGCTGTATAAGCTGAAAAACGGCGCTGTGGTCGCCGATACGCCCGGGTTTTCATCCTTTGACATGGAGCAGATGGAGCTGATTGTAAGGGATAAGCTCCAGCATTTATTCAGGGAATTTGAGCCATATATCGGCAGGTGTCGCTTCTTGGACTGTGCACACGTCAAGGAAAGCGGCTGCGCTGTCAGGCAAGCCGTCAAGGACGGAGCGGTAGCCGACTCGCGGCATGCGAGTTATGTGCGCCTGTATGAGCAGGCGAAGCAGCTTAAGGAATGGGAAACAAGATAAACTTAGGAAAGATAAATGACTGTATTGCAGTGCATCAGTCAAGCCGTCTTTTCGTATAATGTCATGATACATGTGTACCACGATACCGGTGGCTGTTTATGCCATTTGGATCAGCATTATGCGAGAGGACGGTTTTTTTATGCGGCGGCCATTCAGATCGTTTGGTGTTTACATAGCCGGAGCAGGACTTGTTGTGATCCTCGCGGCTGTACTTCCGTGCAGCTGGTGGTGGCTGTTTTTCGGTCTACTGCTCATTATAATCGGAATTCTGTTATGTAAATGCTGAGCATTCACCGATAATTTACATATTGCAGTTGAAACAAGCTGTCATAAATACGCCTCAGAATTCATACATTTTAGAAGAATTCATTTAAGGAGAGGACGATTTATGGACATCTATCTCAACAAGGAAAAGATAAATTACGTCAAAAATGTACTAAGCGCAAGTCTTCCCCATGAAGAGACAATGGAGATGATCGTCCCCGACGCGCTGCCCGACATCCTGCGTATCGTGGACACCGATGCCGTCGTCTTTCTGAGAAGCAAAGCGACCGATAACGGCCGGGTGACCGTGTCCGGCGTTGCCGCGGTGACAATCATATACGCACCTGAAGGGGAGAGCGGCGTTCGAAAAATGGACATGGAGATACCGTTTACAACATCGGCAAATGATGGAGAGATCACACAGAATACACGGGTGAGTGCCGTTATTTCCGTCGTATCGGCTGACGCGTCGATGATCAATCCCAGGAAGATTATTGTAAGGCTCGATCTGCTGACGGATGTCGACTGCTTTAACGATGCTGACCTTCTTATTTCATCCGGCATGGATGACGATAATAACGCGGGTATAGAGATGCTGACAGATAACCTCGATATCCTGACCACCACAGGCGTTAATGAAAAGACATTTGTGATATCCGATGAATTATCCGTACCGGCTTCAAATCCGCCCGTGGGTGAAATTCTGAAGTACAGAGTGAATGTAATGCCGGAAGACACGAAGGTCGTGGGCAGTAAGCTGATTTTAAGAGGAAATTCAAATGTCTCGCTGCTGTATAACCCGGCAGATGGCGGCGAAATGACAAAGGCCGATTTCAGTGCCGAATTTTCACAGATCATCGAGCTTGACACGCCGGCCGGCGACGGCAGCTTCAACATTAACCTGATGCTGACAAACGCATATTTTGACGCTGAGCAGTCGCCGCATAATCCTGATGGACGGACGGTCGTCATGGAGGTTCACGCAGTTGCTCAATGTGTTGCTTCCGAGCGGAAACAGATCGCTTACATATCCGACCTATACAGCACAAAATACCAGCTGGAACAGGCGACAGCAGACTATTTGTTTGAAAGCAGAAACAACATGAAAACCAACGCCGTCTTTCACGGCGTGATGGAGACGCCGTCAAACGTGTCCCATGTCATTTCGCTCAATGTTCATATGGGAGTCGTATCCCAGCAGGCAAATGCGAACAGCGTGATATTTAAGTGCCCTCTATTTGTAAACGCCATATATATCAGTGATGACGGCAGAGTCATGTCCTCTGCACGTCAGTATGAAATTGAGTCAAATACCGACATCGGCGCCAATACAAAATGCTTAGCCACCGCGAATTGCGGGAAGGACGTGTATGGCGTAGGCGTCGGAAGCGGGATAGAGCTCAGGGTGCCTGTGGAATTTAATATAACGGATATTAACCAGAAGCAGATCAAGTCTCTGTCGAATCTCTCATACGATGAAGAGACGCCGCTGGATAACTCAAAATCACCGTCGCTGGTCGTCTGCAGGGCGGCGAGAGGGGAGACGCTCTGGAGACTGGCCAAGAGAAATTGCTCTACTCCCAAACTGATTCTCACCGCCAATGGTATAGAAAAAGAGGAGAATCTCAATGCCGGACAGTTGCTGATTATTCCGAAAAAAAGATAAAACAAATAATAATAAAGCCGCGGGGATTGTGCAAGGCGCACATACCGCGGCTTTTATATTTGTGCATAATGATTATCGGTCGGTGTCGCCTTTAGACTTTGAAGTTTTGCGGATATTTGAGAGGGGAGAGCGCTGGGCGGCGTCCCGCAGGCTGTCACTTTCTACGTGGGTATAGATCTGTGTCGTATTGAGATGCTCGTGGCCTAAAAGCTCCTGCAGCGTGCGAACATCGACGCCGTTTCGAAGCATGAGTGTAGCGGCTGTATGACGCAGCTTATGGGAGGAGTATTTGCTGGAGTCAAGTCCGGCAGCGGCCAAGTGGTTTTTTACAAGATTATGTACCGTTGATTTTGATATACGTGTTTTACGGGATGACAAAAACAAGGCGCGTTTGTCAATTGCCTTGATATCGCGACGGATCAGCAAGTAATCATTAATGGCGTCGGCGCAGGCGTCGTTGAGAAAGACGATGCGCTCTTTGCCGCCTTTACCGAGAATACGAAGTGAGTCTGTTCTGATATCCGTAATGTCCAATCCGGTAAGCTCCGAAATACGTAGCCCGCAATTCAGGAACAGCGTTATTATACAGTAATCCCGTTCTTTGTGTGTCCCCTCAACCGAAGCCAGAAGATTTTTACTTTCTTCAAGGGTTAGGTAACGGGGAAGAGATTTTTTTGTCTTGGGGGAATCCAGATCCGCCACGGGGTTTTTTTCGAGCTGGTTTGTTTTAACAGTGAGATATTTAAAGTAAGACCGAAGCGTAGCAATCTTCCGTGCCCGTGACGTTGCAGAGAGTCCGCGTTTCGTGTTTTCGCTGCCATTAATTTGAACTCTGTCACGTGCGAGATAGGCAAGGTAGTCGTATATGTCAGACAGTGTGATTGTTTTGATGAAATTCAGGTCAATGTCATCGATGCGGATTTCTTCAAATGGTATGTCGGGAGTCGTTAATCCGTTTTTCTTTTTCAGGAAACGAAACAGCATTCTCAGGTCGAGAAAATATTCGTCAACCGTTTTTCTGGAATGGCCCTTAATTGTCTCGTGATAAACAAGGAACTCCCGGATAATCTCCGGCGCTTCAGTCTTGTAATCCATAACAAACCTCAACAGCAGAAATTTACTATTACAATTATCTTATCATTATTTAAAGGGGAGGTCTATCGGCAAATTCATTAATAATTGAACAAAATAAAAATTTTGTTCAATTAGATGGGGGTTTTTAGCTGTTTTTGAAGCTTTTTAACTTACCGGGCTTGATTCAGCTGTCTGGAGCCCGCAGGCTCTCTTTGCATATAACTAAATGTTCTTTAGCAATTGCACAAATCTTATTCTGTTATGAAATGGTTTTCCGGCTTCAAATGAATCTCTGCACAATTTCATTTTCTCAATCTTGTTTCAATGGAATTATTTACGATACGCAGTTCTGCAGCTCATCAGAAATTTTTAATCGAGTAATGGCTTGTGCAAAAATTTTCTGCGAGCTGCAAACCGCAAGGAATTTCCAGTTTAAGTAATGATAAAAGCTTCAGGATTAAGGGCACAAAATGGTTAACATAATATTATTATTTACTACCTGCATCTCACAAGCCGGAGTGTTTATACTGCTGCAATACTGTTATATTTTTAATGTGGCTGCACAAACTAGATGCGGAGGCGATATAATTTTATGAGTCTTATTCCGTGTACGGACGACTGCGTTTATCAGAAAGAAGGATACTGCGGCCTGGAGCGTGCGGCATCTCGGGGAAAGCCTTCTCAGTCATCAGACAAATGTATCCACTATATAAAGCGCAAGAAATAGTTCACACAAGAGCGAGACTGATTGCTTCTGAAATAGTTCTCGCCGTGATGAGTTTTAAGCCTTCAGGAACAGAAGCCTTTCCGAGAGAGTTTTTCGGAACGATGCATGTCCCAAATCCGAGCCGTACAATTTCTGACAGGCGCATGCCGAGCTGTGAAACAGGACGCAGTTCGCCAGTTAAGCCGATTTCCCCGATGGCAACAAGGTCTGCGTTGACAGGTCTGTCCCTGAAGCTGGAGGCAAGCGCCAGAATCGCAGCCAGATCAGCGGAGGGCTCGTCGATATTGAGGCCTCCGATAACGTTGATGTAGGCATCGGAGCCTCCGATGCGGAGACCACTGCGCTTTTCCAGTACGGCAAGAAGCATCATAGCCCGGTTGTAATCGATGCCGTTTGAGTTCCGCCTTGGTATATTATAAAAGCTGGGTGTTACAAGAGCCTGTATTTCAGCCAGAATCGGGCGTGTTCCCTCTATCACACAGGCGACACAAGTACCGGGCGTATTGCTGGGCCGTCCCGACAGCAGCAGCTCAGATGGGTTGGCGACCTGTGATAATCCTGTTTCCAGCATTTCAAATACGCCGATCTCATTTGTTGAGCCGAAACGATTTTTCGCAGCGCGCAGTATCCTGTAATTCGCCGATTGCTCCCCTTCAAAATATAAAACACAATCGACCATATGCTCCAACACTTTCGGCCCTGCAATCGCACCCTCTTTATTGACGTGCCCGACGAGAAACACCGTGACTCCCCTGCTTTTTGAAAGCTGAAGAAGAGACATGGTACATTCTTTAACCTGTCCGACACTGCCGGGAGATGAATTAAGTTCCGGGCTGTAAAGCGTCTGAATCGAATCAATAATCATGATATCGGGCTGCAGTGTGTGGGCAGAGTCCAGCACATCGCCGAGTATCGTTTCTGCGAGCACATAAAAGTTACCGCTGCGGACCTTCAAGCGTTCGGCACGCATTTTGAGCTGCCGTTCGGATTCTTCTCCCGTTACATATAGTACCTTTGATGTTTTACTGAGATGGCCGCAGATCTGAAGCAGCAGAGTCGATTTACCGATTCCCGGCGCCCCGCCCACGAGAACAAGCGATCCGGTAACGGCGCCGCCGCCCAAAACGCGGTCGAGCTCACTCAGACCCGTGCTAAACCGAATTTCATCGGAGCTCTCAAGCTCACCTAAGAGCTTCGGAGTGTTTTTTGGGAGAAGACGGTTGTTGGACGCTGCAGTATCGGATTTTGTTCCGGCAGGCTGCTCGACTATCGTATTCCAGCTGCCGCAGGCAGCACATTTCCCCTGCCATTTTGGCGTCTCATTGCCGCATTCGGTGCAATAAAAGGTTGTTTTAGCTTTCATATATTCCTCCGGAGTGATTTTCTCTCAAGGTGTTTTGACTGGCCAAATAACCGGCAGCGATGACGGCGGCTATTTTAAGTCTGTAGGAATCCGTTTTCAAAAGGCGCTCTTCTTCAGAATTTGACAGAAAACCGCATTCAATCAGAAGCGCCGGACAGTGTATATGATTGAACAGCATGACGGATTTTGGAACCCTTGAGGCTGAACGCCGGTTACGTGTATTCAGCGCGTTAATCAGCATGTTTTGCAGATAATCCGCAAACTCCCGGCTGCCGTCCGTTACTGCGTAAAGAACCTGCGCGCCAAAGGGGCTGCTGTTGGGATAAGTATTCTGATGGATGCTTATAAGTACAGCATTGTCTGTTTCGTTAATCAACCTGAGCCGCTTGTTTTGGTCTTCAACCTTCTTGGCTCTTATCGTATTGGCTTTTTCTGAATAATTCAGTGTCTCTGAATTTCGCGTCAGGATGGTCTGAACACCGTAAAAACCCATGATTTGATCGAGCTTCAGTGCGATTTCCAGGTTGATTTCACTTTCCTTGACGCCTGATATTGATACAGCCCCGCCGTCAGCACCGCCGTGACCGGCGTCAATAATCAGTGTTGTGCCAACAGGCGCCGTCAACGCCGCGGCAGCCGTTTTTGCTTTCCCCGTACGAATTCCCTGCACAAAAATGCACAGAGCTGTTACGCAGATAACTGTGACGAGCAGAAAATCCCTCTTTCTGATTAATAATTTCACATGTCCTCTCCCCTTCCAGTAGATGTTATGAAGCGGACGGACATGATATGTATGCCTTTAACAACCGCAATATTGTTCTCATATAATGTCAAGGGGCGATTTCTTATCTATTCCAGTTACTGAGAACGTCCGGAGCAGAAGATGATCTTCTGTCATTAAGCGACATAGGAGGAAGCTACACTTGGAGGAGAGATACGTACCGCAAGCTAACGCCGGAACACAAAGAGGCGCTGCCAATGCCGGCAGGCCGTCAGCTTCCGGAAACGCGATGAATAAACCAAATACACCCAATCCCAGAGATGCTGTGCCAGCCGCTAACGTTTCATATATGCCGGCAACGCCGAATGTCGATGCGATGCCGAAACATAAC
>CAZVLO010000108.1:0-6815 GCA_964628265.1 uncultured Papillibacter sp.
ACTGCTCAAAGCCGCTTTCATGGATAACCTGAAAGCGGCTTTGTCTACAGTCTGACATGCACTTAATTATTTAAGTGCATGTCGTGTTATTAAGCCAGATTATTGTGCTTCGCGCCTGTCTGTTGAAGACAGGCGCGAAGGGATGCTAATCGTTTTTCGCTTTTCTTAGTGAAGAGGTGATGCGTCAGCCTTTATAGGATGGGGGCGGATTAACGCGTGTGCTGAACATATCGGGTGTTGCTACGACGTCATAATCAGACAGATCCAAACCGACATACAAATCGACCCACTCATAGTAGTTCTTGTAGTTTTCGTACTCGAGGATGATTGTCGGCAGAAGCAGCTGCGCATATGTTTCGCCTCTCGATTTATTGACCCATTCAGGATTCCACAGTGTTTCGGGGGTAGCGTCGCCGTTGACCATGGCATAGAGTCCGAAGAATATAGGCTCTGCGTATATAACGCCGATGGATGTGAAAGAGGCCTTAAAATCGGTTTGCTCACCGGATTCCCACTGGGCGACAAGGCCGGGGCTGCCCATGGAGATTGCAACGACCCTACCCTCGAGGCCGGCGTCCATGGCGGCTGTGACGGCACCGTCTGCAAAGTCGTCTACACAACCTACGATAAGCCAGTATTTGATATCAGGGTTCGTTGAGAGGACGGCGCCTGATACCTGATACGCCGTGGTGGAATCGAGATTGCCGACGATCGTGTCAGCGTGGAAATATCTGCCGCTGTTGGTCAACCGGTCGATTTTATCAACGATACCGGGATACGCTTCATTGAAAACGGAAAGTGCGCCGTCAATACGGATGCTGATCTCGGGAACAACGGAGAAGTCAACACCAAGGATGCCGATTTCTTCCGGCTTCGCGTCAGGCCATGTTTTCTTCTGGTATTCCACAAGCCATTCGCCCATCTTCACGCCGACCTGATAATAGTCAAATCCGACGAACGGGTTCTTAAGGAGACCATCTTCTCCCTTTGGCAGGCCCATGGCCGGCATGAACGGAATACCAACCTCGCGGCACTTTTCAATGACGGCCGGATAGGTGGTGCTGTCTGGGTCGGTAATAATGCCGTCATAACCTTGCGATGCGAGCGTCTCGATCATCGAGATGTACAGGTCGTTGTCGCCGTTAACGTCAGCGATGTCCATGATGACATTGGCTTTCGAAGCCCACACCTTGAAGGATTTGGCAAAGTCGTCATAAAGCGGGCTGTTTCTTACACGCAGGTAGATGAATTTGTACTGGGGATTTTTCGAGTAGTCGTAGTCGGGGTTAAAGAAGCCGATTTCTCCGGTGGTGTCGCGGCCTTCAGACTCATCGAAGTCTTCAAAGCCCGCGGCGGCTCCGAGGGTGTCGCTGGCGGGGGCGGGAGTGTTGCTGGCGGGAGCAGGGCTGTCGGCTGGGCTTTTGCCACTGTCACCGCACGCGAACAGTGTACCCACCATCAAGAGAACCAATAAGAGTGCAAATATCTTTTTCATTTGTTTCTTCCTTTCCATAAAATAGGTCGTATACATATGCTGCCGCAGAAAGCAAAAGCTTAGTTGCCGGTTTTTTATCGCCCCCCGCTGCAGCTTGTATCCATGTGTTGATTGTCTTGCTTAATTTGAAGACTTGATTTTCATCGACTTTCTACTGATCACAAAGTCGAAGGTCAATGCTGTGAGTAACAGAAGCCCGTAAATCACGTTGGTCCAAAACGATTCGACACGAAGCTGAACCATTCCATTTGAGAAAGCCGAGAAAATCAGCAAGCCTACAAACGCTCCGGTCATGCCGCCGGTGCCGCCCCCGAAAGAGATGCCGCCGAGAATCGCGGCAGTCAGGCCGAAGAACTGCCTGTCTTTTATACCCGTCGCCGTAGCGGCACTCACACGCGCGCACAGAAGAATGCCTGCCATTGCGCCCATGACTGAGCTATTGATAAAAAGGATAAAGGACACTTTTCTGGGGTTTATTCCGAAGAGGCGCGTAGCTTGCGGATTTCCGCCGGTGAGATACATATGCCGTCCGAATTTTGTTTTTGCCAGGATGATTCCGTAAACAATGAATGCGACGGCAAGCAGAATAATAGATATCGGGAAAACGTCGGCTATTCTACCGGAACCGATCCAGCGGATAAAAGAATTCGTAACCGGGATTTGCGCGCCGTTGGAAAACGTATACGAGAGGCCCTCCGCGACAGACGCCATACCAAGAGTGGCGATGAAGGCCGGAAACCTGAATATGTTGACAAGCGTTGCGTTTAATGCGCCGATCACCGCTGCTGCTAAAAGGGAGAGTACAAGTGCCGGCAACCATGACCACGCTAACTCATACATGAGATACGCGAACATTACCGCTGCTGCCGTACCCACTGTCCCCATTGAGAGGTCGAGCTGACCGGATATGAGGAGCATCGCGGCGCCAATTGTGAGCATTGAGGTTATCACCATCGAGTCAAGAATCGACCTGATATTACTTACCTCGAGAAACCGTCCACTGGAGCCGATGGCTACGATAATCGTCAATACAGCCAGAAGGACGAGTAAAACAAACATCTTTGTCTTTACGAAATTTTTAAGTACAGAAGCCACAATATCTCCCTCCAAATCAATCAACCATCGCGAGTTTGAGGACGCTCTCTTCCGAGGCTTCCTGCCTCTTCACAGAGCCTGTGATACGCCCGTTGCGCATAGTCATGATCGTGTCGGATACGTTGATGACCTCGGTTAGCTCCGAAGAAATAAAAATCACCGCCATACCGTCTCTTGCGAAATCACACACCGTCTGGTATATCTCCGCCTTGGTACCGACGTCGATGCCCTTCGTGGGTTCGTCAAGAATGAGGACCTTCGTTTTCATTTCACTGGAGGTCCAGCGTCCCAGGATGACCTTCTGCTGGTTTCCTCCCGAAAGCTCAAGGACAATTTTATCGACCGACGGCGTCTTAATGGAATACTTTGCCACCGCACGGTCTGCAACGGTCTTTTCTCTCTTTTTGTCGAGGAAAAGACCCGTTTTCATTTTTGGAAGTATCGTCGCGGTCACGTTGTTGCTGATGGACCTCCCAAGCACAAGCCCCTGCTCCTTGCGATCCTCCGGGCACAGGGCGATGCCCGCCTCGATGGCATCCTTGGGGGATTTAAACTGTACCTGCTTGCCGTCAAGAATGATCTGACCCGATTTAATCGGATCGGCACCGAATATTGCCCGCACAAGCTCCGTACGCCCGGCTCCAACGAGTCCCGCAAAGCCAAGAACCTCTCCTTTGCGTAGGGTGAAGCTGACGTCGTGGATATCATCCGTGACCAGGTTCTTCACATCGAGCACGACGTCTCCGTACTGCTCATTCCTTCTGAGGTTTGCATATGTATCGCCTATATCACGCCCGACCATCGCCTTTATGAGCTCGGAAACATCTGTCTCCTCGGTTTTCAGTTTGGTCACAAGCTGGCCGTCCTTGAGCACCACGATGTCGTCTGTCACCTGGAATATCTCAGCCAAACGGTGAGACACATACAGCACTACTTTACCTTCGTCTTTAAACCTTTTGATCAGACCGAAGAGAACGTTGATTTCACTTTCGGTCAACGGAGCTGTGGGCTCGTCAAATGCGATTATCTGCGAGTTGCGGCGGTAAGCCTTCATTATTTCGACCATCTGTTGATGCGCGACAGAAAGCCGCCCGACAAGCTCGCCCGGGTCTATCATCGTTAAGCCGAACTCACTGAGTATATCCTGAGTCTTCTTGCGCAAAGTGGCCTTATCGATCCTTATGCCCTTTGTCGGAAGGTCTTCAATGAATATGTTTTCCATCACCGACATCGCCGGAACCAGCTGCCGCTCCTGATATATCACGCTGACGCTTGCTTTTATTGCCGCGTTGGGGGAGGGGAATTTTTGCGGCTCACCGTCAATCGTCATGCCGCCCGCGTCGGGCTGATAATCACCGCTTAAGATTTTAAGGAGCGTGCTCTTACCCGCACCGTTTTCACCTAAAAGAGCGCAGACCCGTCCGCCTTCCACGCGAAAGCTTACGTCATTGAGCGCCAGAACACCGGGGAATGCTTTTGTGATATTGTTAAACTCTAGATATTGCGCCAAAATCAATACACCACCTTAAATTAAGTGATCGCGTCGTCAATGTTTAGAGGCAACGGTCTCTGCTGCCCCGGCCTTGAGTAATCTCAGCCTGTTGTTTTCGCGGAAGTAGTCGACAAGGAGCGCCAGAATAAGAAGCATGCCTCCTGCAAAGGTCTGCCAGTATGAGCTCAACCCGATGGCAACTATCCCGTTATTAAAGAAACTCAGGAGCATCAGGCCGACAAGGAAGCCACCGGTCCCACCGGCCCCGCCTGTAAAGGAAATGCCGCCCAGAACCGCCGCGGTAATAGCGTCGAGCCCTATGGTAAGCACGACCGGGTCACCTCTGCGGAAATTAGACGCGTAAAGCACGCCGCAAAGAGACGAGATGAAACCGCAATTGATAAAAAGGATGCTATGTACTTTTTTCGGGTTTATGCCGGCAAGACGAGCGGCAGTCCTGTTTCCGCCGCACATGTACACGCTTCTACCGAACTTGGTTTGTGAGAGGAGAAGACCATAGAAAATGATCAAAACGAGTAGTATAACAAACAGGAGCGGTATCGTATTCCCGAATGTGGTCGAGGCGATTTTCAGAAAGCTGTCGTTTTTATACTTGACGGGGTTGGCGCGTGTTAAGACAAGCGCTGCGCCCGTCCATACCGACGACATGCCGATAGTGGCGATAAACGACATCATTGAGAGCCCGTTGACTAATATGGCGACGATCGCACCGGCTATGACGCCGAACAGCAGTGTGATCAGTGCGGCAGGAAGCCACGGCATCCCGGCGCGAAGAAGGAACGAGACGATAACAGCGGAGAGAACGGTGACCGAGCCCGTTGAAAGATCCACCTGACCGGAAATGAGCAGCAGCCCGACACCAAGGCCGAGAAGGCCTGTAAAAGTAGAGCTCTTCAGGAGGATAAGAATATTTTGAGGTCTGAGGTAGCTTGGGTTCGCGAGGTAGAAGAACACGACCACGAGAAGCCAGATAATAACAAGGAGAGCGACTTTGTTATGTAACAGGCGGCGGATTTGTGTTTTTCCCATAAATATTACCATCCCTTTCATTGCGGACAAAGCAGTTCGGATTACCCGGGAGTTATGTATTGGAATAGAAAAATACGCCCGATATAGCGGTCAAAATATACATATATCCATTCGAAATCCGCGGTTAATATGTAAAGATAGCATAACCCTAGGGGCGAGGTCGTGTCAACCCCTCGAGTATACCGTTTTTGAGGTCGTTATAGACAGAACGCTATCATGAGATGATGTTTATTCATTGCAGGAATAACTGCCCTGAACCAGGAACTTCTTACATAAAAAACCGATAAATACTTAGACCGCAACGTTATGATGGGTGCAAGTATTTATCGGTTGTTTTCCGTTTGTGAAGGCCTGCGGCTATATATCATCCGAGAGTTTTTCGGGGAACATATCCGGCAGCATATTGATAAAATCCTGTGCTTGCTTCGAGAGGCGGTCCATATGCCATGCCGCAACGATATAAGCGGCTTCTTCGTCCAGATCAATTGGATAGTATTTAATGTCATTCTTCTGGTTGAATAAGGTAAAGCGTCCGCATATGCTGACACCGAGCGATTCTCGCAGCACGTTCAAAAGCGTTGGAAAATTATCCAGCAATATAATTCGCCGCGGTGTGACGCCGATTTTTCTGCACCGCCTTGTAATCCGGGCTTTTGATGCTGCATCGTCGTTTTGCGCGACGGCGTAAAATGTTAATTCCGAGAGCAGATCAGGCTGCAGTGTATCGTACGCTGCCAGCGGATGGTCACTGGACATTGCAAGCTGCAGGGTATACTCTGATACATATTTGTATTGTATGTTCGCATCTTTTTTTAATGCAAAATCATGCGTAATGGCAATATCTGCCTCACCAAAATCAAACTGACGCTGAAGCTCGCGATAATCGCACAGCTGTTTGAACAGCATGACATCCGGATATTCTTTTGTATAGTCGTTGAGATACTGCTTCAGCAGATTATAATCCTCCGCCGCGTCGTATGAGCTTGGCGCAACAATTCTCAGTATCTTGTTTGCCGATGGGACTATGCTTTTCGCAGTCTTGATAGCTTTATCCATATTGTTGTAAAGCGATTCCATCGCTCCCAGCAGATACTCGCCTTGCGGTGTCAGTGTTACTCCCTGGTTATTTCGTGCAAACACTGTAAATCCAATGCCGTTCTCAAATCTCTGCAATGCCTTTGATAGTGTCGGCTGGGAAATATATAGGCTTTCAGCCGCCCGCGACATGTTCAGATAGCGGCCGACTGTTAGAAATGCCTCAATTTGTTGAAAGGTAATATTATACAAGCACGTACCCCCAATCACCATTCCGTCAAGTCAATAATAACAAAATTATTACTATTGTACAATCGTTTTTTAGAGTGATAATATCAATAAAATGCAAATGACGAAAGGAATGGTTGTTTGGTACGGTATTTGGAATATGGACTCGAGGGTAGAGGGGGCATTATCACCGGTGCCGGTACCGGCATTGGCGCGGCTTGTGCCGTGGAATTGGCGAAGGCTGGTGTTAAAGTCGCTTTATTCGGCAGGCGGGCTGGCCCGATAGAGGATATTGCCGCTGAGTGTTCCCGGTATACTCCCGGAGCAATCGCCATGTCTGTCGACGTGTCCGATAAAAGTGCAGTTGAAAAGGCCGTCGAGGCGGTTAAAAAAACGTTCGGCAGGATCGATGTCCTTATC
>CAZVLO010000108.1:6825-8499 GCA_964628265.1 uncultured Papillibacter sp.
TCACCGTATAAAGCTGGGGAAGTACCCTTTGAGGCCTACTTCGACATGGAACCGGACGGGTATCTGAGCTTTTTCCGGATTCACGCGCTGGGCCACTATCTCATGATGCAGGCCGCTGTGCAGCACATGAAGCCGGCACGGTTCGGGCGCATTGTAAACATTACCTCGGTGACGGGTTTGAATGCGGCGTATTCTTCACCTGCCTACACCTCAAGCAAGGCAGCGGCCATCTGTCAGACGAAGGCCTTTGCCAGGAAGTACGGGCAGTTTAACATCACCGTCAATTCCATTGCTCCCGGGATGGTCAACACGCCGATGAAGGCTAACTCGCCGCTGGAGGAGTTTACCGAGGTCGCAAAAATGTGCCCGATGGGGCGTGTGGCAGAACCTATTGACATTGCGCGTCTTGCCATGTTCTTATCACAGGAAAACCTTTTTGTTTCAGGACAGAATATCATCGTCGACGGCGGCGCGACGGTATAACGCCGGGAGCATTAAGCTTATCACTAATACCTGATTATATACCTATCTGTTAAAAAACTCCTGTCATGGCGACTGTTTTGCTGCCATGACAGGAGTTCATATATTAACTGAAAGAGGTTGGCGGGTGAACATCTTCGCCACAGGCGAGGATGCGGCTAGCAGCATGTCCTGCCGTGCATTTATGCGTATTCGCCATTCATCAGGCGGATAAAGACCTGGCGCATCTCTTCCTTCGTTATGGGTCGCGGAAAATACGGGTTTTCAGAACGAAAGGTTGCGACCAGCTGCGTACATACTTCTTCGGAGCATCCTAAATCGATTAATGTTTTTCCACCCATGATGCCGAGGTCTCTGTTGAGCTGTATGAGATCCCGGACAAATCCGGCTATGGTGAATTCGGCGCCCGCTTTTGCGGGATACATCAAGTCACGCACACGATGGAAGTCTTCGTAGCACTCTTCACCGTTGTATTCAACGAACCACGGCAGGAGCAGTGCGCATGCATCTCCGTGAGAGATATGCAGTATTTCGGTAAACGGGTGGTTTGAGCCGTGTACATGCGCCGGGAAACTGTTGTTCCAAGCCAATCCGGCATACATGCATCCCAGACTCATGGCGTTCGCACATTCCGGGTCAGCAGGGTTGTTTACATAATCCAAGATCTTCGGACCAATGAGCTCGATAGCGCGAAATGCCGCAGTACGTCCGAAGTCGCTGGCGGCGAGAGACACGAGCCCCTCGATTGCCTGCACAAGCGCATCCATACCGGAAGCGGCCGCAACATGTCTCGGAAGGGTGGCGAGCAGATCCGGATCACAGATGGCATATGACGGTATAATGCAGTCATGCATGGGGACGAGTTTGTGGCCGTTCGGCTCACTAAGAACAGCGTTTCGAATGACCTCGCTGCCGGTGCCGCATGTAGTGGGAACAGCTATCATAGGATAAGTATTCCATGGGAGCGGATCATGGGGAGGATATTTTCCCATAACTCCGGCAATATCAAAAACAGTTTTATCGCTGTCACCTATTATGGCAATGCCCTTGGCGCTGTCCATTGTGCTGCCGCCGCCTATTGCGAGCATCACATCGGCGTTGAATTCACGATACATGGGAACGCCAAAGTTTTCGACATCGGAACACAGAGGGTTCGGCTCGATCTTCGAGAAAACCCGCCATTGACAACCGGCC
>CAZVLO010000108.1:8509-8835 GCA_964628265.1 uncultured Papillibacter sp.
CTCACAAACGGGTAGCGCAGCCAGAAGACCGGGAGGAGTTTTTCGAACGGTTTGAGACCGCCAAGTGATATGAATGTTGGCCCGGCAACGACGAGGACGCGCTTCCAGCCTTCCCTTCTCAGTATATCCGGCAGAACGGAAATGCAGCCGCTGCCTTGATATACCTCCTGAGGGACAGAAAATGACCAGCTTTTCATTTATATATCTCTCCTTTAAGTATTTTATCCGAGCATGCTAACTCCGGGGATATAAATCGCTTATCAAGAAATCAAGACCGCCTATTTTTTCCAGCGTTTCCCTTGATGGGATGCCGGTCTCGGTATCCC
>CAZVLO010000109.1:0-1028 GCA_964628265.1 uncultured Papillibacter sp.
CGCTTACGGCACCGGGGAGCGCCAGCTGTGCCCCGCCCGTGAGAAGTGCCTTGCCTGCGGAGGCTCCTGCGGTGATGGCCGCTGTCCCGGCAGCGGCTCCGCCGGCGGACGTGAGCAGGTTGACTGCGGTTCTGGCGGCTTCACCGGCATTATTCACAACACCCCCGTATACGTTGACCACGCTCGCCGTGACCGTCATGGTTGTAGTTGCGTAAGCCGACGGTAACGCGTTTGCCACAGTGTTGCCGCTGCCCTTGCTGAATATGTTCTTGATGTCCGTGATGAGGCTCTTGGCCTCCTTCACGCCCCGGTAAATGCCGCCTATGAGCTTGCCTCCGAGGATGATCCCGAGCGCCGCGACGATTTCCTTGTTGTTTTCTGCCCATTCCTTGAGGGCTTTGGTTATTTCCTCTGTGTCAAAGCCTTCCTTGAAGCCCTGCAGGAAGCTGGAGCCCACGCCCTTGCCTTCGTTCAGGGTGTCGCTCACGTCGATGCCGAGGAGCGCCAGAAGGCCGGTCTTGATGCCGCTGCCGATGCCTTTTCCGATGGAGGCAGCCTTTTCGGACAGCCACGCCTTGCCGGTACTGTTCCACCACGTGCTGAACGGCTCCGCGATGATTTTGTCCCATGCGATTCGCATCTTTTCTCCGAAGGTTTTTGCGTCCTTCAATTCTTGGGAGTTCACCATTCTCCGGATGCTGTCCTGAAGGGCTTCCACCTTCGACATTACCCACTTGCTTATATTGGCTCCGGCTTCTTTCCACGCCTCGCCCCATCCGGCGACGGTATCGCCATTTTCGTCGAGCCAGGTCGTGATTTTGGATAGGCCGGGCTTTATGCCTTCCCATAATCCTTGCCCCCACGGGCGGAGAAGGCCGTTTTTGAGCGTGTCGGTCAGCGTGGAGATCATGCCCTTCGCGGTCTTGCTTTGGTTCTGCATCATGCCGCCGAACCGCTTATCCATGCCTCGGAGCAGCGCGTCAATGACCTTTGAAGCCTCGATGCTTTCGTTTCCGATGTTGGCGAAA
>CAZVLO010000109.1:1038-5372 GCA_964628265.1 uncultured Papillibacter sp.
GAGCCCGAGCTCCTCCTGAAGGATTTGGTTTGCCGGAACGCCGAGCTCCTGCAGCTGCAGCAGCTCCTCGGCCTGTGCTCTGCCTTTTGCCTGCATCTGGCCGAGCGCCCTTGTGATGCGGTCGATGCCTTCCGATCCGGCTCCCAGTCCGCTGGCCGTGTCGCCGATAGTAGTCATCAGGTCGAGGACCTTGTCGGCATCAAAACCGAATGCCAGAAGCAGCTTGCTGCTGTTGATCAGCTCTGGGAATTCAAAGGGCGTCTTGTTTGCGAAATCGGAGGCTTCCTTGAGGAATTTCTCGGCCTTTTCCGCGCTCTTGAGCATCGTCTCGAACGCGATCTGCGTCTGCTCATAGTCGCCGGCGATTTCCATCGGCTTGTATATGCCTGCAAACGCCCCGGTCGCTCCCAAAATCGCCCCTTGAATGGACGTCACCATGTTCCATATCCCGCGGCAGGGGAGCCGTGGCGATGTCGAGCATCTTCATGGTGAAGGTGAATGTCTTGCCCGCAAAGCTCCGCACGTTGGTCGATACTCTCCCCACGATGCCGGAAGCCTTGTCTAAAGCGTCCAGAACGACCTGGTACTTGGTGCGGTTCATGCGGTCCAGCCGTTCCTGTGTCTTCTGATTCGCCTTGTCGAAGCCGTTCATTTTCGCCGTCGCTCTGGATACTCCGGGGTCGGTTTTGTCCTGCACTTCGACATGGATTTCGATTCTGTAGACCTCTGCCATGTCTTACCCTCCTTCCTGTTGTTGATTCTGCTCTCCGAGCAGGTAGTCCAGCACGTCGAGCATGCCGGTCAGTACGCCCAGCGTTTGGTCGAATGCGTAGGGACTTCCGGTTTGGATTTTGCCGATTCTTTCCCGGAGCTTGGCGATCATCTCGGCAGCCTGTACTTCGGGCGGTTTTTCGGCGGCTTTACCCTCGGCCTCGGCCCTCGCTTGCTGCTGTTCCCGCAGGAGCTTTGTTGCTGCCACCCGTGTGCGGTGGCTTTCCATCATATCCTCGCGTATCTGATCAAGCGTTTTGCCGCCCATGAATTTGCTGTTGCTCATCTGTTTCACCTCCCTCCCGTCCGTTTGTGAGATCAATAAAGCTTTATGCTGTCAACACCGAATATGAGGGCAGCGAGGGGCTTCAGGGCGATGTTGATGTCCTTGTAAAGCGTCCGCCTTTCGATGTACTCATTCTCGGCGATTTGATCTGCAGAAAGCCTTTCCTCGTCGATGTAATACGCCATGATGATCCGGTACCGGCGCATCTCCTCATCCTTGTGGGACTCCTCGCACTCGATCCGGTAGTATCGCAGCATCTCGTCGATATGCTTCAGGATGATGAGCGTCCGCTGTTGGCTTTTCTTAATGCTTTCTATGTATAAATCATCGTCAGATGAGAAGTCGTCGAGTTCGTCCAGAACGTCGATGGCGTTCTCCTTCATTTGACTGGCTCTATAAACGGCTCCCTGGGCGTAGTTCTTGAAAGACCGGTAGTTCTTCAGCAGCAGTCGGGTATTGCGCAGCCTGCGGTCATACCGCTCGGTTCGGTGCTTGGCCTGTTGCTGGGTAATATATTCCATCCCCGCCTTCACGCCTTCCTCTGCAGCTCTCCTGATTGCTCTCTCGACGAGTCTTTCGCAGATGATTGCATAATTTACGGCTGCGACACTGGCGTTATCGTAACTGTTCATATGATCCCCCCTCTGTTAAATCCAGGTTTCGACGATACACGGGTCGTCATCCGCGTCCCGGCTGATCACCATCATTTCGCCCGGTTTTGCAATTCTTATTTCCTCTATTCAGCAGATTCTCTTTGTCGATGAATCAATGATTCGTGACTATCAAGCCATTCATAAAACCTGGTTTGAACGAGGTAAACAACGAATCATAAAGACCTTCGGCAAGCACCAGGGAATCAAGTTAGTCGGTAGCTTAAACTACGAAACCGGAGAAATTTATTGCGAAGAGCATGAAACCTATGATGCCGAAGTATTTCTGGGTTTTCTAAAAAACGTATTATCAAGAAACACCGGTAAAACTGTTATCATATTGGATAATGCACGAATCCACTATGCAAAGGTTCTTCACCCCTTACTGGAAGAAAACCAAGAACGATTGCAGCTAATGTTTTTACCTCCCTATAGCCCGAATTTAAACTTGATTGAAGGACTATGGAAATGGCTTAAAGAAAAAGTCGTTTACAATGTTTTTTACAAAACAGTCCCTGAGATAAGAAAAAATATCAATGTTTTTCTTGATGCGGTAAACGCTGACCCTGATGCTGTTATTCAAAGATCCACCATGTGACATCCCTCCCTCCGAATCGTTCAGTTAAATATCGATCACCGACTCTCCTCCAGGCGCTCCGGTAGCCCTCCGGCTTCTCGGATATAGTCCTCGATGCCGTCGTCAGGGACGAGAACGCCCGCTCCAGCCATGTCCCGAATAAACGTGCCGAGCTTTTCTATGTCCACATCCTCGACGTCGCCGTGGATGAGTGACGGATACCCGGTCATTCCTTTGAAATATTCGCCGTTCAGGTCGAGGAGGGCGGGAATCGCTTTGTTGCTGAAAGTTTCACAGATAATGTCGAGATAGGCCGCCACCGCCATGCTGAACAGCTTCGTTTTATCGCTGCTCAGTGCGAAGCTGCCGACCTGTTGGTGCCCGAGAAGGACAAAGTCCGCGAGGACGGTCATCGCTATGCGGGTGTCGTACCGCTCGATGATGGCGTTGGTGTCAAACTGCCGGCGTCCGCCTGTGCTCAAAAGCTGAAGTTCCCATCCTGCCGGCTTGCATAGTCCTTCGAGGCTGTCTCTCCGGATATTCTGGACGATTTTGTCCGCCGCTGCGCGGATGGGTGCCATCTCGGGATCGTCTTCGTCCCAGATGTTCATCCCCTCGGGCGCGGTCAGGACGGGGAAGCCAGCGAGATCGCGCTCGACGCCGATGCCTTCGATTTCCTGTATTCTCCGCTTGAAATACCACGGGCGGTAAGCGTTCCGCAGAATGCTGCGGCCTTCCGGATTCCCCTTGCGGCTCTTTGTGCGGAAAAGCAGGAGGCGCTCTATCGGAATGTTGATGATGCCGAAGTCCGGGGGCGGCATCTGCGCCATGCCGATCAGGTTGTCGTTTCCGTCGTACAGCCATTCCCAGAGGGTTTCCTGCGCCCTGATAGGGAGCTTCATCCATCCGATCAGGCCGTCGTCGTACTTGCTGTTCATGCGCTGGTCGCGGCTCTTTCCGTTCCGGCGCTTATAAACCATCTCGTGGGCGCTCCATCCGAACGTCAAAAAGGACAAAACCTCGCTGATCGTGTCGGTCCAGGTATCCTGCATATCGTCCATGCAGTTGTAAATAAAATCGACCGCCTCCTCGTCCTTGGCTGTCGTCCCTGCGGGCTGTACGCTCCACGGGGTTTGCCGGATCAGCATTTCAATGGCGTAAACGATCGCGCCGATGACGTCGTCGTTCTCGCTCATCTCCTTGTAGACGTTAATGCCTTTCCGCCCCTGCAGCTCTCTGAGGAATTCCTCATAAAAAAAGCCGCCGTACCGCTTTTGGCCGATGCGACCGATTTCTTTGAGATTGCCCATGATATACTCCTTTCGATCCGCTCTGTTCTGATGAGCGGGAGCTTTCTTAGGGCGGAGCTCTTGCATGCGCCATCAGTTTTAACCTGCCCTTTTATTCTTGGTCCTCGGGAAAATGCTTGAAACCCATAGCCCTGCTTTTGTCTCTTGCCGCTTTTGCTATTGCGTCCCAGTCTTCCTGGGTATTGCTCCTACGTCCTGCATCCTGGCCTACCTCCTCGTACTCATCATCCCAGCGGCCTTGGTTAATCCACGTCGCAGGGTTTGGTATGTACCTGCCGTTTTCCTTGCGCCATTGCTCCGTCGTGCGCGCTCTGCCTACGGCGGTCATGATTTTATCGAAAAGCGCCGAGTTTACTTTGGCGTTCTTCCATGCTTTCAGCGCCGCTTGTTTTCCGACCTTCTTCGGGTAAGCAGCCCAGAATTCATCAAAGCGCTGCTCCTGTGTGCTCGGCATCGACGCCTCGCCCTCCCCTGTGGGGGTAGGGGGTGTATTATCGTCACGTTCAGGATCACGGTTAAGATTAGGGTCACGGTCACGGTTATGCGCGGATGTCCCACTGTCTTGTCCTGCGGACTGTCCGTGCCATTGTCCTTTGGATTGTCCCACGGACTGTCCTGAGGACATTTCGCCATCGTCTTCGCTCTGGCGTTGTTTTCGTTTTCGGTCAGCCTCTTTAGCTCGTTTGTCAAGTGCTTTATACCATTGATCCTGCCAAACGTCCCAGTCATGTAGGATGAAA
>CAZVLO010000109.1:5393-7189 GCA_964628265.1 uncultured Papillibacter sp.
CCTCTGCAACGTCAATCCATCCGGTGGAAACGAGACTTTCCAGCAGGTGCGCTGCCGCTTCTTGCGCAGATTGTCCTGCGGACTGTCCTCGGTACATGATGCCGTCGGCAATATCGTCGGCAGTCGCGCTCATGACGTTCCCATCTCGATCGGCATTGTTGAGTCCCCAGAGCCATAGCGTGACGAGTATTCCGATCGCTTCATGCCGGCTGCATTGTAGTTTGCGCGATAATGCCCGTGTTTTTGGGTGATCCCGTATTCCCTCGTGGGCGCTTACCCATGCCATAGTGATCACCCTGCTTTCGCTGTTTCTAAAATTTTTCTGATCTCCGCTTTTTCAGCGTCCGTCAGTTCCTTCCGGAGTTTCCGGGAAAAAGTGCTGTCGGAATAGCCCAGGCGATCGGCGATTTCCCAGAGCTTGATGCCGGCAGCTTTCGTTTCTTCCCTAATATCAACATTTTTCATCTCGGCGACCTCCGCATAAAATTGTTGTTGTATTGACACTTGCATACTTATGTGGTAATCTAATAATAGCATTTCTTGTTGTTGTAGTCAACACAATATTATGCGTATTATTATATTTCAACAAATACATGCAGGAGGATCGTTTCATGAATGTGAAGACCTGTTTTTCTGAGCGGTTAAAGGCTCTGCGTGAAGCGAAGGGGATGTCACAAAGCGAGCTCGCAGAGGCCATAGGCATCTCGCGTGGAAGCGTGAGCTTTTATGAAAATGCTGACCGGACGGCTGATATCGAAACCCTCTATTCAGTGGCAAAGTTTTTTGATGTTTCGACGGAGTATTTGCTTGGCATCTCGCCCGTGGAAGGGACTTTTACGCCGGTCACGGCTGGAGACGGTACAAAGACAGAGGCGCTGTCTTCGTTCTCAAAAATGCGCATTTCAGAGGTGTATTACAGCCTCTCAGAATGTGTGCTTGCTTTTGAGGATTACTTTTCCTCTCGTAATAGTGACGGAAAAAGGGGGCCGTGGGCGTGTGAGCACCTTTTCACATCAGTGCGTTCTCTTGTCGCTTCCTACGCTGCCGTTGTTCAGTATCTCGAAAAAGGACTTTCACTCAGTTCCGCGATCTCAAAGTATAGAGAGGTCTATTCCGGATCAGACCAGTCGCTTGCGTTCATTGAGGAGCTCGCGCGATGGATGGAAGGCTGAAAAATAGCAGCAGCATAAAAAATAAGCCCCTGGCCGTCGTCCGGCTGGAGCTCACGTGAAGGGAGGCGCTGCATTGCCAGTCTACAAAGATGAAGAAAGAAAAACGTGGTATGTCTGGTTCCGATATAAGGACTGGACCGGGGCCGTCCAACAGCACAAGAAGCGGGGCTTCGCTAAAAAGTCGGAGGCCGCCCAATACGAGCGGGATTTCCTCAAAAAGCAGAGCGGCAGCTGCGATATGCCCTTTGGCTCCTTCGTCGAGCTTTACATGGAAGATTGCAAGACGCGGCTCCGCTCCACGACGTTCGAGGGCAAGAAGTATCTCATCGATTCAAAAATTCTCCCGGCTCTTAAGGATTTGCCTGTCAATGCAATCACGCCGGCGCTGGTCCGGAAATGGCAGAATGATCTCCTCGATGACGAGGCCGAATACTCGCCCACCTACATAAAAACGATAAATAACCAGCTGTCAGCCATCTTCAATTTTGCGAAGAGGTATTACGGCCTGCAGGTAAACCCTGCGGCGGTCGCCGGCTCTGTTGGGAAAAAGCACGCCGAGGCGATGCAGTTCTGGACGCAGGACGAGTTCCAGCGCTTTGCCGCTGCCGTCGCAAACAAGCCGGC
>CAZVLO010000109.1:7199-8765 GCA_964628265.1 uncultured Papillibacter sp.
TTATTCTGGACCGGCATGCGCTCCGGAGAGCTCCTCGCCCTCACCTTGGAGGACGTGAATTTTGATGCCGGCACCATTAGCATCACGAAAAGCTATGCCAGGCTGGGCAGCGAGGATGTCATCTCGCCGCCGAAAACACCGAAAAGCCGCCGGGTGATCACGGTGCCGGATTTCCTTCTGGACATCCTCCGGGATTACGCTGGCCGCCTTTATGACTATGAGCCGTCGGAGCGGCTGTTCCAGTATACAAAGCACTACCTGCAGAGCGAGATGGACCGGGGCTGCAAGAAGTCCGGCGTCAAAAAAATACGTGTGCACGACATCCGCCATTCACACGCCTCTCTTTTGATTGAGCTCGGGTTCTCTCCGCTGCTCATTTCCGAGCGCCTTGGCCACGAAAACGTGGAGACAACGCTCGGAATATACGCCCATCTGTATCCCGATAAGCACGGCGAGGTGTCAGACAAACTGGACGCCTTGTATGGTCCCAAAAACGGCTTAAAAACAGGCGAAAAAGTAGAAAAATCCGAGTAATGCTACCATACTGCTACCACGGTCAAAAAATAAGCCCCAGAAACCCGCTATTTTGCTGGGTTCTGGGGCATTGTAGCGTCTATTCCCACTCAATAGTCGCTGGAGGCTTACTTGTAATGTCGAAAACCACCCGGTTGATTTCCCGGACCTCATTGACAATTCTGGACGAAATTTTTTCCAGTAAATCATAGGGCAAACGGGCCCAGTCAGCAGTCATGGCATCGTCACTTGTCACAGCCCGAAATACAATAGGATATTGATAAGTTCGTTCATCCCCCATGACACCGACGCTTTTCATACTGGGCAATACTGCAAAAGATTGCCATATTTCCCGGTACAGTCCGGCTTTCTTAATCTCCTGGAAAATAATATCATCCGCTTCTCTTAAAATATCTAATTTTTCTTTCGTGACATCCCCCAAAATCCGGATAGCTAATCCCGGACCGGGAAAGGGCTGACGCCAAATAATATCTTCCGGCATGCCTAACTCTTGTCCTAATAAACGTACCTCATCTTTGAACAAAGTATTTAAAGGTTCAATCAGTTTAAACTGCATATCTTCAGGTAAGCCACCCACATTATGATGGCTTTTGATTACCGCCGCTGTCTTAGTACCGCTTTCGATCACATCAGCATAAAGGGTGCCTTGAACCAAATAATCAATTTCACCTAATTTTTTCGCTTCTTCCTCAAATACCCGGATAAATTCTTCTCCAATGATTTTTCTTTTACGTTCCGGGTCCGAAACATTTGCCAGCCTGGTTAAAAATCTTTCTTCCGCCTTTACATATACCACATTCATCTGAAACCGGTCACTAAATGCTTCTTTAACTTTGGCCATTTCGTCCTTTCTCATTAAGCCATGATCCACAAAAACGCAGGTTAGCTGATCACCGACGGCCTGATGAACCAGCACAGCTGCCACTGCCGAATCTACTCCCCCGGAAAGACCGCATAAGACCTTTTTATCCCCCACTAACTTTCTAATCCTGGTACATGCTCCTGAATAAAATTGGCCATGGTCCATTTTCC
>CAZVLO010000110.1:0-8737 GCA_964628265.1 uncultured Papillibacter sp.
TTATCCTACGATTGGGGGATTTCTTTCAATGTCCGTTTTTTGTGGTGCAGTACAGGCATCAAGCTCTCACGGGGGTTTTGGTGAATTATGCTTATTGGCAGCTGTTCGCGGCGGTATATGTCGAATAGCGGCGTGTTAAGCTATATCGTAATTGTCTCCGTATCGCGCATCTATATTCAGTACTGCGTTCACGATAAACGACTTGTTGCTGGTTCCCAGCGCGGATAACGAATATGCGATACTCCTTTCGATGCTGTTGATTGTTGTATCATGCGTTTCAGCCAGGATACGGTATACTTCGGAAATGCTTTTCAGTTTTTTCTTATCTTCAAGGCCGATTTCCATGGCCTCTATTAAGTATAAATATCCGTTCAGGGCTTTATCTATTTTCAAGGAATCCAGATAATCTAATATATTACGTTTTTGTGTACTCATTCTACACCTTTCTCATCCTACCTATAAAACCATGCTTAACTTGCAAAATCCTAATAGAATTCTCACGATCTCAGGGTCAAACTGTGTTCCTGCGTTCAGAATGATCTCTCGGAGAGCCTCTGCTTCTGTGACAGCGCGGCGGTAAGGTTTGTCCTGGGTCATTGCGTCGAATGCTTCAAGAACCGAAACGATACGTGACAGCAACGGAATGTCCTCTCCTTTGAGGCCCTGAGGATAACCTTGTCCATCCCATCTCTCGTGGTGATGCAGGATGTCGTCGGCAATCGGCATAAGCTCAGGCGCGGATTGGGCTATGCGGTATCCGATTTCCGGGTGCTTTTTTACCGCTGCCCATTCACTCTCCGTTAAATTGCCCGGCTTTTTCAGAATCTGGTCAGGGATGCTAATCTTCCCGATGTCATGGAGCGTCAGCAGCAGCTCGAGGTCTTTCTTCCGGTCCTCGGAAATTTCCAAAACATCTGCTATTTTTTTTGACAAGGTCAGCATCTTGCCCTGATTGGCGTCTTTAACGTCCTGCTTTGCGGCCACTTCGGAAAGAACTGAAGATATAATAGTGCTTCGTACATTTTTCCGTTCCGCGAGTTTATGTTTGTACATGCTGTCTTCCGCCTGGGTTATAACAGACTCAACAGTAACATCCTGATTGAGCTTTGTGGCGGTGCCTAATGATATCCCAAGATAAATGATGTTTTTGTCTGCTCTTTGCATAAAGCTTCTGCAGTCCTCATAAATCCGGCTACAGATAGCCTGTGCATCCTCCTGCGTGGTTTGCGGCAATAAAATACAGAATTCATCGCCGCCTGTTCTGGCCAATATGTCTTCCTTCCGGCAGTTCGCTGTAAGTATCTTCGCGATCTCAACAAGGAGTTTATCACCTTCCTTATGTCCGAAACCGTCATTGACGAATTTTAGACCGTTAATATCTCCGCTTATCACTGAAAGCGGAAGCTGGCGCTCGGAGTCAAGCCGCCGGCATTCTTCTGTAAAGAATGTGCGGTTATACAGACCGGTCAGCGTGTCGTGGTAACTGTGGTATATAATATCGTCAGTTCTTTTTTTGCATTCCGAGATATCCTGGAGGCTCATTAATATACCGCGGATATCACGGTTGCGGCGCATATCTACGGCGGCTAACCGTGAATACTTGGGGGTCCCGTCCTTACATAGAAGTCTGCAGTCTAAAATGAATTTCGATGAAGCTCCATGCAAAAGTCTGCTCATTGAATTGCGGAGGCTGCTGAGATCGTCGCGGCAGACGAACAGATTCAAGGGCTTGCCGATATGTTCATTTATCTCCCAGCCGAAAAAGTCCTTGACATTTGCGCTCAAATACTTGATATGCCAGGATTCGTCTATAATCATAATAGAATCCATTTGTTGCGTGAGCATGGACCTGTAATGGTATTCTTCAGCCGGAATATTATTAACCGGCTTGTTCTTTTCGTTTGTCACGCCTGCCTTCCTGAACTTGCATCCGATAACAGGAACTGCCAGGACAGCCGCTGCGAGGGCATATAATGGTATCTTTTTATTATCCAAGTATGCTAACTCTCCTCTCGGCAGTTTCGCCACAAAGGCTGTATCCTCCGGGTTGGGCATCATTTGCTGTCAACATTATACTACTATAGACAAAAAAATGCAACAAAATTCGTAAAAATAGTACAACATACCAGATGTGCCTGAATATGTATATTATTGCTGTGAAAACATTGTGTAACATATTATGGAAGCATATCAAGCCCGATAGCGCTGTTTAACGCAAATAACGCGAATTAGTGCGATATTTCTCATGTTTTCGTCATTATTTTGCTCGAAACACTTGAAGCGCCGGGATATATAATGGTATACTTATCACACTTAAATACGGTATGAGAGGGGGGTTTTTCTTGCCTGACTTCAGGTACACGGCAAAGGCTGTCGACGGCCGCATTGAAAAGGGCATGCTGACGACCGTCGACCTGGACAAGTTCTTTGCCGAGATCAAATCACGAAAGCTCTACTTATTGAAATATGACAAAGTCAGCAAGCAGGAGGGCAGCATTGTCCTGGGGCAGAAAAAGCAGCTTCCCTTAAAAGACCTCGCTGTTTTCTGCAGGCAGACAGCCTCACTCCTAAAGGTCGGAGTCTCTCTCGTCAAAGCCATCGATATCATGTATCAGCAGGCAACGAGTAAAAAAATGAAAGACTGCATCCAAAAGCTTTATGAAAGCGTACAAAAGGGCAGCCTGCTCTCCGAAGGGCTCCGTGCCCAGCCCGGCAAATTCCCGCCTATCATGATCAGCCTGATTGAATCCGGCGAGGCAAGCGGTATGCTTGCCGAGGCTGTCGATAAAATCGCAACGCAGTTTGAAAGCGACCTCCAGCTGAAAAGGAAAGTTACATCGGCGATGGTGTATCCCGCCGTCCTCGTTGTCATAGGTATCGCCGTCGTCATTCTCCTGGTGACAATCGTCCTCCCGCAATTCATCAAGATGTTTGAACAGGCCGGAATCTCGGATATGCCGGCGACAACAAAAGTTATCCTCGGCATCAGCGCTTTTGTTACGACGAAATGGTATTACCTGCTTTTCGGCGTTCTGCTCCTGGTGGTCACCGTCCGCATGTATATCAAATCCGAAAGCGGCCGGATATCATGGGACAGGCTGAAGGTGAGGCTGCCGATAGCCAAACCGATACTGACCTGTCTGTTGGTTGTCCGTTTTACGCGGACGTTGGCAACGCTGCTGTCCAGCGGCATCCCGATGCTCAACGCCCTGAGTATAGTTATGAATGTTGTGAATAACAAGGCGGTGGCGTCAGAGCTGGCTGAAACCAGCGAGGATATCCGAAAGGGGCTAACCCTGGCGAATTCTATCCGGCGGGTTACGGTGTTTCCCCCGCTGGTACAGGCCATGATATCCATCGGAGAGGAATCCGGCTCCCTTGACAACATGCTGGACAATACGGCGGATTATTTCAACGACGAGCTGCAGAACCGGATTTCACGGGTTGTGACGCTAATAGAGCCGGCGATGATCGTTCTTTTGGGCGGCGTCGTGGCGTTTATCATACTGTCCATTATGCAGCCGATGATGCAGATTTATAACAGTATCGGCTGAGGACGCAGAAAGGGAATCAGATGAGCCTGCTATCTATAGATATTGGAACAAACAGTATCGCTCTTGTACAGGGGTCGGTCAAAGGGCGCCTGATCGAGGTCGAAGCAGCTGAAAAGGTGATGCTCGCACCCGGGACCATTGCCGACAGCGTCATAAAAAGCCCCGGAGAGGTCGTCTCTGCCATAAGCGGTCTTTTGAGAAGGCGGACCTTCCGTGCCCGGAAGGCAGTTGTTTCGATAAACGACGGCAACGCGCTGAGTCGTGAATTCACGGTGCCCATGGGAAACCAAAGGCAGCTGGACGCCATGATCAAAAGTGAGATGATGGGCTCCTACTCCGCGCAGCCCTCCGACATTATTGAATACAAGGTTCTGGAAAACAAGATCGACGAAAGCGGGGCAAAAACTGTCCGCGTGCGTGCCATGGCCCTGAACGTCGGTATTATTGAGGCGTATTATGATGCCATTTTATCTGCCGGACTCAAGCCGCTGGCGATGGATTTCCACATAAACTCCATTGAAAAGCTGCTTGCCAGACGGCCGCTGATCAACGGCATTGATTTAACTGAGAAGAGTGCTCTGTTGCTGGATTTCGGCTATTCCGGCACAGTGGTCTATATGATTTACGACTACAGACTCATCGCCTCCCGCTTCATTCCCATCGGCTTGTCGGATTTTGAAACTGTCATCAACGGGCACAAGTTTGGCTATCGGGAGCCGGCCGAACCTATTGATTTTAGGGAGGCGCTCGATTTCAGGCAGGGGAGTACCGAAGACCCCGTGCTCATGCGCCAGGCGGAAGAAATTCTTGTCCAATGCTGCAACGAAATTCAGAAGCTGGTGATTTACAGCACATCGCGCCTGCCGCAGAATTTCATGTCGTACGGCTTTCTTTTGGGCGGTGGCAGTGAAATTCCCGGTATCGACAGCTTTATGTCGTCTGAGCTCAACACGAGCATCAAGCGGCTGGGATCCATGTCCGACGTACACTTTATGAATGATGCGGATGCAAAAAATCTGCTGTTATATCTGAACGCCCTCGGCGGTCTGATACGGCTTAAATGATGGGTGCAGTGATATGAGAGATATAAACTTCTTTTCAGTCTATACCAAGCGGAAAAACGGCCTGTCAACCAAGGCGATTGCCGTGCTGCTCGTTATCGCCGGCGTCTGCATTCTGGTGGGCGGCTCGTATTTAGCGCTGGTGCTCCACTTAAGCAGGATTAAAAATGAAACACGAGGCATTGATCTCTACCTGCAGTCCGATGAGGTCAAAGCGACGCTCAATGCGATCGAGGTTCACAGGGCAAATGACGGTATACTCACGAACTACGGCGCCATCATCGACGAAGTGCTTACGAACCTTAAAGCATCAGACTTTATTAACGCCGCGCGCCTAGATGAAATCAGCGCCGCCCTGCCTGTGGACGTCGTCATGACAAACCTTGAAGTCACAGATAATACGGCGATCTTTGCCTATAATGTTGCGGATGTCGCGATGGCAGCGCAGCTCATCGCCGCGTTGACCGAGGTGGACAGCATTGAAACCATCACGCTCTCCGGCGTCACCGGCTCAGATACCGGCATCGGGTACAGCGTCACCCTGACGGCCCGGTTGAAAGGAGGCGCTGCGGAATGAAGGTATCACGGCGCGAATTTATCATGCTGATTGTCCTGCTTGTTGCCGGAATCGGTTATTTTCTATATGCCTTTTTGTTTGGCCCCGCCTTAAGTGACATAGAGGCGGCCAGTGACGCGCTTTCGGAGCGCCGCACCGCGCTGTATAACTATGAAAGAACTCTGGCAAATAATGATCTGGCTACGCTGCAGGCGGAGCAGCAGACCAGAATCGACGATATTGAAGCGAAAGCCGCGCCCCTCCTGCCGTACATAGACTATAGCCAGCTCACCGCATTCCTGGACGGGATCGCGAAATCCCAGGGGGTAAGTATCTACGCCGTCGCCATCACTGAAGAAGCGTTGTACGACACAGCTGAAACGGAGGCAGCCGGCGAATTACTGACATATCCCCTGCAGGAGAGCGCCGCGCTCTTCCGCGGTGATAACAGTGAGGGCGGCGACGCGGCCCCGGAGGTCCCCGAAACCGGCGCCGGAACCGGGAGCACCGCTGTAGTCAACCGTCTCGTCGTTGGGGTGCAGATGGTAAATGTCACATATCCGCAAATACTCGGCTTTATCAAACAGCTGGAATCCTACGGCCGGGCGATTTATCTTGAGAGCATCTCCATATCCAATGATGATACGGGCGCAAACCTGTCGGCTGCTCTAACCTACGGCTTTATGCAGGCAGACAAGCTGACCGACACAGACAAGGGGCTTGCCCAAGTTGCTCCCGCGGAAAACACCGGCAAATCAAATCCCTTCAGCAGCGGTACCGCGCAGATACCCCAGGCTCAGGAGACGAATGAACCGCAAAACACACAGACAGAACAAACCGCCGGCTAACCGGCGGATAACAAATCAGGCATCAGCCTGGCAACATACGGAGGGAGGTTCGTATGAAGAGCACCATAAAAAGCAGTAAAGGCGCGGCGCTGGCGGTCCTCATTATCATTTTTGCCGTCATCGCCATAGTGGGCACCACGGTTCTCACCATTTCCCTGTACCAGACAAAACTGTCAGTTGCCTCGGAGGACACGACTGCTGCCTATTATTACGCGCGCTCTGCTGTTGAAATCATCAGTTCCAACATCGAGGACAAATATGATAAGCTCGACGACTTGCGGGCTATAGTCGACGCTCTTCCGGAAACAGCCTCCGAAGAAGATGCCAACAAGGCGATTAATGATTACAACATAGCTCTTGCGGCATTTAAAGACCTGAAAATCATTCCGGCGGCACCCTCTGAGACATGCCGTGTTAATGTGAGCGGGATTCTCCCCGACCCCCTGACGGTGGAGGTCAATCTTGTGAACACCGGCGGTACGGATACCATCGAGCTCAGCTGTACGGCAACCTATGAAGGTTATACCTCCAGCGCCCGGGCGCAGATCGGCACATTTACGGATGAATCCATTAATGTGCCCATTCAGAGTGAAGTGGAATTCAACGTAGGTGACTTGGGTAAAGACACGGTTTTTTCCTGGGGTGATATTCATATACAGGGTTCAAACATTAAAATGAATGATTATGGCACCCAGAAGGCCACGATGTCCGCCCAGGGTAAGTTTATTACAAATAATGGCAAAACCCCCGAAGGAGATTTCTTTAATTTAACACCTGTTACCCGTGAAATGCCGGTACTCGTTCCGCCGACGACGCTTCCCAGCCACAGCACAACCCTGCTTTCGGGAACGCAGAGCTTAGGCCCTGGCGACAGCGGATATTACGGACCCCTTTATACGTACAAAAACGGTAAAATCAAATACGTTTCGATTGACTGGACTGTCGATACGTCAGGTGGGGATGTCGTGCTGATTTTTGACGGGATGCTTACGGCCAACGACACGAATATCACGGTATCAGGCCCCAACGATCTGTTTATCTATATCAGGGAGCCATACAACGGCGACGAAAAAGTCACAACACGAAGAACACTGCTTGATCTGGCAAACACCACAGAGATAAAATCGCCCGACGGCATACCCCATACGTATTTCATCGTCTATAATGACATTGTACAAAAAAAGCAGGCGGAGCTGGATACGACGCTGCTGCCGGCCAGCACGGCAAAGACGATCTCCGCAGACAGGGCAAATTTGGATACTATCAATATCAGCAACAACTCCAAGGCAATCTCAGCGTATTTTTACGCACCCGGTTGCCTGTTGAATGTTGAAAACCTCTCCGCCATTGACGGGGCGATTTACGGCAGCGAAATCAACGTACAGGGAAATAAGACGTTTAACTATGTACCTTTCGATTTCGCCGGCATGATCAACAGTGCCGGTGAGGATATCGACGGCGTGATTGTCAACGGGTTTGTGACGTTTCCATATGTCGAATCAGTCTACAAGCGCGTCTGGGTACGTTAGAAGGGGTAGTCATAATGCGGCTGCTTACTGTTTTAAAACAAAAAAAGGGCTTTACGCTTGTTGAGCTTTTGATCGCCATTACGATTTTCGGCGTACTGATGGTGGCGTTTCTCTATCTGTTTTACAGCGCACTGCATATCACTCTCCGCGCCGGAGACCGCGACAAGTCCGTTGCCGGGCTCTCCGGCAAGGTTGAAAAGAGCATGGCCTCCGAGGTGTATACCGACGCGGAGGTTTCAAAATCACCCGAATCGGTCACCATCATATTCAGGCCCGGTTCGGCGAACCCCACCAGCGAACCGGTGGATGTGGAGAGGACAACCGGAAAGACCCACATGAAAGACGGCACCGAAGTCAAGCTCGACAGCTATAAGACGGCGGAAGTACCATGAATACATTGATCCGAAAATTCCATACACTGCTGCGCGGCAAAAAGGGCTTTACGCTCGTTGAGCTGATGGTGTCGCTTGCCATATTGGCGCTTGTCCTGATCATGTTTTATCAGTTTTTCGGCTTCTCCAACAACTTGTTCAGAAAAACCGACGATCTGGCGACAGAGCAGGATCAGGCGCGGCTTATGATCCAGGGGCTGCGCAAGGATATCGGCACGGCGCTGGACGTCGCCATCGCCCAATCCGCCGATCCGGACTCAGTGGCTCTTGGGAGCGGCTATTTTGCTTTTTACGAAAAAGACTACAAGCTGGCGAGAAAGGATTCCTCCGGGAATGTTGCTTACGTCTACTCAAACACGTCTCTCAGTCTGTTGGAGCTAAGGTTTACCTCAACGGAAGCGTCTGTTGTGCATGTCGAGATTACAGCCAATGGCAAGTTACTCGCGGAGACCGATATATACACGCAAAATACTCCCGTTAATATGACGGGTGCTGACGAAAATTCATCGGGGAATCTTATCACATATAAGGCATCCTGATACATGAAGCGACGGGGTTAGGGGTATTTTCATAGAATAAGTGAAGAGAACCGGCAGATTGCGGGTTCTCTTCTCTTTTCTCTATTCATGACTTTCCCCGGGCCAACGGCCCGATGTGGGCATCGGGCCCTACGAAATAATCCAACATATTACCAAGTGCCTATCATACCCGCGCAATAACGTCTCGCTTTGCGAGCCGTGCGGTGGAGTGCTACGATAAAAGTGCAGTCGAGAAACACCCTCAAATGAGATAGAATA
>CAZVLO010000111.1:0-8643 GCA_964628265.1 uncultured Papillibacter sp.
CGGTACCTGCAGTACGGCCTGATCGTAACCCTGCTTGCCGGCTTCCTCTACATCTTCTCCGCCCTCCTCCTCTCCCTCTTCGGGATCGAGGCGAACATCCTCCCCTTCCTCCCCTACGGCGAGTGTGTTCACATGGAAATGGAGCTTCTGGCGGGGGCAGGCCTGTCTGCCATGGAGGTCATCTGCGCCGCAACAGGAGGAAACGCCGGTCTGTTCAGAATGCAAGACCGCCTTGGCACCATACAAAGCGGGAAACTGGCGGACCTTGTGATACTGGAAGCCGATCCATTGACTGATATTCGAAACACCAGAAAGATACTGCTCGTTATGAAAGAAGGCCGCATTATGGTCGACAGGATGCTGAACGACCCCGCATAATCCGGCACGTTTAGCCAAGAGCGGAAAAAATATCGGCAGACGGATTAACCGCTGCCGATATTTCTGTATATTCAGGTACCCTGCAGCCGGATATGACACATAATATCCAGCCCCGGAAGCTTACAGTTCTGATAACCGCTAAAGTAAGTTGTCAACATCGAAACCGTTTGCAATCAAAGTTTTTCGCAATATCCGCATCATCGCATTGGAGGTATGAAGCGTTGATCTTGCCATTTCCCGGTCATACTCAGGGCTTGATTTATCGTCAAGTATCTTATTCATCAAATCACGCATTTCAAGCGCGGCAACATACATGACTTTGCATTCATCCTCTGAAAACTCTATCTCCCGGTTATTGAGCTTCTTCTGAACTGAATCGGCAATTTCAATATTCACCAGGGCATTCGCGCGCGTTGTTTCGTCTGTCAGCATCTCTGCAAGGTCTTCTTTAAGCGCCTCCAGAGCTGTCAGGATAAAGACAATATCCTCACCGGATAATTCATAATTATCATTCATGTCGGCCATGCCACAGCCTCCCTTCCCGAAGATTATACGGTAGAATATTACTTATTTCAACTGAATATTGCATAAAGAGGGGCGAGGGTTATTTATTTAACGTGATATTTATAAAGTGACACTCCGGATAACATATCTTCATATATTAAAAGTTCTGAATCCGTATATGCTAATAATTCAGAATCTATATTGTTATAATAAAATGATATAATGCTGCCATCGCGTTCATAAGTACCGGATACTTTTTGCTCTCTTTTCTTAGCATCTAAAAATTCATATGACAGAGTTCCATCACTGTTAAAAACATACTTATATTTTTTGTCTTTGCTGTTATCGGGATAGTCTTTTTCGTATGTGCATGTCGCATCAAAAGTCTTGCCTTCTGGTATACTGCCGGTAAATATTCTGTCTTTACTAATCAAGTAGTCTTTAAAACTATATATTCAATGAAAGAACGGCCATCAAAGCAACTATTAAAATATACTCTTATAACGTCATCAACAAGCTCAAAACTACCCGATGAGTAAGGGATTGAAGCCCCACTTGAATAATATTCTGCGAAGCCATCATAAGATTCGTTTTCTTCTCTTCTATATTCAACATAAAAGCCGCTATTATCAAGAAAATTATATCTGCCTTCAATATTTGAAGAATTGCAGCCAGATATTAAGAGAATGAATAAGGTTAATACAATAGTACCAGTACGTTTCATAATATATCTCAAACCAATTTACCTAAGTAAAGTATAGTTGGCAATTAAGGTTTGTCAATAAAATTGCTGTACCATTGGTTTGACGCACAAAAATGGATCACATTAAACGCCCGTAATTCGGGTGTGTTGCTGCGCACTCACGGTCATGCTGAGCGCTTGAGGCTTTGGCCCCAAGGTTTGCAAAGCACTCGCCTCGTCAATGGACGCTGCTGCAGGGTGGAGATCGTCTCGGCGTATACGGTCGCCGACAATACGACCCGCACCCATTAACGACGCACCAGAAGTATGATGGAGCAAGAGGTGAAACACCGGCGTGTTTCACCTCTTGCCAATCACATTAAAGTAATTATTTATAGAGTTTATCGTGTATACCTATTTTATAATGACCCGGCGCGTCATATGCTTTTAGTTCCTCCAATGTACGTTTAACCATAAATTAACGACCTTTCGTTTTATGACCGGTTTGGCTTGACAGGCCATTTTTCCCAAGGCACATCCTCGGTGCTCAGCGTCATCTTATTATCCTGGTTTTTAACGATAATCCATTTTAGCCAATTTTCGTTATCCGTTTCCGGATAATCCTCACGCAGGAACCATCCGCGCGATTCTTTTCGCATCTGCGATGAACGGAACTGCATCTCGGCAGACAGGACAGCAGCCTCAGCTTCGTGGCAGTTAAGCAGCTCATGGAAGTCATCCGCTTGCAGCATGCCAAGCATTTCCCTGGCCTTTTCTACATAACGCAAGGCCGTTTCTATGCGGTGGCCGCTCATATAGACGGAACGCTCCATCGGTCCAACCGCTTTCTGCACCAAGCGAACCACATCTTTTGCTTTGACGCCATTTTCACGCAGAATCGGCGCGTATGCCCGTTCAACGCAGGTTTCAACCTGCTTCTCATCAACGGGCGGGAGATCTGATTTACCGGCAATGTCGGCGGCGGCAGGCGCACACATCATACCGGCAAAGACGGCATTGAGGATACCGGAGCCGCGGTTGCGTCCCGGCGGGGCGGGAACGGCGCCTGGCGCGGCTGAGCCGCAATAGCTCACATCTCCAATGGCAAACAGACCGGGAATCGTTGTCTGCATGTCATGTCCCACCTTGACCGGAGACTGTTCGCCGATCAGCAGGGGGCAGACCTCATTGTTCTCGCCATCCGCCGCGCTGGCACTCTTGTGGTTCAGTTCCCAAAAGCGCATTCCGTACGGGCGTTCCCACAGCATGCTCAGAGGTCCTCTGCCCTCTCCGCCCTTCGGCGTGTCCTGCTTTAAGACGATGGGTCCGGTATTCGCCGTCATCTGCTTGTACCATTCCGCGATGGCCGAACTGCTGATGTCCGGTTCAGGCCCGGTGCGGAAATTCTTCGTCACATGTTCGTCCAGCTTGTTGTACATGAAGTTTTCGCCGTATACGACCTCCGAATGGCTGTTGACCTTAACCAACTGCGCAAAGTTGCCGAATTCGGCATTCCGCATTTCGGCGCCGGCACGGTAAGCTGCTGCGATCCCGTCGCCACGGCCGCTGCCCCACATAGACCCGATTCGGTAATTCTGGCTGCCAGTCGCCAGCACGACGGCCTTCGCATTGAAGGTATAAAACTTGCCGTCCAAAATGCTGTATCCGGTAGCGCCTGCGATTTTTCCACCGGAGGTAAGCAGGTCGGAAACCGCAACCTTGTCCATGATTTTGACGCCCATTTTTTCGGCAGTCTGGCGAATCCTCAGCGTAACGTCCAAATCAATGCCGATAATCGCTGTCATCGGGCCGGTCGGTATGACGGCGTAACTGCCATCCTCGCGTTTTGGCACACGGGCTCCCCACTGGACCAGCTTGTCAAACATAAGGTTATTCATGGAGACATATTTGACCATTAGCTCCTGGTCACCCAGGAAGCACCCGATGGTGTTGGCATGATACGCGGCAAACTCCTCCGGCTTCACACGGTCCATATCGAAATACTGCAGGACACCGCCGCCCTTATTAGCCTTACCGGAATATCCGCATGTCTGCTTTTCAATAATCAAAACACTGAGGTTCGGGTTTTCTTCTTTCGTCGCAACAGCGGCTGTCAGCCCTGCAATTCCGCCGCCGATAATAAGCACATCGGCAGTTAGGTTTTCACGTCCGTATTTTGTTACCATTTATCTTCCCCCCTTAGAGATAACGGTCAAAAGTCTGCAGCAGCTTTTCACTCTCGTAGTTCGGAACAACCTCAATGCAGCCCTTCTTGCACATGGCTTGGCAATAGAAGCAGTGCTCACAGTCTTCAACGTATTTAAAGACCGGACGTTTCTTTTCCTCGTCCCATCGTATGACATCCACAAAACAGGCCTTGTAGCAAAGCTTGCAGCCGACACAGTTTTCTGGATTAAAACTGATTTGATGCATTGTATCGATCATAACTCAGTCCTCCTTAAAAATTGTCCCGCTCTTCCGGGAATATCTTCGGCAGCAGAGCCGCAAGATTCGTAAATTCCTTGATGTTGTGCAGGTTGAGTGCGCGAAGCGGGGCATCAGGTATAACAATGCCATCGGGAATCATTTTCACTGTCTGACCTTTAAGGTACGCGTACCCCATCCAAAAACGGGTTCGGAGCTCCGCTCCGCCTTCGATATCACGTATAAAATGGCACATGATTGACCCGGGTCCGCCGCGTGACATCCCATGAGCGCAGACAATGGTCGAACAGGCGCTGGTGCCGATTTTTGAGACGTCAAAACCCATATCACCGGGGTTTTTGAAATTGATGACGATGTTTTCCGGTCCAAGTCCGCAATCCTCGTAGACCAAGTGGGTCGTATCCCAATAACGCTCCTTAAAGCTAAGCAGCCGGTCCCTCCCCTTCTCCTTCTGCATGGATTCAGCCCTATAATGATCTTCATGGTCCCAAATTGTATAACGCAAATTATCCAGCCCATGCCACGCGAACCACCAGTCGAACATTTCAGCTGTCACGCCGGGCATTTTAACAAGATTTGAGACATACCCCGTCCCGTCCGGCATCACGCAATACCCGATCTCCTCTTCAAAATATCCGGGCTCAAATAAGCGATTTCGGTCTTTAGCCGGCAGTGCTTTTGAAGGATCCATGGGGCCGTTCAAAACCTTCTGATAATGCTCAGGCGGAGCGTCTGCCATTTCATTCAGGTAATATTTGTAATAGGGTTTTTTCTTGTCTTCTTCCGTAACGGGCACGAGTTTCTGCGACATAATAAAACCGTCCTTTCCTTAATATTTCGCCGTATCATATTCGCTGACAAAACGGGTCTATAATCTCAATATAACGAGTTGGTATCTTTAAGTAAAATTGATTTATTCTATGAGCTCATAACCGGTGCGGTTTGTGTTCAAATCAGAATCGATCTGATTAATTATTCCGTAAAAAACGACGTCTTCATAACGTCCGAGCTTATATACCTGGTCTATTTGTGTTCCCTCATAAACCATCCCGGCTTTTTTCATGACTTCACCGGAGGACGCGTTGGATGCAAAATGGCGCGCAAACACACGGTGGAAGCCCTTTTCTTCAAAAGCGAATCGAAGGAGCGCACATACAGATTCCGTAGCAAATCCTTTTCCCCAATACTCTTCGCCGATCCAATACCCGAGTTCGCCATTTTTATGCGTTTTGCAATGCGACACGCCTGTAAACCCATAAAGCTCGCCGCTTTCCCTATCTGTTATCGCAAAGTTGTAACCTTCTTCACTAGTAAATTTTTCATTACTCTTTTCTATCCATGAAAGTGCATATTCAGTTGTGTACGGATATGGCAATGACAACGTCCTCTGGTAAATGTTGTAATTATTGCATATTGACGCTACTCTTTCAGCATCCGTCTTATTAAACAAGCGCAATAAGAGTCTTTTTGTTTCAATTGTTTTGTCATTGTATTTATACATAGGCTATGTACCAACCTCCGGCTAAAGTCCATTAACAATATTGCGCGGGCGGCAGCCTTCACTGATCAGTTTAATATTCTCCCATATGTATGAATAATAACGGCGAAAGCTGCCGGCCGTGATTCCTCCGATATGAGGAGATAGTGCCATTCTCTTTCGGACTTCCTCCGGCAGTGCTAATAACGGGTTGTCAAGTGTTACCGGCTCGGGTGTAAATGTATCAAAGCCCACGCCGCCCAACCGGCCGTCCAGCAGGGCGCGGCATACAGCTTCCTGATCAACAATCTCTCCTCTGGCTGTATTGATGAGCAGCGCGCCGCGTTTCATCTTATCGATAGCCGCGTCATTGATCATATTGGTTGTTTCGGGGTTGACAGGGACATGAAGTGATATGATGTCACACGTTGCGTAAAGCTCATCCAACGACAATAACGTAAAATTAACGTTTTTCGCTGGGCGGTTACCGTAATAGGATATACGGCTGCCAAACGCCTGCAGGCGTTTGGCTGTCTCACGGCCGATAGCACCCATACCGATAATACCCACGTGGCAGTCGCCCAGCTCGTGCAGACCGTTTTCAAAGCACCGGGTTTTTGCCTCTATCTGTTTGCCGGCAAAGACCATTTTGTCATTCTCTTTAAAATTTCTAAGCAGCACCAGCATCAGAAGTATTGCCTGCTCCGCCACGGCGGAAGCGTTGGCTCCGGCACAGTTCGAAACGAAAACACCGGCCCTTTTTGCCGTTTCAAGGTCAAAAAAGTTGTACCCCACGCCATGTGACTGTATAAGCTTCAAATTTATCATTCCGGTAATGACCCGTTCTGAAACGGAGCACATGGGATCGGCTAAAATGACGTCAGCGTTTGTGGCAATAATTCTATCCTCGTCGGGAGCGCCATTTCCCACGTGAATGAGCTCCCAATCTGCCGGCAAGGCATCCGAAGCGGCATAACGCTCAAAGTTTGCTTTGTCGACCATAACACAAACCTTCATGTCTGATTCCTTTCTCCTCTTTTTTCAGTATCACAGAATCTCGCAGAATGTCTCCAGAGCTGTTCTGATTTGCTCATTATCGCGTGCTTGTTGGTCAACCTCGACTTTGATGACGGGAATATTCGCTCTGTCCAGCATACGTTTGATAGGGACGTAGTCGTACTCTTCCGGGTCGCAGAATTTTGTCAAAACAAGAAGGACACCGTCCGCTTTACATTTGCGTGCAAGATCGATGAGCATCGTTCCGCGGTTTTTGCCGGGATCAAACAAAATGGAGCAGCCTTCAATGTTGCTTATTTGCTGAGCCATGCCAATGACCGGGTCTGCCGTCACTGGAACATCAGTGCGAAATCGGAGAGATTCATGGGTCACCTGGTCGTCCACAACAGCGACACCTATGTCGTCAAGGATTTTCAAGAGGCCGGGGTGGTCTGCTATGATACCGCTTATGACAATTTTCGGCCTCTTAAATACAGGTACTGAGGTTTTCTCCATCAGATCTGTAAGTTCTGCAACTTTGACCATATGCTCATTGACGTCCATGAAGCAGCTGCTTTTAAAGACAGCATTTCTGGCCGATGGCGATAAAAGACCGGGCCGGTCGGCGGCAATATCTATAAAATGCCGCATGACAGCCCGCCGTTCGTTATAGACACGAACGGCGTTTGCGATCGCCGCATCAGTGATTTCGATGTCCGACAGATTCTCGAGTTGATTTATGATTTTTCTGTACTGGGAAGCAGTAAAGGCAACCCCCGCTTCTGTTTTTCTATTCTGCGCATGGGCTACGGGGATAACGGGGACGTTAGGTACACCATAACGCCAGTTGCCATCCATACCCTTGAGGCTGTCGCAGAGGATAGGAATCATGACGGCGCTCAGTCGGTCGAATTCACCGCGGATCCCCAGCTCAAGCGTCGTCTGCAATAGAGAACAAATGAAGGCGGGCAGATAGCGCTTGGCCTCCAAAACCTGCAGCTGCGCCCCCCACAATCCAAAGGGAATCATACCGGCGGCGTATACGAGCTCCTCCGGGCAGCAATACAACATACAGCCGATTGCTTTTTTGCCTTCGGCAATATATTTCTCCAACTGCGCTTTCGGGTTTTTTGCGATCGACGAGAAGTCCTGCAAAAGTTCATCCATTCGACTCATATGCGGCCTCCTTCCTCTTATTCTCCGCCATAATTTCAACCAGTGCCTCGATGCGGGTCAGGTATTGCGCCTCCGAAAATGCCCGCGGGTCGGACTGGTCGCCGTCGAAGACGACGGTGGGAATTCCTGTCTGCTCGCGGAGCTGTCGTTCCATCTCGTACAGTGTAGCGCTCCAGTGCTTGCAGCTCCTGTTCATGTGGAATATAGCGCCGTCAACTTTGTTTTTGAGCGCATCGACAACACGCAGCTCAAGTTCCCTCTCAAAGACGTTGCAGTTGGGGACATAGGAATAAGCCGCCATCAATTCGCTGACATTGTCGTAAAGGAAGCTGAAGGCGGGGCCGTAGACAGTGGCTGTCACGTTGACACCGAGGTTTTTTAGAGTCTTAAAGGTATAGCTGAGGTTCGCCCAACAGGCAATCCCCTCAAAGAGCACGCGGTATTTTTCCTCTGCCTTAAAGGTAGATGTTCCGTTTTTAACGTTCTCCTCATATTCCTCCGCCAGCTTCTCAAAAGCTTCGGCGCCCTCCGGGGTGCCTCTGGCGACGCATGCAACAGCCATATTATTAAAAATGTCGAAGCCTGAAAATGGCGACGGGGTATATTTCATATAATCGACGGCCTTCAACCAGGCCCTTGAGCTGCGCTGGGAATTCGCCATGACTTCCTCGAACCGCTTTTCATCCCACTTCTTTCCCGTCAGTTCTTCCAACTGTCTGATACAGCCGTCAAACTGGGCACGAATGTAGGAAATCCTGTCCTCGTCGCATTTAAACGCGTCCAGATGCGGGATATCGATGAACAGCAGCGGGATATCCAACTCCAGCGCCAGATTTTCGTACCACTTTATCATGCAGTTGCAAATGTTGTTGCAGCATAGAAGAAAGTCAGGCTGAGGGATGTTGAGCTCCGGGCATTCCTTTAATTCTGCATATGTAAAATTGATACGCGAATAGGAGCAGAGGTCGCTGGAATAACCCATCCC
>CAZVLO010000112.1:0-4198 GCA_964628265.1 uncultured Papillibacter sp.
TCGACCGCAGTCACCGGGGTAGTGTACTCGCATGTAATCCGCTCTTCGGAGGAGAAAGCCGCGCAAATTTTAGAAGATATCCTCAACCCAATGGGGAACGGACAAAGCAGAAATATCGTGTAAAATTGATTATGCCCATCAAAGACCTTTTCACAGGTGCTTTGGTGGGCATATTTTCATTTTGTTTAACATCATTAATAGAGCAAATGTAATTCATAAAATTACGATTCGCCAGGTTCATCAAACTTTATATTTACAAGCTCTCTGCGAGACTTCTTCGAATATAGATCTTCCCACTTTAATGGTGCGTGCATTTTTTTGTTATAAATAATAAGCATCGCCTCCGCATAGCCAATTGAACCCAGTTTGCGATCTTTGGCTGTTTTGCTGATCTCTTTGGGCGAAAACCGACCAACCTTTTCTTTGAAGACATCGTCCTTTATGCTGTCCTCATATGCAACTACCAGATATGTAATACCATTGAGCATATTTGTATTCAGCGAGTTGGGATCACCTTCCCATGTTCCGATGCAAAGCCGGAGCACACGATCCAAAGTATGGAATCCGTACTTGTCATATATGTTCTCAAGCGTCGAAATAGCACAAATCCCACCCGGCGCCTTTCCTGATGTAATAGTCAGATTATAGGACTCAACCAAATCCTTTATTATCAGTTGCTTATCGTTTCCCGCCTCAATATTTGCCATGAATATTTCAAAGGGAAGAAGTGGCTTCACATATTTCATCTGATTTGCAAAAATATCAGCTTCCTGAGCATAGTCCAGATCATCGTAGATCATACACCACACCGGTGTCTCCCGAGAACCAGAAATTAGTGCTATAATTTCGATCGTATGCTGGCCGTTGAAAACGTAATTAATACCACCGCGCCGGCTGACTTTCACTGGGTTGACTTGATACAGGTCAAAATTTTCGGTAGCCCGCTGTACGTGGGCTATCGACAGGTTACGCTGGTACTCCTGATTGGATACCAGGTTTTTTATCGGTATCTGTTCAAAATGAACATCAGGCACAAAACTCTGTAGATCATCCATTATCCTTATCCTCCCTGATGGCAGCCAGCATACCCTCAATGGTTTTTTTCAGGTCGGTCAGCTGCTTCAATAATTGACTGCGTGCGTTACTTGAGACAACATTCAAGTCAGCAGCGCGCCGCGTCCGGTCAATCGAACTGACCCATGACGGAATTGTTAAAACGAAACTTGATATCTCCGCATCCGGATCATATGCCGGCATATTCTTTATCGATCCTGTTGAAAACGACGCAGTCTGTATTTGCCGCTTAACCTGTTTTCCGACTGAAGCCCATAGCAGTTCATTTCGTGTTCCTGAATAGCCGACAAAATCGGCATCTTCATCGGATAACTTCTGGACCAGTTGCTTAGCATCAGTACCCGAAAGTTTAGAAAGTTCTACAACATTTTCATGCGAAATTTTAACTTGTCCCGAAAGTATTCTCGGGACAATATCAGGTTCACTCTTTGCGAGTACATCCAGCGCCTGAGAATAAACGCCGTATTTACTGACCGTGGCGTGTGAAATGTGATATTCATTCCCTAACCGCGATGCTGTCTTTATTGCTGCACCGTCTGAAAGTGGATGGTCCCACATTTTGGGCCCATCCACTTTTCGGGCATATTGATTGCTCCCGATCGCATTTGGCGTTCCCATTATCTTTTCCGACTCGTATCTCTTGCCAATAAGGTATTTCCGGGTTTCGAGTGATATGTTCCTCCGGCCCAATTGGTTGGCACATATCCACGATATTGCTTCCTCACGGCACTGAATGTCAACACAGCAGAGTTGAAACGGAATGTCTCTTTTTGTACAGATTTCATATCGATTATGACCGTCAAGTATATATCCGTTCCAGATGCTTATCGGTTCACGGCATCCTTCATTAATCAAGTTCTGTTCCAACTGCTGGTATTCGTCTGCGGTTAATGGCGGTATCAGATTTTTAAACTCTGGATCGATCTTCAATACGTAGCATTTCTGTTCACTCATTACGATCCTCAATCCATGACTTGAGACTCATCTATCGCTATAGAATCGCTCATCCGGAATTGAGCAATTCCCACATTAGGTATGATTTCCCCATAGATTCTGTATGACCGTGTGCCCTGCCACTCGGCGCAGATTTTTTTCAATGCCTGAACGAAAATAGAACTATATAGTTCGTAGGACTTTCGATTAGTGATTGATTCCCAGTTATTCGATGGGCATAACGATCAGATTTTGTACCGCAGCGAATTGCAATAATCCGGTCAGAAGGATTGACGAGAAACATAATGTACTCAGGATTACCAAGTAAGTATAGAGTGTTCTTATGTATACGAATGCGGTATTTTTTAAGATCAATCAATATGGCTGGCTTTGATGTCACGGCGTCCTTCATTCTAGTGTTGACCCCCGTTCTCCTTCAGTTCTCCTTACATCAGTAATTTCAGCACTTAAAGGAGAATCTTTGATACCGAATATCACATACCCATCAAAAATATTGACTTGAAGGGACTTCCTGTGGTCTTCGATGGGCAGGCCGAACTGGTTCTGCCACTCTGCCGGGAATACCGGTGTACGGGATGTTGTCGGTTTAATACCTTCGCTCATGATCCTCTGGTAAATTTCAGGTGCCGTAAGGTCAAACACAAAAAGATACTCTCCGCCGGACCGAATCAGCTTGCCGAGCATCTTGTACCGGTAATCAGGGTTCCAATTCATCAACTTAACAACTTTTGCAAAGAACACCCGGCAGGTTATCTGTTTCGGCCTCCGCCTGTCACCGCTTTCAATACACCATAGAAATGAGTCTTTTTCGTCCTCTCCGCAAGGCCTTACAGCCAACTTTTTTTCATCCTGATTCACCAGTATCTGAACATAATCAACATCATGTAGTTTGTTGACACAGGCCGCATTAACATATACCTTGCTTTTGTTAAAGGTTATGGACGGCTCGTACATATGCGCAAAAAACTCGCCACGGACAACCTGATAACCGTTATAACTGAAAGAATCGTCCTGTACTACTTCCAAATTGATCGTGGGTCGTGGTACTCTGCGCGCTTCTGCCGCCTCATTTCCCGGCGGTGCTAGGACCGAAAAATCGTCAGTCATTCGGAGCCTCCTGTTTCATTCCGCCGATTATTTCCCTTATATTGATATCGATTTCATCTATGCTTGTCACTTGTAACTGCGGTGATTCGATGACAAGGGTGCCTTCGCGCTGGACATCCCACATCCCATCCCGGTCAAACGCTGCCAGTTCTCGTGCATGAGTGTGTCTATAATAATTGCTGCCGAAGCCGCTTGCCCATTCAGCGGGATAGGCAAGCACGTTTCTCTTTGTTCCATCTGTAAAGGGTTCAACCCCTTCGGGCAGACGTTCTTTTGGCGATTCAGCTTCCTCTTCTTCATCTGGTGTAAGAACACCGGAAGGAATAAATATTTCCGTTTCCCTCATATCAAATACAACAACGGTTTCGTCGTCCTTTTGTCGGCGGATGCCACGAACACGGTATCTGCAGTTTTGTTTCCACCCAAAAATACGGTACAAGGTCGGCACGAAAGCGGCGCCGCGTACATCACGCGGATAATACTGGCCATTAATTGATTTAGCCCATTGGACCGCGTTCCTGTTCTCCTTGGAGCAGGGACGTACAGCAAATAAGTGCTCACTGGGGTGAATCAGCATTTCCACGAATAGAATCTTACCGAACTTCCGTACACACTCTGTACTGAAGAAAATACAGTTGTCTGTAAAAGTGACGCACAGTTTTCTTGCCGTATCAAAAAACTGCGACCGCGCAATTTCATATCCCCTGAGGTCGAAATCGCCTGATCTTGCCTCAAATTCAAGCGACTTCAAACAAGACCTTTCGCCCTCATCATAGACACTTTCTGATGCTGACCTATAATCATCTTCCTTGAAGCCGGCCCATCGTGGATTAACGGAGACAAACCCTTTCAGCGCGCCATCCTCGATAACACGGAGTTCCGGCAGAATTCCTTTATTGCCGTATTTTGCATTGCTGATCAGACGTTGGACCGCAATAAAGTCATCCCTTAATATAATCGCCTCATGATGATTGTTATGGCGGTATTGATTTCTGTCCTGGCGGTTTTTTCTTGATTTATGATCAAGATAGTTCGGCGTCCACGTCTTTCGGGCCAGCACATC
>CAZVLO010000112.1:4208-5705 GCA_964628265.1 uncultured Papillibacter sp.
CCGCAGTGCCTTTCGTTTTGTAAAATTTGCAGCACCGAATTGTGTGACCATCTAGTATTGTCTTTTTTTGTTCTTCTGCCTAAGCTGGTCAAAGTCTCGGCGATTTGCTGGCATGTGTATCCATATAAATACATGAAAAAAATAAGCCGTACTGTTTTGGCTTCCTCTTCGTTAATAACAAGATCTCCGTCCTCATCCAGGTCATAACCCAGTAGGGGTGGCGTAAGAAATATTCCTCGGTGAAAGCGCATTTCTATTGATGCGTTCATGATTTCACTTTTATTATGGCTTTCCTCCTGGGCTAGTGTAGCCATAAACGCCAAACTCATTTCGCAGCCGTTATTCAGAGTAAAGAGATTTTCAGTCTCAAAGAAAATCCCGACCGGCGGTTTAAGTGCGGCTAATTCCCGAACATAACCGATGCAGTCCAGAACATTGCGGGCAAAGCGCGACACACTTTTTGTAACAATCAAGTCAATTTTTCCGGCATGGCAATCAGTAATCATATTTACGAACGCATCCCGGTGCTGAAGTGATGTTCCTGATATGCCTTCGTCAGCGTAAATTTTGAATAGCTTCCAGCCTGGGTGACGGCTTACTACATCCATGTAATGGTTTTTTTGCAGTTCGTATGACGAGGTCTGCCTTGGATCGTCAGTTGAAACGCGGGCATAGACTGCGACGCGTTTTTCATTTCGGTCCTCATGAAAATTGACTTGAGGTAAAGCGGGTATTACATCGAGTTCACCAATATCGATTCCTTTATAACGAGCGCGGATTTTCGCTTTTTTGTCTTCCGCGCGGCTATTTTTTCCTTCTGTTTCTGTCATAAGCCCATTTCCTCCAGATGTTCTCCAGCCGATTATATTGACTATGTCGAAAAAAATAAATAGACCACAGGTTAACTACTTTACCTGTGGTTCATATCCAAGAGAATTCCTTCGTATTGCACGCAGCCGATTATATGCAGATACTGTATAATATTCCTGGTAACACAGGGAAATTTCGGAGAGGGGTGCATTAATGAAACTGGACTTCAAGCTTATCGGCAGGCGGGTAAGGGAATCGCGCATGCTTCAGAAAATCTCACAAGACGAGCTTGCCGAGCGGATTGATATGTCTGTTTCATATATAAGCCTTATTGAAAATTCAAAAAAGAAGGCAAGTCTAAATGCGCTTTTCCTCATTTCTAATGCGCTGGGCATAACCATAAACGATTTACTAAGTGGCATACAGGCTTATGAACCTGATCAATATCGTACAGATATGCATATGTTGATGGCCGATTGCTCCAGTTACGAAAAACGCATAATATTCGAATCCGCCCAGGCCTTAAAACTGAGCCTGCGGAACAGTTCATATATGTTCGAAGACAAAATATACAATGATCCGTAAGTCAAATGCTATCATTCACGAGGGATATCAATTTTCATCTTTGCATTCTCCCATCAGTCCAAGATCTTTTTTATAAACATAACAGGGGATATACCTCGCCTA
>CAZVLO010000112.1:5749-8482 GCA_964628265.1 uncultured Papillibacter sp.
GAACGGACAAAGTCGTAGTATCGTATAGAATTGACTAAGCCCATCAAAGACCTTTCATAGGTGCTTTGGTGGGCTTTTTTTCTAAGCATCTTCCCATAATGGCGAGATGTTTAGCTATGCATCCTATGCTCCCATTTCATACGGCATTAATCCTGAATTTGAAGCAGCAATACAAGGTAATTCTAAATATAATCATATGTTCCTCTTCCAACCGCATCGCGCACAAAACGCCGCCCCCGGCATCAATGGCGCACCACATTGACTACAAAATTGCTGATTCTGCGCTTGACCTTGCGGCAGGGGTTTGTGAGCTGCCGCCGCGCTAACTGCTTTCTTTTTGTTTATCGACAATACCACGAAGAATATGACTGCCGCGAGTAGCACAACACCTATGATCGTTAATACAACCCCGAGTGGAAAACTCTCTTTTGGCATATTTGCGCCATACATTTGCCATTGTTCCATTTCTGCGTCGACATCGAAGTCTGTTATATTGCTAAGCCCGGATTGGTTGGCGCTTAGCAAACTGCCGCCCTTTACCGTCAGTGAATCGCCTGTCACTTTCGATGTAAATTCAACAGTACCCTCAATTACCTTAAGCGTTGTTTCAGTTCCATCATCCTCAAGGACAAACGTTGTTCCCTTGATACCCGCAACAGCTTGAGATCCCTCGAAAGGAAAATCGCCTGTCTTAATCACATGCTTAAAGTTTACCCATAGGTAACCTGTTACCAGTCTAAAATGACCCGGTCCGCCCTCCGGCTTCGATAAGATAATCTCCGTTTCGGGTTTCATCACAAAGGTCGTCATATCGGCAAAGGACAGCATGGCCGAGCTTCTGTCACTTGTCTTGATCCTCGTACCTTCTGGAAGGGTAGCATCCATCTTGGCAAACTGCCAGGCTTCCTCATCATATAGCGGTTCGCCGTTAGCATCGTAACCGGTTGGAATGAGCATCTCGACCTGACCTGTCATATCGCTGAAGCGCGTGCCGGAATCGGGTAACTTCTCAGTTTCTGTAAGCTCGAGCTGTGTTTCCTCGTCTTCTAACGGCTCCTCTGATGATTCCTGTGTAAACGGCACAGTTCCCTGAACCGAGAACGTCACGGTAAAAGCTACGTCTTTATCCTTATTAAGATCCTTACCAACGAATGTAAGCTTAACGCTGGCATCATCAGGATTAGCAATTCCGGTAAACTCACAATCAACATAGGACACTGTCGCAGTCAGTGTTGACGTTCCTACCGCTCCGCTGAATTTTGCCTCATAATGCATTGTGCCGTAAAATCCGCCCGTCAGCGGATCGTATTCGCCATTAATACTCCCATTTCCGGTATCCGTTCCGACATAGAGGTCGCTACCATCCGGATACTCATATGTCAGCGATTGGACCTGGGATTTACCCGATAAGATGTATTTTTGCTGCTGATCCGAAAAATCCGTTGAGATGGTAAGGGTACCAAAGAATGTTTTCAGCAAAGTGTTATCAAGATAGTCGCCTGTGATGTTTCCTTGATCCAGACTGAATCCTACCGCTGATGCCGGATATGTGAGTGTTAGCAGCAAAATCAGGACGAGAGTAAAGGTTAGAGTTCTTTTCATAAATTACTCCTTTCGCGTTTGCTATAACTCTGACTCAAGCGTTTCGGTGTTTCAGCAAGCAACTTCATCCCCACTGTAATCCTGGCTTTTCCGCCTTAAGCTTTAATTCCCAAAGTATTTTCGCCGTCTGTTCGTTCGTTATATTATTGCGAGGAACGAGCGTCGTCTCCGATGTACCCCTGAAGAAGCCAAGGGAGAAAGACTGCTCCAGAGCTTCGAGCGCGTAATCTGCGATAGAGACGCGATCGGTAAATCCGCCTAGCAACCCAGCTGTATTCGCCGGTATCAGATTACTGTTGCGAAGATTGAACGCGCGCATCAGCATGGTTGCGGCATCCTGTCTTGTTATAAGCGAATCCGGGCTGAACGAGGTCGCTGTCGTGCCGTTTATTATTCCGCACTGGTATGCAATCTGCATTTGCTTCAAGTTGGGATTATCAGCTTTTACATCTGCAAACGGGAACCCTTGCCGTACAGTGTCTAGAGACGACAGCCCCAGGGCATTGACCATCGCCGCGCAAAATTCAGCCCTTGTGGTATACTTGCCGACAGCAAAGTTACCTCTGGCATCGAGCTTCATGATGCCGTTATTCACAACCGCCCGGATATAGCCTTTCGCCCAGGCCGGAAGCGCGGCGTCATTGCGGATGGTTATGGGCTGAGCCATGGCCGTGTATTTTGTTACGGCAGCCGTCTGATTGTAATGCTGTAAAAAAGCTTCAGTCATTGGATTGACAAGCGCCTGGTCAAAGTCCTTAATATGATCCAGCTGAAACTCGATATTGAACGCGTTTGTATCATGTAACAGCAGTTCGCCTTCATCGTATATAACAGGTGCCGGCGGCGACAGCGGCGGATCGGGGATAGGTACGCCCTCGACTGAGAGGCCCGATACGATATGCCGCATCTGGTATACACTCCTGTCCGCCGTCCCATCGGGATATACCTCGGAACAGCTCGTGCCGGCCGAAAGCGTCAGCACCGTATAGGTGATCGGCTGCCCCGAAAACGCGTCGATGTTCATATCCGGTTCCTTCTTGTAGACGATGTTGGGAACCTCAACCTGAACATAAACCGTCGACGGCGCGCCTGTGGGGCTCTGCGTCGTATACGCTTGCGTCTGTGTCACCG
>CAZVLO010000113.1:0-1377 GCA_964628265.1 uncultured Papillibacter sp.
GGAGGCGGACGGAGATAGCAGGCCAAAATAGGGTATTCTTAGGGGCGGACCTTGTGTCCGCCCTCTTAAGTGCCTGCAGAAACGGCGGAGGGCAGACACGAGGTCTGCCCCTGCGATGCTTTTATTAAACAATGAATAATATTCATGAATATTCAGGATATTATGCATTTTGTATTTAATGACGGATAAATGAATCTACAGAAATACGAATATATTGATAATAATTATAAATTTACTATTGCATAATCATGCAGAGGATGCTATAGTATCAATATCGTTAATTTGGAGGTTTTTAACAATGAGTGAAATTAAGAAAGTCGTTCTGGCTTATTCGGGCGGTCTTGACACATCCATTATTATCCCGTGGCTGAAGGAAAACTATAATAACTGCGAAGTCATCGCCGTTTCGGGCGACGTGGGGCAGGGCACGGAGTTGGACGGCCTTGAGGAGAAAGCCATAAAGACGGGCGCCTCCAAGCTCTATGTTGTTGATATCAACGATGAATTTGTTGATGACTTTATTATACCGACCATGAAGGCCGGCGCGAAATATGAAGGTTATCTGCTGGGTACGTCGTTTGCCCGTCCGATCATCGCAAGACACATTGTCGATATCGCCCTCAAGGAGGGAGCCGACGCCATCTGTCACGGCTGTACCGGCAAGGGAAATGACCAGGTGCGTTTCGAACTGACTATTAAAGCTTTTGCTCCCCGTATGAAAATCATCGCCCCATGGCGCGAGTGGGATATCAAAAGCCGCGATGAGGAGATCGATTACGCTGAGGCGCATAACATTCCGTTGAAGATTAACCGCGAGACAAATTACTCCAAAGATAAAAACCTCTGGCATCTGTCCCACGAGGGGCTTGACCTGGAGGACCCCGGCAACGAGCCGCAATATGACAAGCCGGGTTTTCTTGAGTTGGGCGTTTCCCCGGAAATGGCGCCCGACAAGCCGGAATATGTTGAAATCGAGTTTGAAAAGGGTATCCCCACAGCCGTTAACGGCGTGAAGCTGAAAGCCTCCGACATCATCAGAAAGCTCAACGAGCTGGGCGGCAAAAACGGTATCGGGCTTTTGGACCTCGTTGAGAATCGTCTGGTCGGCATGAAGAGCCGCGGTGTCTACGAAACACCGGGCGGAACAATCATCTATCACGCCCACGAGGTGCTGGAGACGCTGTGCCTTGACAAAGAGACGTCGCACCTGAAAACACAGCTCGCCGTTAAGTTTGCCGAGCTCGTCTACAACGGTCAGTGGTACACGCCGCTCCGCGAGGCCCTTTCCGCCTTTGTGGACAAAACCCAGGAGACAGTCACCGGCAAGGTCAGGCTGAAGCTCTACAAGGGCAATATCATCAATGCCGGCGTCTGGAG
>CAZVLO010000113.1:1407-4713 GCA_964628265.1 uncultured Papillibacter sp.
CTGGCCTCCTTCGGCGAGAGCGACTACAAGCAGTCCGACGCGGAAGGCTTCATCAACCTCTTCGGTCTCCCGATCCAGACAAAAGCGTTATTGGATGAGCAGAGAGGAAAATAGATACGAAAGGACACACGCCATGAAGCTCTGGTCAGGAAGGTTTTCAAGTGATACGGATGCGCTGACGGATGAACTGAACGCATCGATCACGTTTGACAAAAGGCTTTATAAAGAGGATATCGCAGGGTCGATGGCGCATGCGAAAATGCTGGGTGACCGGGGGATCATCGAAAAAGCAGAGGCTGAAAAGATCATTGAAGGCCTGAAGGATATTCTCAGGGACATTGAAGCAGGTCAATTCGAATTCAAGCTTGAGGACGAGGATATCCACATGAGCATCGAGACGGAGCTGACAAGGCGCATCGGCGACACCGGCAAGCGCCTGCATACTGCCCGCAGCCGGAACGATCAGGTCGCCCTCGATTTCAGGCTTTATCTGAAAAACGAGATTGAAGAGATCAGGGGCGGCGTACTTCATCTCATTGCCGTTTTGTTGGAAATCGCGGAGAATAATACGAAAACAATTATGCCGGCGTATACACATCTCCAAAGGGCGCAGCCGACCACGTTCGCCCACTACATGATGGCTTACGCCAATATGCTCAGGAGAGACGTGACGCGGCTGGAGGATTGCCTGGAGCGTATGGACGAATCACCTCTGGGCAGCGGGGCTCTCACAGGCACCACTTACCCCGTTGACCGGCAGAGTGTCGCCGAAGCGCTGGGCTTTGCCCGGATCACTGAAAACAGCCTCGACGGCGTCTCCGACAGGGACTACGCGCTGGAGCTCATGAGCGGCCTTTCCATTTTAATGATGCATCTGTCGCGCTTTTCCGAAGAGATCATCTTATGGTGCTCCTGGGAATTCAAATTCATCGAACTGTCGGACGCCTATTCCACCGGCTCGTCCATTATGCCGCAGAAGAAAAATCCTGACATCGCGGAGCTTGTCCGGGGCAAAACGGGCCGCGTCTACGGCAGCCTGATGGGGCTTCTCACCGTGATGAAGGCGCTGCCGCTGGCGTACAACAAGGATATGCAGGAGGATAAGGAGCAGGTCTTCGACGCTGTGGACACCGTAAAAAAAGTTCTGCCCGTCTTTACGGCGATGCTGGCCACAATGACGGTCAAGCCGGACAATATGCGCAAAGCCGCCTCCGAAGGCTTTATCAACGCCACCGACGGCGCCGATTACCTTGTCAAAAAAGGCCTGCCGTTCCGGGACGCTTATACAATCATCGGAAAGCTTGTCAGTCATTGCGCGGAAAACGGCATGACGCTGGAGACGCTGCCTATTGAAGTGTATAAAACGTTTTCACCGCTGTTTGACGAGGATATTTATGAAGCCGTCAGACTGGAAACCTGCGTGGAGCTGCGCAATGTCCCCAGCGGACCGTCAACGAAATCGGTTCAAGCCCAGATGGGGAGTATAAAAAAATTTCTTGATGCCAGAACGAAATGAGGTTTTCAAATGAAACCTAAAATATACATCGATGGTCAGGAGGGCACCACCGGCCTGCAGATTTACGACCGGCTCAGCAAGCGTGACGATATCGACCTGCTGCTGATTGATCCCGAAAAACGTAAGGATGCCGGTGAGCGAAAAAGTCTCATCAACAGTGCAGACCTCGTCATTCTCTGCCTGCCCGACGACGCGGCCCGGGAAGCGGTCGCCATGATCGAAAGCGAAAAAACCCGCGTCATCGACGCCTCGACGGCGCACCGGACGTCAAAGGACTGGGACTACGGCTTTCCGGAGCTGTCAAAGGCACACCGGGAGAAAATCACAGCATCCAAGCGTGTGGCGAATCCCGGCTGCCACGCCACTGGTTTCGTTGCGTCCGTCTACCCGCTGATTCAGTTGGTCATCCTGCCGGACGATTATCCTCTGACCTGTTTTTCGCTCACCGGCTACTCCGGCGGCGGCAAAGCCCGGATTCGGGAATACGAAGAGGAAAAAACGCCCGAGATGTTCGCGCCGATGCTCTACAAGCTGGACCTGCAGCACAAGCACCTGCCCGAAATGGTCGCCGTAACAGGTATGAAGCGGAAGCCTGTCTTCTGCCCGGTCATCGATGATTACTTCAAGGGCATGGCTACGACGATCATGCTGCACAATGATTTGCTGCACGGAAACCAGACGGCGGAGACGATACTTTCTGCGCTTCAGACCTATTACGCAGGCCAGCGCTTTGTCACGGTGACGGGCAGGCCGGAAAACGGTTTGCTGGAGAGCAATTGGGGGATAGGTACAAACAATTTGGAGATATCCGTCAACGGCAACGAGGAAAGAACGATTGTCACCGCCCGCTTTGACAATCTCGGTAAAGGCGCCTCCGGCGCCGCCGTCCAGAACATGAACCTCATGCTGGGATTTGACGAAGCGACGGGGCTTGATTAGCTAAAACATGTATTAAATCTGTAGGGGGCGATGCCCACATCGCCTCGTCATCCTTAATTAGTCCGCAAATATCGACGGACCGATGTGGGCATCGGGCCCTACGATGGAACGTTTATTATTAAAAGAAGGATGATCATAATGAAATTCATTGACGGTGGCGTCTGCGCCGCGCAGGGATTTAAGGCCTCCGGCATCCATGTGGGGGTCAAGACTAATAATATCGCAAAAAAGGATCTGGCGCTCATCGTCTCCGACGTCGAGTGCGCCGCCGCTGCCGTATATACAAAAAACGTCGTCAAAGCTGCATCGCTATTAATTACGAAGGAGCACCTGAAGGATGGAAAAGCGCGGGCTGTATTGGCCAATTCCGGCAACGCCAACGCCTGTGCGCCCCACGGCGAAGAATACGCCGAAGAGAGCTGTGCGGCCGCAGCGAGAGTCCTCGGTTTCAAAGCCTCTGATTTTATCGTCGCGTCCACCGGCGTCATCGGCCAGACACTGCCGGTCGGGGTCATTGTGGACGGCATACCGGCCCTTGTCTCGGCGCTCAAACCGGACGGATCGCCGGACGCCGCCGCCGCCATCATGACAACGGACACCGTCATGAAGGAGTGCGCCGTTGAGACATCCATCGGCGGTAAAAAGGTAAAAATCGGTGGTATCGCCAAGGGCAGCGGCATGATACATCCCAACATGGGGACGATGCTCTGCTTCATCACCACAGACTGCGCCATCAGCACCGAAATGATCAAAAAAGCGCTCCTCGAGGCTGTGACGGTCAGCTTCAACAGGATTTCCGTCGACGGTGACACGTCCACAAACGATATGTGCAGCCTCATGGCAAACGGGCT
>CAZVLO010000113.1:4723-6124 GCA_964628265.1 uncultured Papillibacter sp.
GCCGGCAACGCATCTATCATAAACGATGGCGAAGATTATAAAGCATTCGTCGCGGCACTTAAGGAAATCTGCGTCAAGCTCGCTGTTGTGATGGCCTCAGACGGGGAAGGTGCGACCCACCTGATTACCTGCACCGTCTCAGGTGCTCCGGATGTGGCGGTTGCCGAGACGCTTTCAAAATCGGTCATCTCCTCCACACTCACAAAAGCCGCCATCTTCGGGTCTGATGCCAACTGGGGAAGGGTTCTCTGCGCCATGGGTTATTCAGGCATCGACTTTGACCCCGATAAAGTATCAGTGGCATTCAAGTCTGATGCCGGCTCCATAGACGTGTGCAGGAACGGCCGCGGCCTCGCCTTTGACGAAGCGCTGGCAAAGAAAATCCTCACCGAGCACGATATCACCATTGCCGTCAATATCGCTTCCGGCAGCGCCGAGTGCACCTGCTGGGGCTGCGATATCACATATGACTATATCAAAATCAACGGCGATTACAGAACTTGATTCCCACCCACCCGCCCAATAGAGGAATAGAGACTGCGCCCCTATAACCCGCTTGTGGTTTTGGGGTTTCACATCTCAAAATTCCCATCCTAGGGAGGGGTGGCATGAAGGAGTTTCTTCGTGCCGGGGTGGTCATGACACACCATGCTGAACATATTGAGAACGAGGTGCTTTTGATGAACAATCTTGAACGGGCGCAGACCCTTGTAGAAGCCCTGCCGTATATCCAGAAGTACAACGGAAAAGTCGTCGTCATCAAATACGGCGGCAACGCCATGATCAGCCCGGAATTATTCGACGCGGTCATGGAGGACATCATTCTTTTGCACCTCGTCGGGATCAGGGTTGTACTCGTCCATGGGGGCGGGCCGGAAATCAACGATATGCTGGGAAAGATCGGCAAAGAGCCAAAATTCGTGAAAGGTCTGCGATACACGGACAGCGAGACAATGGAAATCGTCCAGGGTGTCCTGTGCGGCAAGGTCAACAAGGATCTTGTTGCCACGATCATCCGAAAGGGCGGCCGCGCCATTGGCCTGTGCGGCATCGACGGCAGCCTGATTGAGGCCAAACGGATGCGGCGCGACGACGGGGAAGACTACGGCCTCGTCGGCGATATTACGAAAATTAACCCTTCTGTTGTTCACAAGGCCATCGAGGATAACAGCATCCCCGTCGTCGCGACGGTTGCCACCGGTATCGATGCCGAGACCTCATATAACATCAACGCCGATACGGCAGCGTCAAAGCTCGCCATCGCCATGGGCGCGGAAAAGCTCATCATACTGACGGACACCCGCGGCGTCCTCCGCGACCAGAAGGACGACACGACGCTCATCAAGGTTATCAAGAGAAATGAAATTTCCACCCTTCAAAGGGACGGCGTTATCTCCGGCG
>CAZVLO010000113.1:6177-6419 GCA_964628265.1 uncultured Papillibacter sp.
AATGCTGCGCCGACGCTATCGACGGCGGCGTTAAACGCACCCATATCCTGGACGGCCGCATCCCGCATTCGATCCTCATCGAGATGCTCACCGACGAAGGCGCCGGCACGATGGTACTTTAAAGGAGTCGATCATTATGAACAGTACCGAAATCAAGGATTTATACAAAAATAATGTCATGCAGACCTACGCCCGGTTCGATGTCGTCGTGGATCGCGGCGAAGGCGCAACGGTTTACAGCC
>CAZVLO010000113.1:6458-8427 GCA_964628265.1 uncultured Papillibacter sp.
GGTTACGGCAATAAAAAATGGGCGGATGCTATTTATCAGCAGGCGCTGAAGCTGGGGCATATATCAAACCTGTTTTATACTGAACCCGGCGCGCGGCTTGCAGCCGAACTGATCAAACGCACCGGCATGTCCGCTGTGTTCTTCGCCAATTCCGGGGGTGAATCCAACGAGGGCATGATCAAGCTGGCGCGCAAATATTCCTTTGACAAATACGGCAAAGGGCGTGACAAGATCGTCACCCTTATTCAGTCCTTCCACGGCCGGACGATTACGACGCTGGCCGCCACCGGCCAGGATAATTTTCATAATTACTTCTTCCCCTTTACGGAAGGCTTCTCCCACGCTAAATCAAATGACATTGCCGATGTCAAAGCCGCCGTCACAGCCGATACATGTGCCGTTATGATTGAGCTCATTCAGGGTGAGGGCGGCGTTCTTCCGCTGGACAAAGGCTTTGTGCAGGAGCTTTCAGAATATTGCAGGGACAGGGATTTGCTGCTGCTTATCGACGAGGTCCAGACGGGTATCGGACGCACCGGCTCGCTTTTTGCATTCCAGCAATACGGCGTTATCCCCGATGTGATTACTTTTGCCAAGGGCATCGCCGGCGGCCTCCCCATGGGCGGCATCATCGCCAATGAAAAATGCGCTTCCGTCCTGACAGCAGGCACCCACGCCGCTACCTTCGGCGGCAACCCCATCGCGGCAGCCGGCGCGCTGGAGGTATTAAGCCAGCTGACACCGGAGCTATTGGCTGATGTGACAAAAAAGGGCGGCTATATCCGGGAGACAATAAAAGGCTGGAGCCTGCCGGCAGTCCTTGAAATCCGCGGCATGGGTCTGATGATCGGCGTGTCCGTCAAGGGAACGCCGAAGGATGTTGCAGTGAAATGCATTGAAAAGGGCCTGCTGATGCTCACCGCCGGCAGTGACGCCATCCGGATGCTTCCGCCGCTGACGATTACGTACGACGAGATCGATAAAGGCCTTGCCATTCTTAAAACAGTATTGGAGGAAGTCAAATGAAAAAGGATCTGTTAAAGCTGCTTGACCTTTCTGAGGATGAAATTCTCCATATACTTGATACGGCAGACCGGTTGAAGGCGGAACAGAAGTCGGGAAAGAAGCACGATTTCCCCGCCGGAAAGACGCTGGCCATGATCTTCTCGAAAAACTCCACCCGGACACGGGTGTCTTTTGAAACGGGCATCTACCAGTTGGGCGGGCAGGGGATATTCCTGTCCAGCGCCGACAGCCAGCTGGGCCGCGGCGAACCCATTCAGGATACAGCCCGTGTTTTAAGCCGCTACTGCGACGGTATCATGATCCGGACCTTTGAGCAGGAGGAGGTCGAAACACTGGCTAAATACGCTTCTATTCCCGTTATTAACGGGCTGACGGATTTTGAGCACCCGTGCCAGGTGCTGGCTGACCTCCAGACAATCCGCGAGCATAAGAAAAAGCTCAAAGGGCTGAAGATCTGCTACATCGGCGACGGCAACAATATGGCCAACTCCATCATCGCCGGCGGGCTCAAATGCGGCATGGACGTCTCCGTCGCCTGTCCCGATGCTTACCGCCCCCACCAGGCAGTCCTTGATTTCGCCTCCGCGCAGAAAACAGCGAAATTCGAGCTAACGAGCGACCCCGCGAAAGCCGCCGCGGGTGCGGACGTTATCTTCACCGATGTCTGGGCGTCCATGGGGATGGAGAAGGAAGCCTCACAACGCATGGTCGCCTTCAAAGGCTATCAGGTCAACGATGAGATCATGTCCCTCGCCAATCCCGGCTGCATGGTCCAGCACTGCCTGCCGGCCCACAGGGGAGAGGAAATTACCGAAAAGGTCTTTGAGGAGCACGCCGACGAGATTTTCGATGAAGCCGAAAACAGGCTTCACGCTCAGAAAGCCGTCATGTATATCCTCATGGGTGGTAAATAATACGCACATTAGCCTACGCCACTGTTCAT
>CAZVLO010000114.1:0-1201 GCA_964628265.1 uncultured Papillibacter sp.
GGAAGCCGTCAGAAAGATAACGGGAACATCCCCTGTTTCTTTAATTTCCGTGCAAACCGTAAAGCCATTTCCGTCAGGCAAAGAAATATCAATCAACGCCAAGTCAAATTTATTCCCGGCAAGCACGGCAAGGGCTTCACGCCGCGTAGGGGCGTGAGTGACGGTAAATCCCTCCGAGCGGAGCAAAAGCACAAGGTTCTTGGCGATTGCCTTATCGTCCTCAACCAAAAATATCCGTTTCATTTATTTTCACCATGCTTTACTTTACTGCTCCTATATCGTCCGTCAGCCGGTTTTTCAGCGTCAGCCGGAACAAGCCATGTATTTCCCATTTTCTTAGCGCCCTTAATCCGCCCGGCAGAGCAATGGTACACGACCATTCTGTCTGTGATTCCCCAATTTTTCGCTGTTTCTTTTGTTGTTATATAATCCACGTATAACACCTCCATAGCTCTATTGTATTTCTTTTGACAGAAATATACAAGCTGAGACATAAAATACGGCTTTATCCATTTCACACGTTTCTTCAATTTTTATTAAGCGGAAATCCAGAGGGGTGCACGTTTTGGCAAGCAATTCGAGTGTGGCCACACTTGAACTTTTCACAGCCCCGAGGGGTTGTGAAAATGCTTGTTGGGGAGCCTCCCCAAACCCGGCACTTCGGGACATTTTGTCCCGAAGTCTTTTGTCTGCGTCACCATCGCTATCGCTCCTGTTCCTTATTTTCCCGCCCGTCCGTCAGGTCGAGCAGATGATCGATATTCGCTTTTACCGCCACGGCCTCGCGCATATCCCGCTAAGACGATAATTCTGATGACGAAACCTACCCGCCATGAATTACCTACCCCTTTTTACTTGGGCATAGAAGCAAAATAAAAGCCCGATTAACCCCACAATGAAGCCAATAATATCAAAGGGGCTCTGGTTGGCCTGAGGTGACTTGAATAAATGTAAAGGGAAGCAGCTTTCGTGGGGCTGCTTCCCTGCAATTAGGGGAGGGCAATTATTGATTCTAGTGCATTGCCCTCATCGCGTTCAGTATTGCGATTACTGCCACACCGACGTCGCCGAACACAGCTTCCCACATGGTCGCTATACCCAGGGCACCCAGGACTAATATAACAGCCTTGACGCCCAGTGCGAAAATGATGTTCTGCCAGACGATGGTCCGGGTCTTGCGCGCTATCCTGATCGCCGAAAC
>CAZVLO010000114.1:1287-1575 GCA_964628265.1 uncultured Papillibacter sp.
AGCTTGCCGTTTTTCTGTTTTTCCCGATCCAGGACCTCAACCTGCTCTACCTTCTGATTAGGAAAAAGATCGGTATATACCTTGTCAAGCCCGATTTCCCGGGCAATGGCCTCGCCGACGACTCTGACGTCACCGGTCAGCATAGCAGTTTTTCTTACGCCCAGGGCTTTCAGATTCCGGATTGCCTGCTTGCTGTCAGGTTTCAGCTCATCTGAAATGACGATATGACCAGCGAACACGCCATCAACAGCCACATAGACGACGCTTCCCAGCGCTTCAGTTTTCTGC
>CAZVLO010000114.1:1585-5703 GCA_964628265.1 uncultured Papillibacter sp.
GATCGGGTGATTTGAAAAACTTTCGGCGTGTGCTGCAATGTCAAGGAGTTCTGCTTCTGTCCATCCGTTAGCGCCGGCTATCTGGGTGACTTTAAAAACGCCTTTGGTCAGTGTACCGGTCTTATCGAAGACGACTGTGTCGATATTGTTCAAGGCTTCGAGATAGTTGCTGCCCTTGATCAGAATACCGTTGCGCGACGCGCCGCCGATCCCGCCGAAAAAGCTGAGCGGTATGGAGATCACCAGGGCGCATGGGCAGGATACAACCAGAAATACCAGAGCCCTGTTGATCCAGTCGGCAAACATCGCTCCCGGAATAAAAAGCGGAGGAATAGCGGCCAGCGCCAGTGCAGCGAAGACCACAAAAGGCGTATAATATTTGGCGAATTTCGTAATGAAGTTCTCAGTGGGAGCCTTTTTACCGCTGGCGTTCTGCACGAGATCAAGTATCTTTGAGACGGTCGATTCTCCAAACTCTTTGGATACCTCAATGGTCAGTACGCCATTCTTATTGATCGAACCGGACAGAACCTCGCTGCCGGGCTCGACATCACGGGGAAGAGATTCGCCAGTCAGCGCGGAGGTATCAAGCGCAGAGTACCCCTCGACAATACGCCCGTCCAGCGGGATCTTTTCACCCGGCTTTACAATGATGAAATCTCCGACGCTGACTTCTTCCGGCGTGACCTTTTGCACCTGGTCACCGGTTTTCAGATTTGCGTAATCGGGCCGGATGTCCATCAGCGTAGTAATTGATTTACGGGAGCGATTGACAGCTAGGCGCTGAAATGCCTCGCCGACCTGATAAAAGAGCATTACAGCCACGCCCTCCGGATATTCCCCAATGGCAAAAGCGCCGATGGTTGCTACGCTCATCAAAAAGTTCTCGTCAAACACCTGACCCTTAAGAATATTCCTTAGCGCCCTAAGAACGACTTCGCCGCCAATGAGCACATAGCTGACAAGGAAGAGGATCAGCTCATACGGCTTACCAAAATCGAAAAACACACCCGCTGCAAACAGGAAAACACCCACCAGGAGCGAGATGCGGTAGGCCCATTTCAGGCTGCCTTCCTCAGCCGCCGCCTGCTTTCTGTCGGTGAGTGATATTTTAACGTCAGGCTCAATGGCCAGCACGATCTGAGATGCCTCACGGATAATCTTGGGCAGCTCCTTTTTATCCAGAGCCTTAATCGTCAGCTTCTGTGCCACAAAGTTCATTTCCACCGACATGACGCCGTCGATACGGCCGGCCTGCGCTTCAATCTTCCTGGCACAGTCGGTACAGCACAAGCCTTCTAAGTAAAGCACCTTTTTGCCCGGCTCTTTGATTTCCTTTTCGATCACAACGACGTCGGAATCGTGCCGTTTGACAATGGTGTCAATCTGCTCTATTAGGCTATTGGTTTTTGCGTCATCCGTAATTTCCATGGTCAGGGTCTTTGACAAGAAATCAACAGCGGGTGAAGCTATACCTTCCAGTTTTCCGACATCACGCTCAATCTTTGCGGCACAGTTACCGCAGCAAAGCCCCTCTAATATATATTCTTTTTTTATCGCTGTTTCCATTTCTTATCACCAACCTTTCATTGGAGTTATGCTTTTTCACAATTATGTCTTCGCCATGCGAGACGGCGATACGTGTAATTGCCTTCGTTAATTCGTCAGCATCTGTTTCAAATTCCACGAGAAAATTTGCGTACAGTTACCGCAACAGAGTCCCTCAAGTATGTATTGTTTTTTTGAGCTGTCATGATTCATTCTCCTTTTGGGGTAATCGTTATATTAATTGAATGATTGAGTTACTATTCAACCATGCGGGTAAAAAAATATATGTTACTGTTTTATGATTTCATTTATATAGGCAAGGTATTGCGACTACTATTCACAAACATGAAGCAGACCCTGATCAAAGATGGTTTTGACATGATTATCAGCAAGAGAATAATAGACGACTTTTCCGTCTTTACGGTAGTTCACCAGCTTGGATTGCTTAAGAATTCTGAGCTGATGCGATATGGAAGATTTGGTCATTCCTAAAAGTACGGCGATATCACAGACACACATCTCTGCATGAAGCAATGCGCATAAAATTTTAACTCGTGTTGAATCTCCAAATACTTTAAATAACTCCGAAAGATCGAGCAGATTATCTTCATCGGGCATATGATCACGAACATCATTCACGACATCCTCGTGAATTGTGTTGCAGTCGCATCTGTCAATATCTGCGGTATAAGCGCACATACGGGCCACCTCCTATGGTTTAATAGTTGATCAACATTTCAACTGTATTATATGCAACGCTGGTGACAATGTCAATATAAATTTCACTGAATCTTCTATGGCAATACCAATGCGAAAACTAAAAACAGCACGGCTGACACAGCGACACCGGTTAGACTGTACGGCAGCTGCGACTTGACGTGTTCCATCAGAGGAATTTCCGATATTGTGGACGACAGAATCGCAGTTTCACCAAGCGGCGACGCGTTATCTCCCAGCGAACCGCCGGCCAGCACGGCGCCGACCATGAGCGGAATATTTGAACCCGTCGACACGGCGATAGGCAGCGCTATCGGCATAATGAGCGCCCAGGTACCCCAGGCAGAGCCCATAAAATATGATGCGAAGCAGCCGATCAAAAAGACGGCTACCGGGAGCAGGAACTTCGGCAGATTTGACGCGACTGCGCCGGAAATAAAGTCGGCAAAGCCGAGGCCACTAATGATGCTGGATAATCCCCAGCTCAGGATCAGTACGATGATGGGCGGTAACATTTCGCCTCCGCCGGATAAAAAATGGCTTTCTATTTCCCTAAGCGGCACTTTCTGAAACAAATAATACAATGCCGTTAAAATCATCGTTGTCAGAGCCGAAACAAATATTGACTTCTCAAAGTCAGCGTTAACAATGGCGTCAAAGAGGCCACGTCCCTGCCCCTTACCAGTCAACCAAAGCAGAAAAAACGTCGATATGATGAGAAATGCCAGCGGCAAAATGAGATTGAAAGGCCTTGGGGGAGCTTTTTCTTCAAACTCACATTGCTCGTGCGCTTCGTCATGTCCATGCTGCTTCTCGAAATCAGAATCTTCGTCCTGCGTTTTTATCTCTTTCTTGAAACCGAAATTGAATACGATCACCGCGATGCTGATTAATATCATAGTGATTGCGTAGAAATTGAACGGGATGCTTTTCAGATATGTGAGGTATGCTGACTGATTCAGGCCGGCCTTGCTGAAGGAGGAACCGAGCACGCCGATGATATATCCGATATATGTTGTGCCAAATGGTATGAGGATGATCAGCAGGCATGAGGTAACGTTCAGGACAAAAGCCAGCTTCCGCTTGTTGCCGCCCACCTTTTCATTCAGTGCTTTTCCGACCGTGCCTGCTGCGATGTCATGAAAACAGCAGTCGATAAACGTGGCGGGTGTAACTGCCCATATGGCACCGAGCGCTCCTCTTTCTGTCTTAATGTATCTGCCAATCATATTGGCAAAGCCCTTGATTCCGCCGGACAGCTTCATGATCTCGGCAAATGCGCCAAATAGGAACAAGAAGAATATGATATAAACATTTTCAGCCGTAGCAGTTGATTTGATTAAATGATCAGACGCCGACACAACACCTTGGACAATATTGCCTTTTTCAAGTAAAATTCCGCCGATCACGATACCCGTTATCAATGAGACTATAATCCTTTTTGTGAGGATAGCCAGTGCGATAACAATAATAGGTATAAATAAAGATATCAATCCTAAATTCATATATAGCCTCCATTAATAATGCTAGTTATATACATGCTTAGTTTTACCTGTTTTATCAAATATTAGTTGCCCATTTTTAGGGATGACCTGATCCCTCCCGGGACGGCCGATCAGTTGTCTATATCGCATTCCATAAAAACACAAAGATAAAAACACAGCCCCAGGCGTTCCCGGTATGGGCTCTCGCTATCAGCATGCCGTAAATGATAAACATCACCGTCAACATTTCAAGGAGGCCCTCGGGGGTCACGCCGACCATGCCGTGGATCAGGATACACAGGACTGCGCTGGAGATGGCTCCCCAATTGAGCCACCGGTTTTTCGACGGGAAGCGCCGGTTGATCTTAT
>CAZVLO010000114.1:5811-8312 GCA_964628265.1 uncultured Papillibacter sp.
GTGATCTGCTTTGTGGCTAGGCTGAACATAATGTATGGCACGAAACAGAGCACGCATAGGACAATGGATTGCAAGGCACCCTTCCTTTGCAGGCCGTAGGCGGAGAAAGGCTCTTTTCTGAAGAGCAGCACAATGCTGATCCCCAGGCCCGCGAGGCCGAATTGGCAGGCCGCGGCCAAAAGCGTTTTCGGCAGAATGTGGACGCGCGTATCCCGGATGACAGTGTAAAGCGGCTCCGGAAAAATCATGACGATACACAGGACCGCCAGGGATACGGCGACGATAACCCAGAGGTCCGTGTCCAGCCGCTTTTGTTCGGCCGTAAGCTTTTCTTTTGCCATCATACATCCTCCTTCGATTTGAAATGGTAGTACAGCATTCCTCTCGCGATACCGGCCTTTTCAAGAGTATCGTTTATGCTTGTGCCGTCGAAGCCCTTCAGAGCGAAAAGTTCTTCCGCGGCATCCAGTATTTCGTTTTTCCGCATTTCCGGTTTTTTTAATATCCTCGGTCTTATTGTACATAGGCAATTTTGTTTATAAGCACGGGAAACCTTAACCGAAAATTAAAGTTTCTCTGTATTGCCCGTTCACAGGCGCTTTGCCATAGTTGGTAGAACCCAATTTTCATTTCTATTGCTTGAATATTTCTCACACAAGAAATAGAATAAACAATAAAAAGACAATTTATCCGAGAGAAAACTGTGATGGAATATATCAGCTAAAAGAAGCGGCGGCCGGGTGGGGTCTCACCGCCCGGATGGTGATCTACCACTGTGCCAACGGGCGCAAGACCTTCGCAGGCCTATAAAAAAGGAAAGGCGGTGTTTTTTTGAAGTATTACCCCCGTTTAAATGACATCTTTATATCCGAGCGCCTGAGGCGGCGGTTAAACGAAATGGACAGCCATCCGATCACCACGGTCATCGCGCCCATGGGCTTTGGGAAAACCACAGCGATAAACTGGTGGGCAAAACGCCAGGTGAAAAGTCAAGCCGACGCCGCTATTCTGCGTCAAGTGATTGTGACAGACAGTATTACGGATTTCTGGACGGGTTTTTGCCGCGCCTTCAAAGGCATCCGATATTAACCGAACAAATGAAAGCCCTGGGGTACCCCCGGGACGCAACCGCCATATCCATGCTGGCCGAACTTTTGGACGATGCCTTATCCCAAAGCCCCAGCCCCATCTAATGGTCATGGACGACCTCCATATACTTTCACAAAAACCGTTGATATCGTTTCTGCTTTTCCTTTCCCGCAGCCTGCCGGACTGTGTTCATATAATTCTTGTGTCCCGCAATCAGATTTTTAACGAGGAAGAACGGATGCGCCTGGGCCATCTGTTGGGCGAGATCACAGCGGAGGACCTGCGCCTTAGCCGGCAGGAGCTGGCCGTTTATGCCAAGCTCTGCGAGCTTGAGGTTTCCGCCCAGGAAATAGCTGACCTGGCTGCCCTCAGCGAGGGCTGGATCTCCATGGTGTATCTGAATTCAAAGCCTATGCCCGGAACGGATCCTGGCTTTCCAGTTCAGCCGACATTTTCACTCTGATTGATTAGGTATTATTAGAACCGCTGCCGGAGCGTCAACGGGAATTCCTGATTCGGATCGGCATGACCGATGAGTTTACGGCCGAGCAGGCTGCCTGGCTGTGGCGGCACTCGGATGCAGCGGCTATCCTGGGCTCCCTTTCCCGAAACAATGCCTTTATCACGCGCAATGAAAACGGGATTTACCGCTACCACCATATGCTGCGCCAGTGTACCCGGCATAAATTTGCCGAAAAGCCGGAAGCCTATCAGAAAGAAAATTATTCCCGTTTAGGGCAATGGCACCTGGATCACGAAGAATATGTCCCGGCCTACTATGCCTTCGCCGCTGCCCGGGACTGGAACGGCTTGCTTAAAACCCTGGAAAAAGATAAGGCAAAAAGTCTGAACACCGAACACAGTCAGGACTTTTTCCGCTGGGTCGAAAGCTGTCCCGAAGAATATCTTTTGCGCTACCCCACCGCCATCGTGGCGTCCATGGTCAAGATGTTTTCTTTTCATAATATCCCTAAATCAAACGTATGAAGGGATTGCTTCTCAAGTCATTGGACCGGGATACTGCTCTGACCGAACAGGAGCGCCATGATCTTTTGGGCGATGCCGAAGTGTCGGAGAGCTTTCTTGGCTACAACAACATCTCCGCCATGAGCGCCCATCACCGCAGGGCCTGCGCATTACTTAGCCGCACCTCCCTCAGTGTTGACCCCAAAGGTGCCTGGACATTTTCCGCCCCCCTCCATCCTGATGATGTACCATCGCAGCGTAGGCGGCGCGGACAGCGAGAATGCCGAGATGAAAGAGTGCATAACCTGTTGGAGGGCCGATGATACTGGATATCATAGAGAACACGAAAAAATAATTGGACACCGTCCAAGAAGACGGGACAAGACACAGAGGGACGGCAGACTGTGTCAAAACCCTTAATAGAGGTTCAAAGATGATATAATAGA
>CAZVLO010000115.1:0-7192 GCA_964628265.1 uncultured Papillibacter sp.
GACCCACTGGGTGGGAAGTTCGCGGGCGAAGAATCTGCCTCACTTGTTGGTAAGGGAAATAATGATAGCCAAACACAAGTACGACGCTATATCCGCCTCACCGAGCTTCTTCCCGATTTACTGGATATGGTCGACGAAGGCAGAATCGCTTTCCGTCCTGCCGTAGAGCTGTCTTATCTGACAAAGGAGGAACAGCAGTCGCTTTTGGAGACCATTTCGTATCGGTGTCATTCCTGATTACGCCGACGAGGAGATTCTGATTTTCCACGGGTATTTCGGCCTGTTCGTTTACGACCTGCTGACGGAAAAAATCACCATCGCAGCAGATTTGAACAAAGCCGTGGGTACGACGATCATCCAGGGCAGTGAGGGCGCGGAGGTCCGCGTCAGCGACGACGGCAGAACCGTGCAACTCTTTTTTCCCCCGAGCAGGGAGAGCCGGCAATGGCGTATTCTATCGATCCACGCACCGGGAACTACACATATGACTATTATGCGCCTCTTGACGTTTACGCAGCTGTCCACGACGAGGTCTACAACGGATTTTCTTTCGGAACGCTGGGCGAGCTCACTTACACTTACGGGGCAAAGAGCCGGCTGCCATTTGAGGGCTGGGACTGGGCGGAGTAAAATCAGCCTCTCGGGAAGAGCGGAAAAGACGCAATTAACGCTGTAATCTGAAAGGATTACGGCGTTTTCTACGAGTTCGGGGCAGTTTGGACATCCGCATGCAAAATTAACGCTTAAATATGGGCATGCAGAGAACATCATTTTAAGGAGCATCGCTTTAAACAATTAAACTTGACATAACAATCAAGCGGTTGTAAAATAATTCAGATGATCAGATGCTTTTTGTGAGATGTTGGGGAGATTTCACAAAACTAATAAATTATGGTCTAAACTCGACAACCTGTGTTTATAAAAATCTAAGAATTGGAGGTGTGTGTCCTTATCATGCTACCACCAGCATTACAAGTGATAATCTATGCGGTCATTGCGATCGTTGTGTTCATAATCGCTTTTATTCTTGGAATCACATACCGGAAAAAAGTGTCCGAACGAGAGATTCAAAGCGCCGAAGAGAAAGCGAAACGGATTATCAATGATTCCATAAAAGCAGCCGAAAGCAAAAAGCGTGAAGCGCTCCTGGAGGCGAAGGAAGAAATACACAAAAGCCGCAGCGAGCATGAGCGCGAAGTCCGGGAACGGCGCGCTGAGTTCCAGAAGCAGGAGCGCCGGCTTCAGCAGAAGGAAGAGACCCTTGACAAGAAATCCGATGTTTTAGAGAAGAAAACGGAAACACTCCAGAAAAAACTTACCGAGCTGGACGCCTCGTACGAAGAGGTCGCCTCTTTAAAGCGCAGCCAGTTCGAGATGCTCGAAAAAATATCCGGATATACTGTAGAGGAAGCAAAAGCCTATCTTATCAAAAATCTTGAATCCGAGGTCACCCACGAGGCGGCCATGAAGATTAAGGAGATTGAAACCCGTTATAAGGAAGAAGCAGACCAGAAAGCGCGCGAGTATATCTCGCTGGCTATCCAGCGCTGCGCGGCAGATCATGTAGCCGAGGCCACCGTCTCTGTGGTACCCCTGCCCAATGACGAAATGAAAGGCCGCATCATCGGCCGTGAAGGCCGCAACATCCGAGCCATCGAAACGCTGACCGGCGTCGACCTGATCATTGACGACACACCGGAAGCAATCACACTCTCGAGCTTTGACCCGGTGCGGCGTGAAATCGCCCGCATCGCTGTCGAAAAACTGATCATCGACGGGCGCATCCACCCAGCCCGTATTGAAGAAATGGTGGAGAAAGCAAAAAAAGAAGTCGACGCGACCATCAAGTCGGAAGGCGAGCGCGCCACCTTTGAGACAGGCATTCACGGGCTTCATCCCGAGGTCGTCAAGCTGCTCGGCCGTCAGAAATACAGGACAAGCTACGGTCAGAATGTGCTGAACCACTCCATCGAGGTCGCCCATATATCCGGGCTGCTGGCCGCGGAACTGGGGGTTGACGCCATGGTTGCCAAACGCGCCGGACTTCTGCACGACTTAGGTAAATCCATCGATCATGAGGTTGAGGGCAGCCACGTTACCATCGGTGTCGATCTGGCCCGAAAGTATAAAGAGAGTGAAGAGGTCATCCACGCCATCCACGCCCACCACGGCGACGTGGAAGCCAGAACCGTCATCGCCTGCATCGTCCAGGCCGCCGATACAATCTCGGCCGCGCGTCCCGGCGCACGGCGCGAGAACATCGAAAACTATATTAAACGTCTGGAGAAGCTCGAAGAGCTGACGAATTCTTTCAACGGTGTCGACAGCTCCTACGCCATCCAGGCCGGCCGAGAGATCCGTATAATGATCAAACCCGAGGTTATTTCCGAGGATGAGATGGTCATCTTAGCCCGTGAAATCGCCAAGAAAATTGAAAACGATCTGGAGTACCCCGGCCAGATTAAAGTCAATCTCCTCCGAGAGATAAAAGCAATCGAATACGCGAAATAATAACGTTATAAGCAAATCCCCTCAACGAAAGTTGAGGGGATTTTTATATGACTATCAGACTCAAAATACAAATTTGTTACAACAATATTTCAAATTCAGGAAATCATAAGAAAAATATTGCACAAAATGGCAGCATATAATAATATCCCCATAGTTTACAGAAAGGAGGCTTGTTTTAATGGCGATTGTATATGAGGTGTGTGTTCGGTAAAACTGAATATGGGGATGACGGATCGGCCGGGAATACCGCAGCGATGCGTCAGGCAAGGTAGTAACTTTCGGCAATACTGTTTCTGCGCCGCAGCAACAGCCACGAGGGCTGCTGGCCGCGGTATTTTTGCGTCCATTTTGGAAAACATTATAAGGATTGAGGAATAAAAAATGATAGAAGTTTGTTTATTTTGTCACAGGGTGATGATCGGTACAAAAAATTCGAGACGACACACACATGTGTGTCTGGAGCGTGTCAGATGGAAAAATCAATACGCAGAGGAAATCTTTTTCAGACGGCCGCTTATATGACCCGATTTGTAAGGAATATGGCGGAGCCTGTGATTGAATGAAATGCCCCCGCGTCGAAATGACGCGAGGGTGTGCCGTCTGTAGGTGCCCGGGTAACCGGAGGTGACGTGCCCGTCAAAAGGAGCCTGATCCTACGATTCCTTCGTTTCTTTTTTCTTTTTCTCCAATCTGCGAAACCCTAAAAAAATCAATGCGACACAAATGACAAGACCGATGATGGCGGGTGCGATTACGGACGTTCCGGAAGCGCCGCCGAAGCCAACGCTCCAGAGTATTTTTGCGATAGCGATAAAGACGAGCACCGAGAGGCCGAACCAAAGGCTGCGTTTCCATATCGCCGCGGCCAGCGCGGTCAGAGACAGGGGGACAAGGAGCGTGAATATTACTTTTGGCGCGTTCCAGCTGCCATTTAGATAGTCCTGTTCCATTGCCAGAAAGGATTTGACTTGCTCGCTGACGGCTTCCGGCTTCGGAAACCAGAACATGCTCGTCAGAAGCAGTAACACGATCCCACAAATCCCACCCCAGCTGCGTTTGTAAGCAAAGAAACAGAAGGGAATCAAGAACAGCGGCCTTATGTACCAGCTGAGTTGGTTCTGATGGCGCTGAAAAGCCCAGCTGAAAAAGGCTTCATTGGTAAATATGATAAATGCGACAACATCTGTCAATAAAAAACTTCTCCGCCGACCGGACAGGGGTCCGTCGACAGAGGAGTATTTGTTCGTCTTTAATATTTAGTAATATTTCCTGCTAAGCTCATTGTATGCCTTGTAGAGCATCTCATTTTTCCTGACGACATTCTCATCGCCCTTGTTGGCCAGAAAGCCTCCCAGGAAGCAGTAGCCGCCGCCGGGGGCTAAGAGATCCATCTGCTTTTTGACGGATTCATAGATTTCCTCATATGTCACGTCGTCCTGCAGAAGTCGTCCCTGGGCGTCCCAGCCGCCGGCGATAACAAGCTTGTTGCCGTATTTTTTCTTTATTCCCACAAGGTCGTTACAGGTCTGCGCCGGATCCCACATGGTGACGCCGATGGCCACAAGGTCGTCGAAGAAGCATTCAGCCTTACCGCAGTTGTGCATTGCAATGGGAAGGCCTCTGTCGCGGCCGAATTTGGCCTGGCGGTTATAAAGCGGGATCAAAAACTCCCGGTACATCTCCGGTGAAATGAAGGGGTTTGCCCAAGCCGCTGTATCATCCATCATCGTCCACACATCGGGGTTGCAGTAATCGACATATTTTTCGGCGACGGTACAATAAAAATCGCAGAGATATTCAAAAAGGGCCTTTACTTCATCCGGCTCCTCGTACATGGCACAAAGGCCGTTGGTGAAGCCCATGAACGACATCAGTGTCTGGAAATAACCCATATGCAGGTTCATGCAGACGGTTGTTTTGGAGCGGTCTAGGTTCCGGCGCTCGATGTCTTCTCTGCACATTTTCTCCCAGTCCACACCGGTGAGGTCGGGGGCTTTAATAACATCGCGCCACTTGGTGATATCGTCTAAAATGAACTTATCGTTAGCGGGGATAAGGGCGCCGCCGGTGGACTCCGTCGGGACATACTCCACACCCCAGATATCCGGCCCGCCGCCGCGGATTCTGTGCTCGCTGATGATGAGAGGCTCTACCAGCATATCCGGCGGCGCGCCGTTTCCGTCAAACATCATCCCCATGGAATAAATCGGCACCTGTTCCGGAACCTCTCCGCGGAGGCATTTCAGAAAATTTTCTTTTGCTGTCAGCATGATATCAGTCTCCTTTGTTGTCAGTTGCTCTAATATGTTCTATTATATCGCATGTTTCCGGCGATGCAAATAGAAGTCTGCGCGAATTCATGATATACTGGCGAAAAAAATATGGATGGAGAAACGCATGCGCATTCTTATCGACGCCGACGGCTGCCCGGTGGTGGACATCGCCGTCCGGTTGGCGGGACAATTCAAAACCGAATGCCTCATCCTGTGCGACACCTCGCACGTCTTTGAGAAAGCGGGTGCTCAAACGCTGACCTTTTCCAAGGGCGCCGACAGCGTCGACTTCGCCCTTGTCAATATGCTTCACCCCGGCGACATCGTCGTGACGCAGGACTACGGCCTCGCCGCCATGTGCCTTGCCCGCGGCGCAGTTCCCATCAGCCAGGACGGCATGGTCTATTCGGACCGGAACATCGACGCCCTATTGCTTTCTCGCCACACCGCCCGAAAAATCCGCAATGCCGGCGGCCGCCTGAAAGGCCTGGCCAAACGCACTCCGTCGCAGGACAGAGCTTTTGAAGACAAGTTGAGAGAATTATTAGCCATGTGACTGTTTAATGCCGTAGGGGCGGGTTCTAAACCCGCCCAATCTTATTAGTGCAACACGGCACAGGACGGGCGGGGACGAGACTCGCTTATCGAGTCTCTTTGAAACCGCCCCTACACCTTGGGTTCGGGCGATTGATAATCGCCCCTACATACACGACTTATAAGCCATGCCCTTTGTAGGGGACGCTGTTCCCAGCGTCCCATTCCTGTGCAGCGAAACGCCGCACTGTATTCGGGCGTTTCGTACCCCGTCGCCCTCATCCGTCACGGCGTTCCGCCGTGCCACCTTCCCCCTTAGGGGAAGGCTTTTTTACGTTCTACGAGTTTCCCAAGGCTTCCCCTTGAGGGGAAGCTGTCACCGAAGATGACTGATGAGGTGTAACCTGTTCCGCGTAACGCCGGGTTTCGGGTGAACATATAGGTTCGCTCCTACAATACAATCATGACGTAATTCTCGGCTATAATAACACATAAATAATCGTTCATATATCTATTGACAAAACCGGAATCTTAGGCATATAATGACACCACAACATATGAATGAATGCTCATATATTCATGCGAAGGAACGGGGCCTAAAATGGAACGTAATATTTATAAATGCGACTGTACCGTCATTCACGAGGATGTTTTAAACGCCGTCCGGCTTAAAATGCCGGAGGAAAAAAACCTCCTTGACCTTTCTGAGCTTTTTAAGGTGTTCGGTGATTCGACGCGGATCAGGATTCTGTGGGCGCTGACGGAGGCGGAGATGTGCGTGTGCGACATCACGGCGCTTCTTGGCATGACGCAGTCGGCCATTTCCCATCAGCTGCGGGTGCTGAAGCAAGCCAGACTCGTCAGGCACCGGAAGGAAGGCAAAATCGTCTATTATTCGCTGGACGACGAGCACATCCGGCAGATCTTCGACCAGGGCTTAACACATATCAAAGAGCGGACTCAGAAAGAGTGGTAACATGTCCGGTGTTATAAAGAAAGAACTTATACTCGAAGGCTTGGGCTGCGCCAACTGCGCGGCCAAAATTGAAAGGGAAGTGGGTGCGCTCCCGGGCGTTACATACGCCGCCGTTGATTTTGTCTCAAAGCAGCTGACGATAGAGGCCGGAGACCAGGATGATATGACCGGGTTGGTACACAAAGCCTCCGCCATCGCGAAGCGGATCGAATCGGGCATTACCGTCATTGAGAAGGAACAGCCCCGCGCGCGTTCCGAAGCGCAAATCAACAAAACAAAACTTTATCTCACAGCCGCCAGCGCCGTATTATTCGTCCTCGCGCTGACAGTTCAATTTCCTTTTTGGGTCAGGCTCGGCGTCTATCTGGCCGCCTGGCTTCTGTCCGGCGGCGAAGTGCTCCTTCAAGCCGCCAAAAACCTGATACGCGGTCAGGTGTTCGACGAAAACCTCCTGATGAGTGTCGCCACAATCGGCGCGTTCGCCATCGGCGAGTATCCGGAGGGCATCGCCGTTATGCTCTTTTATCAGGTAGGCATGTTCTTTGAGGATATGGCTGTCAGCCGCTCCAGAAAATCCATTGCCGCCCTGATGGACATCCGCCCCGACTACGCGAACCTGAAAACCGGTGACGGGGAGAAAAGGGTATCGCCCCAGGAGGTCCGCGTCGGGGACATCATCCTCATAAAGCCGGGCGAAAAGGTACCGCTGGACGGCAGAGTCGTCGACGGCCGGTCCATGCTGGACACGTCAGCCCTGACCGGCGAGTCACTGCCGCGGGACGTCGAAACCGGGAGCGAGGTGCACTCCGGCTCCGTCAACAAATACGGTCTTCTCACCGTCGAGGTCACGAAGGAATTCGGCGAATCCACCGTCTCGAAAATCCTTGACCTGGTGCAG
>CAZVLO010000115.1:7202-8311 GCA_964628265.1 uncultured Papillibacter sp.
AAAAAAGCCCCCACGGAAAACTTCATCACAAAATTCGCACGGTATTATACCCCCGCCGTCGTTGCTGTCGCCGTGCTTCTGGCCGTTGTCCCGCCGCTTCTGACCGGCGGCGCGTTTGCGGAATGGATCAACAGGGCGCTCGTCTTCCTCGTCGTCTCCTGCCCCTGCGCGCTGGTAATCTCGATCCCGCTGAGCTTTTTCGGCGGCATCGGCGGTGCGTCGAAAAACGGTATCCTCGTCAAGGGGAGCAACTACCTCGAGGCGCTCAATCATATCGATACCGTCGTCTTTGATAAGACGGGGACGCTCACAAAAGGCGTCTTCGAGGTGACAAAGGTTGAAAGCGTTGAAAACGCCGCCGATATTGAACTCTTGGCACTAGCAGCGTACGCCGAGAGCTGGTCGACGCACCCTATCGCGCTGTCGATCCAGAAGGCTTACGGCAGGGAAATCGACAAGAGCGCTGTCTCGGACGTTGAAGAACTCCCGGGACACGGCGTTTTGGTCACCGTCAAAGGACGTCGCGTTCTGGCGGGCAACGCACGGCTCATGGCCCGCGAGCAGCTCGCAATCCCCGAGCCCGACGAGACAGGTACCGTCGTTCACGTCGCTCTTGACGGCGCGTACGCGGGGTATCTCGTCATCTCCGACCGCCTGAAGGACGACAGCAAAAGCACCGTCGAAGCGCTCAAAAAGCTCGGCGTCCGGAAGCTTGTCATGCTGACGGGCGACAGCAAGGCCGTCGGCTCAAAAATCGGCCGCGACCTGGGACTTGACGTGGTATATTCGGAGCTGCTGCCTGATCAGAAGGTCGAAGAGCTGGAAAAACTGGACGCCTTGAAGCCCCGCGGCGGAAAGCTCATCTATGTTGGCGACGGCATCAACGACGCGCCGGTTCTGGCCCGGGCCGATGTGGGCGTCGCCATGGGCGGCCTCGGCTCCGACGCGGCCATCGAGGCCGCGGACGTCGTCCTCATGACCGATGAGCCCTCCAAGCTTGTAACGGCTGTCAAAATTGCCAAGCGTACACGGAAAATAGTCTGGCAGAACATCATTTTTGCCATGACCGTCAAGGTGCTTGTCCTCGCCCTCGGCGCCGCCGGCCTCGC
>CAZVLO010000116.1:0-8216 GCA_964628265.1 uncultured Papillibacter sp.
ATGCTGCGATAGCGGCCTCTATAACGTTCTTCTCTCCGTACTCGTTGCCGATCCCAGTGACGGCGACGCGCGGCTTTTTCCCATACGTCCCCGATTCAACAGCGTCTGCGAGTTCCAAAAAGGTACACGCGACAGTTTGTTTAAGTGTTTTCATGGTTATTCCTCTTCCAACATCGACTGGGAAAATTCGCGGAGCGCTTTGGCAATCATCTGCTTGACCGCGCCCTCATCAAGCGCAGCCTGATCTTTGCCGCTGTTTTTCTGGACGACGAACGAGACACCGTCAAACAGGTTCGTCATGCGCCCAAGGAAAAGACTACCCTTACCAATGATCATCGTGTTTTTTATTTTACCGGACATGATATCATCCCGTGCAAAACCGAGAAAGGGAATACCCGAAGGGATATGCCCCTGCGTCGGTGCCCAACCTGTCATGCCGTGCTCGCTTACAAAGCTCTCCAAGTCCTTCGGTGTAATTTCCCCGCGTTTTGCGGCTAACGCACCAATCATCTTATAGTTAGACAGCGGCACGTCCCCGGCGCCAGCCGGCTTTGTGATATCGGGATTCTGCAGCTCTGGTGCGTATTTGTCGATGTCAAGAATTTTCATTCCGACACGCTCAAGTGGAGCTGTCACGAGCGAAGAAATGACAGCCTGCGGTGACGAGCCCGTGCCAACCGTATGACGTCCGACAATCTTAAGATTGATTTCAGGGCTTACTCCGTCGTCACTTGTGATGATGACAGCAAAGCCGCCAATGACGTCCTCAAGGATCGGTAAACCTTTCTTGACGTGATCCTTGCCATTCATGCCAAGCTTTGCCGTGCACCCACCAGCCGTAACGGCAACAGCCTTGTAAACACCGCTTGTGACTAGGGACGCAGCTTCAATAATTGCATGCGCCGGCGCGGCACAAAACGCACGGCAATCGGAGCCGGTGGCGTTTACCAAACCGGCTATTTCCGCAGCCGACTTGGCGAGACTACCGCCGCCGCGCTGGTTCATATCGCCGCACGCCGCCTCAGCACAGTCAATCACGTATTCAATGTCGGTTTTGTCGATTCCGTATTTTTTGATGGCATGCATGAGAGCCAGGGCCGATGATGCTTTGGAAACTATGTTTTCCAGAAGTATGTGCGATGAAAGATTCGGATCGATGTCGTGTGCGCGCTTCACGCAACCGATGAGTTCGCCCAGGTGATAGAGAGCTCCGGCATTCTCCTCGCGGATAAGTACTAAAATCTCTTGATGCGCAACACCCGGCTTGACCCGAGCCAGAATTTCGTCTCCTATGACCGGGTCTTTGGCGAGCGCGGGCTTGGTATTCGATACAAAAGTCTCGTCGAGTTTGATAATATCAAAGACATCGCATGCCTGCATCAACAGAATGAACTCATCCTGCGGCATGATTTCGCCGAATTTGCCCTCTCGCCGCGCCTGCGGGTAGATTTGATTAGCCCAAGGTGCCGGAACGGCGGCGAGGGCTTCCGGCGTAAGGTTCCCGATATACACTTGATTCGGATAATATCCCAAAGCTTGCTCATAGCTTCGAATATGATCTGGCAGCTCTGTTATGTACGCGCTGTCGTGGTTGACGGCGCGCTCGGTCGTCTGCGTTGTCCCGTAGTGCAACACCATATCGGGTGTATGCGCTAAGATATAACTCGCACCTTTAATAACACTTTTCAGCTTCAACACGCCCTTATCACAGTAATATATATATCTACAGATAAAGCGGCTGCGCAATGCGTAGCCGCCTCACCTTCATGTCTGGCCTTAATCGCAGAATTTGCAGTACTGTTCACGGATAGATGTCATTTCATTGATGACCTCGGGGATGTCAATGACCATCTCCATCATCCCACACTGTTCATCATAAACAGCGTTATCAAACTCCGCCTTGATTTCAGGCTCGCACACATGGTAAACCCGGAGTCCCAACGAGACCCCTGTCAATGGCCCGGCAAATGTGGGGTCACCAGCTGTAACTGTCTCTGCAGCCAGCCCTGATGCCTCACCCTCAGAAGCCCCTAAAAGTACGACGATGTTTTCGGGACCGTATTTCTCCGAAAACTCTTTCACACGCTTCTGATTTTCCAGATCCATTGCACCCGCAGCGGTTCAGACGAAGCATTCTGTTGAGGAAAACACGATGTCAGCACCTGCGGTTTTGACACATTCCTCGATTGCCTGCCCAGGAATTCCATCGCGGTCACCGATAATGACAACTTTTTTGCCTTCAAGTATGCTCATTTTTTCTTACTCCCCCCTTTCCAAGAAATTTATATAGAAAACCATGGGGGTCGATCTATTTCCTAGCGTTCTATCCCACGTACTTCTCAATCATGGATTCCACGTTTTCGGGTGTGGCGTCGTCCTTGACGAGTTCCTGAATCTTAATTCCATTTTCATAAACAGCGACAACCGGTAACCCCAGAACCTGTTGACTAATGGCAAGGCGGCGTGCTTTCGTCGTATTCAAAGCCGTAAACTTAATTATCTCACCGTATCGTTCGGCGAGCTCATCAATATGCGGTCTTAGCGCCTGGCAAGGGCCACATCCATCGCCGTAAAAATCGACGAGTATCTTGCCCTCCGCTTTCAGCACCTCATTTTCAAATGTTTCCTTCGTCAGCTCTATCATGTCTCGATCCTCCGATGTTATTTTTGCCCCGATATATATCGCTCTGCTTGCATAGCGGCAATAGCTCCGTCAGCTGCCGCCGTGATGGCTTGTCTAAGGCTTTTGACACGGATATCGCCAGCAGCGAACACACCGGGAATGCACGTTTTCATGTCTTCATCTGTTTTAATATATCCGTTTTGTAATTCGAATACATCTTCGAACAGTTTTGAATTCGGAATATAGCCCAAGAATCCGAAGAGTCCGAACATCCCGTCGTCCTCGTCGGCGATAAATTCCGTAACTTCTTCCGTTTTTGTATTTCTCACCTTCAGCCGATCCATCACGCCGTCACCGTCGACACTCTCGACAACGCTGTTCCAGAGAAAACTGATCTTATCGTTGGAAAACGCCTTCTCCTGAATGGATTTCGCAGCGCGAAGCGTTTCGCGCCTGTGGATTATCGTCACCTTTCGGGCAAACTTTGTGAGGTACAACGCTTCCTCAACGGCAGAATCACCGCCGCCAACGACAAAAACATCGAGGTCCTCAAAAAGGGCAGCATCGCATGTCGCACAAAAAGAGATACCCTTGCCGATGAATTTTCCCTCGTTCGCACAGCCGATCGGCCGGGGTTGCGCGCCGACAGCGATGATGAGCGTGCGCGCTTCATATTTGTTCTTTAAGCCGATCAGCTTTTTCACATCACCCGAAAATTCGACGCTCTTGATGTTGTCACTGACGCGTTCAGCACCGAATCGCATGGCTTGCTCAGCCATTCTCTTAACAAGAGACTGGCCTGATTCGTGTTCCAGCATTGAGCCAGGATAGTTTTCAATCTCATCCGTGATGGTGATCTGTCCGCCGTCCTGCGCTTTTTCAATCAGGAGTGTTTTTAGGCGGCTACGCCCTGCGTATATTGCGGCCGTCAACCCTGCGGGTCCTGCGCCGATAATTGCAACATCATAAACCATAATAGTCTCCCTTTGGGTTTCAATAAAATTCATCAACCAGGGCGTTGTCCGCAAAAGTCCCTATTTCATTACGGTTGGGTCAAGCGTTTGAGTGCGTTGCGAAGCATCTGGATACGTTCTGCCTTTTCCTGTTCGGGCGGGACGCTTGGGTTGCCAAAGGGATATTTGATGCTTCTGGACTCCATAATACGGTTGACTCCGATCGATTCCGCTACCGGTGTCATATTGCACCAGTGGATAATCGGAATGCCCGCTTTTTCAAATTCTCTAGCAATCACTGCACCGCAGCGAGTGGAAGTTCCTCAGGTCGATGTCAGGATGACTGCGTCAATATTATGGTTTTTGACATAGTCAACCATGCCCCTTCCGATGCTGGTGCTGTTTGTAATGGGGGTTGTAAGGCCCGATGTTGACAAAAACGCCTCGTGCATCTTTACGACACCTTCCTTGACAAGTACCCTGAGGGCGTCCAGAGGAACCAGACGGTTCGGGTCCTCCTTGACGAAGGTTGTATCAAATCCACCGTGGACGCAGGTATATTCTTCTTTCGTAAGCGTTTCTTTGCCCTCGACGGGATAGACGTGAAACACCACGGAGTTGCCCGTCCTCATGCCATCGGGGTTGCCCTGTGGACACAAAGCACCGTCTGTCGCAAGCGCGACGGTAATCTGCGAGAGATCCGTAATCGGCGCCGGCGCGTCGGCTTTTTGCTGTAATGGCATCGGAATCTCGGTTTTGAAAGGCCTTTCATGTATCTTGTCAAGGAGCATGTCCACTGCCCTTTTTGAAGCCATGTCCTCGTGTTTTTTTAACTCCATCCAACCGCGCTCAAAAAAACCCTCTTTTTCGGGGTCGCGTACGAGCGTGCCGTCATAGAGCTTGTAGGCAAATTCCGCCATTTTCCGAGTCTCTTCGCCCATCTTTCTGGCGTTATCGCCTGATTTCAGGATAAATATATCAGTGGTGTAGATTTCTTTTCCGGGATTCTCAACATACATAGCGGTCACTGCGGGAATATTAAGTTCTTTTTTGACCCTTGCACAGAGCGATCCGCACGCCACACCGTAGCGCCCGGCGTTAAATGCGGGGCCGGCAAAAAACAGGTCAGGCTTGTAACTTTTTATAATCTCAAGAATCTCGTCCGTGACCTTTTCGAGGTTTTCGGCGATGGTGTTATCGCCGCAGATAATCGTCCCGATAATATCGGCTCGGTCACCCAGTGCGGCTTGAAGGCCAATACCGGGACCGATTGGCTTGTTTTCCGTACGGATACCGATGCTGGCAGCATCTTCCCCGCCAATCTGTCCAAAAAACTGGTTAATATAATGGACAGTGCGTAGTTTTTGCGTCATGAGTACACCCCTCCCTTTAAAACTTTAAACTGCCAAACCGCGTCCAGCCCATCTGGCTTTCACACCCGTGCATAGACCTGTTGTTAATAGCGAATGGACCCTTAAGATGAGATGAGCCATCAAGATCACCGGTTACTTTAATATTAAGTCCGGAGGGCGGAATGTGCCCTATCACCTTGTCGACAGCGGGCAGTTCCACCATATGGAAACAACCGGTGGAGACAATGGCATCAGCATACTTTGATTTGAAGAGTAATTGACCATAGGAATCGTTGTTTGGGGAAAAGAATTCTGCTAACAGCAACGTCGTCTTGATACCGTACTCACCTTCGAGAACATCGGTGGCAAATCCCATATCGACCTGCGGGTGACCGCCACCCTCTTTGGTAATAATGCACCCGTCAGCCTTCAATTGATTATGAATCATTGAGGCGGCCATCGTTGCGTTGCGTTGCTTCCACGCTACCGTGTGATGGGTATTGCTCACGACGACGCCGACGAAATTAATATCCACACCGTGACGCCGGTAAAGCTCAAGAATGATCGGATGGTTTTGCCAGACATAAGTGGGATCTGCGTTCGTGGCACTGTCATAGTCTTTATTCGTAATCGCACCATCCAGCACCTCATTGGGATGGATGATTACGGGCATGGCCTCCGCCATGCTGGCACCATACAGAGTTATCGCCTCAAACGGAGCATGGCAGAATACATTGCACAGATAGGCGATTTTTGGCAGGCCTTCAAGACCTTCCCTTTCCAGTGTGAATTCCTCCTGTGCGTCGGGTATTAAGTCTAGGGCTAGTGAGGCTAGGTATCTGGCAAGCTTCTTGGATGCTTTATGCATCGCATTCAAGTAATCTTCCCGCGAAACCCCGACTGCAGGGAACGCGTCTATAACAAGGTGGTTGAATTTTGCGAAATCAGTATGTTCGCTCCCTATTTCCGTCATCTCTACGAGGGCTGGAAGTAGAATCTTAACTTCCGTCGTTTCGGAGACAACAACGTTCCGGAGCATGAGACTCTTTCCTCGACCAGCTGTCTTCATTTTTCCGATAAGACCAGGAAATGTTGTATCCTCGTCACTGAGCTTTATCATGGGTTGTACGATATCTCCCATGTTCAGTATGCGGCAACTCGTGCCGGGGATAGCAATGTCGAAATCCACCTCGGCGAATGCTGGATCTTCGACGACCTTTTTCATATCTTCCTTTGATACATGTAAAGTGTGATCGTCAATAAATGAGCGACTATTGAAGACGACTTTTTCGATATCAATATAAAGTCGATGTAGTGTCATTATACAGCCTCTCCTAATTACTTTTTTAAATGCTTAGATATCCATATCGCTCGGTATAGACATATCTGTATTAGCCACAAGCACTCAAATATGGCCTGGGTATGTGCTATTATTAATGCCAATCCTGTTTATGGTTATTTTTCCCCGCCAATAACAATGACATTTTTCAAAGCGCCTTTCTGTGCATCTTCCAAAGCTTCAGCGATCTGATCGAGTGTGAAGCGATTAGTCAGGAGTGCGTCGATATCCACAAGGCCTTTGCGGTACATGTCCATATAGAGCGGTATATCACGGCGGAGTGTTATCGCTCCCATAACGCTTCCGGTGACGCGCTTCCCCTTGAGGAAATCCATGTAGTTCATGTCTGGCATATATTCATCTTCGCGGCGCGCATGACCCACCACCACCATTTGGCCATATCCGGCAGTTAAATCGAAAGTCATGCGCTTAACACCATCACCGGCGGTTGCCACGACGGAATGGTCTACTCCATAGCCCTTGGTAATCTTCTTTACTTCGGAAATGACGTCGCATTTTTTAGGGTTTAGTACATGAGTAGCCCCGAATTTTTTCGCCGCTTCGAGCTTGCCGTCCATGGTATCGATTCCGATAATCGGAATGGCACCAGATAGGCGAGCTCCCATAATAGCCGAAAGCCCTACTCCGCCGCAACCAACAATAGCTATACTCTCACCGGGCTTTACCTTGCAACGGTTAAGCACCGCACCAAATCCAGACATGAACCCGCAAGCCATAACAGAACCGATGACAAACGGTATGTCATCATCCAACTTACACAGTTGAGCTTCATGAGCGTTTGTGTACTCGGCAAAGCCGCTGGCACCGGATTGCGTCTGCGTGCAAACCTCTCCATTATCGCGTGTATACGGGCTGGGCATACGGAAGGACATCGGCGGGATGTTTTCACAAAACCAATGGCGGTCGTGAAGGCATTGATCGCAGTAGCCGCAACCATGTCGTACGAGTGAACTCAATACCCGATCGCCCGGCTTGACATACGTAACCTTGGGACCAATCTTGTCTACGATTCCTGCGATTTCATGGCCAGCCGTACCCGGTCCGTCAAACGCTCCGTGTTCACCCTTGAAACCATGGATATCGGTATGACAGATTGTGCATGTCATCACTTTGATGCGCACCTCATAATCTCTTGGCTCTGCAAGCTCTACCTCCTCAACAATGACGTCCTCTCCCATCCTCGGAACAAGCGCTACTTTACATCTCATAATCATAAACTCCTTATCCTGTTTTTTTATCTTGTTTGGGAATACCTGCATATTCACCATATTCACGAATCATTCCGGCATCATTTGAAAAATAATGAAAATAAAATAACTCCGTCCGTATACTAGAGTTATCCCATACCTCCTGAATATATCCATTTATCCATGCGGCGATTGATATCAGCATCTAATATACTCTAATCTAGTTTAATGTATATTTCACTCTTTGTACACTACAGAATCCGCACTGACTAATGCACATTCATGAGTCTTTGGAGAGCACGAGGGGATCCCGATAATGAGCACATATGATAAACAATTTAAGGAAGCCAGATAAAAGGAAGCACGGCCGACTGCCGTGCTCCAGATCCAAACTTAGTGCAGCAAAGAATGCCGCTTATTCATTTTTATACAAACAATCACGTGTAAGAACTCTTAGCATCATTTATTCTTCATACTATATATTTGGCGGAGGTATGTGGGAATCGAACCCACCAAGGCGGCTATTAACCTCCCTCATCGGTTTTGAAGACCGGGGGGCACACCAGTTACCCTTCTACCTCCATGATTAAGTATCGCTATTTACACAATCGATACATTTGCAGTATAGCATTTATTCTGTTCATTAACAAGAATCAATCACGTTAATCATGACATATTTACGTTAATTTGGAGTGCTACGATAAAAGTGCAGTCGAGAAACACCCTCAAATGAGATAGAAT
>CAZVLO010000117.1:0-7617 GCA_964628265.1 uncultured Papillibacter sp.
CGGATCGTATCGACCCAGCCGGCCAGCGTCGCCGATAGGCCGATATGCCCTTCGCGAAGCTCGTTGCAGGTGTGTGTTCTCAACATGTTTTCTTCCTCCTGAATACAAAAATCCCGGAAATTATCCTACAATAATTTCCGGGACGAGCTGATATTTCAACCCGCGGTGCCACCCGCATTGAAGCGGCGTCATTGCCGCGACCACTTTCTTATTCAATTTCCGGTTGGGAATGATGCGTTATCAAATCAGAGAAGTGTTCCCCGGCTTACTACTCATCCGTACCGCGCTCTCAACCGGTGACGCGGTTTCTCTGTCGGACTTTCCATAAAAGCGGAGTCTTCTTTCTGGATTATATGCGATATCTATACTGCTGTCAATATTTATTCTTGTGTATCAACGACAATCACAGCCGCGCCGATATTCAGCAGTTATTCCCAATTAATGTTATGTTATGTGTCATGAGCATTAGGAGATTGATTTTTTTTTACCAATAGCTTATTATGAACACAAAGTAACAATTTGGAGGTCATAAGCGATGGCGTTTTATAAAGAGCCCTGTTTGCACTGCGGCCAGTTGATTGACGCGGATTCACGCTTTTGTTCCAAATGCGGCAGTCACAGCCCCTTCTGCTATAATTGCCCGTCCTGTCTTCGCGTTATCCAGAAAGGCGATAACCTCTGTCCCGGCTGCGGCAGGCCTCTTTACATATTCTGTCCTCACTGCGGCGGCAGGACGTTTGTGCAGGACAGCTGTGAGCAGTGCGGAAAATCACTAATGGTCCAGTGTGAAAACAAAAGATGCCTCCAGCTTCAATTCTTCCAAAACATGAAATGCACCGCCTGCGGTAAAAAAATCAAAGCCGAATTGGCTAAATAATAACAATCATAAAGAGGTGTCGTTATGCTGAAATCATTTACGAGAAATTATCAGGACGAATCCACTGAGGCCGGTTTTCAGTTTACGTTTTACTGCGATATCTGCAACGACGGATATAAAAGCAGTTTTATCGAATCAACGACATATAAAAAGGGCAAAAATCTCCGCGGTCTGACACGCGGCGCGGGCGTCCTCGGCGATCTTCTCGGAGGCGCGCTGAGCAGCCTGGGCAATGCTGTGGAGCGCGGCGGTTATGTCATGTCGGACCGTTTTGAGGACAGAAGCCCCGAGTGGATGAAGGAGCATGAACACGCCTTTGAGATGGCTCAGAATGAGGCAATGCGCCATTTCCACCGGTGCCACAGCTGCCACCAGTATGTCTGCGACGCCGACTACAACGAGGACGAGGGGCTCTGCGTCGAATGTGCGCCTCGTCAGGAAATCTACGTTGCAAAAGCCCGGGCGGACGCCATGCGCCGGGATATTGATGAAAAAGCGGACTCCGCCGTCGTCTGGGATGACAGGCTCGAGAGCAAGACCACCGTCTGCCCTACCTGCGGCAAGCCCGCCGGCACCGGCAAGTTCTGCAACCACTGCGGTGCGTCTCTGGCGCTCAACAAATGCCAAAACTGCGGCCAGGAAAACGCCCAGGGCGTCAAGTTCTGCAACAACTGCGGCTCCCCTATGGCAAAACCCGGTCCGAAATTCTGCAACGGCTGCGGCGCCCAGCTCCCCCCCGGCACGAAGTTCTGCGGAGAGTGCGGAACAAAGGCAGAATAAGATTGAGTAAAAGATAAAATGCATAATATCGGGGTGTCTCACCTGTTACTCAGTGAGACACCCTGTTTTTTTGCTGTTCATTAAGCTCAGCCAGTTTGTTATTGTATCCAGAACGAGCGGTACATTGCCGACCTGACAATGATTTTGTGCTTGTTCGTAACGTGTAAACAGTCGGGCCGTTAATGACCTGACATTGGAAAGCGCTTCAATTTGCTTATAAAAATGGTCTACAGGTATGATAAAATCCTCCTGCCCGGCCAGTAAAAGTACATCCTGATCAACCAAATGCGAGACATCCGAAGTTGTTTCCAGCTTGATTTTCTGCAGATAGTCATATGGTGTATTCACGCCGTGAATCATCATCCCCTGTAATAAAAGCCCCTGTACCGATAAATCCTTTTTCATATTCGTTTTCATTATGGCGTTGCATATCCGTTTCGCTTTGAGCTTCAGAAGTGATTTCAGGAAAAACTGCTTAACTGGAGTCAGCTTGCGCAGCATCAGATCGAATGCATCAAATAAAATATCATGACAAATAACGCGTTTTACCCGCTTTTCATAAGCCGCGACACGTATTGCGGCCATGCCGCCGCCGGATATTCCCCAAAAGCAAACATCGTCAATATCAAAGTAATCCAGTACAGCTTTGGCGGCTTTATGATAGTCGTGTGTCATTGGCAAGTTATATTCCTCCAATGCGCCGCCCTGACCCGGCGCTTCAAATATAATGGCCCTGTAACCTGCCTCCGCTAATCCCATAATAAAAGGAAGCCATTCTTCAACATAACTGTCCCCGCCGCCCATAATCAGTAAAGTATCTCTGGGCTCAGGTGTGTCAAAGCAATACACAGGAAGGAACCCCTTCATATTACTATCATTATAGGGTACAAAATACCGCTGTTCCTCTGTAATGCCGTACCCGTCGCGAACAAATCGCAGGAATTTTTCTCTTGTGGTCTTCTTGCGGGGATCTGAACGCCACATAAAGAACTCGGCAGCCCTGTAATAGTATCCGGCACGCAGCCTATCATTACTGGCCAGGGCTTTATCCGCCTGAGCCAGGAATTCAGTCACCCAGTCGTCATAATTAGATACGCGGTCAGAAATGCTTCTGAGTATATCCAACTGGTCCGCGCCCAGATAAGTCAGAAAACGATTGAGCTGAAAATTGACATGGTAATCCTTGTGGAGGTCGTCATAATACTGTTTGGGCATTTGATTGGTCATGTTCAATATCATCGCATCCTCTCGTTAAAATCGATTCATTTATTTAAATAACCAGTTAGTTAATCTTGCCGAAAAAAAATGCTTCATGGTAAATGCGCCGTCATATGCGTTTTTCTGAATGCCAGGAAAATTCTATCCTGCAATTCCTTCTCTCCGATCTTGTACAGGTCTTCCCATTGTTCCTTAAATAGGGCATAACAGAAAAATGGAGCCAGTCCCGTAAAGAACTCCATGACAAGCATATCTTGTTTATCACCGGGAAAGGCCATACCTTTTGATGCATACACTTTCTTTAAATGCTCGGTTTCGGAGTCAATGATCAAATTACTCAGCTTCATGACGACGTCCAGATTTTGTTCCGCTTTCGCAGATTCGGCGAGGGCAACCTTGATAATTTTCCTTTTTTCCGTGACAAATTGTATATATGTGTCAAACAGCTTTCTATACAGTTCTTCGTCCAAAATTTCAGGCTTCTTCTCCGTGAATTTTACAAGCATTTTTTTCGAGTCATCGATCAGATATGTAAACAGCGTTTCCAAGATTTCCGCTTTACTTTTAAAGTAATAATATATCAATGCTTTATTGACACCGGCTTCATTGGCAATGTCCTCAACCCTGGCGCCGTCAAAACCTACTCTGGAAAAAATGTCTTCTGCTACGGAGAGTATTTTAGCCTTTGATACCACTGCATCGCGACTCTTCATCATCAGTGCCTCCCGAATTAACTAACTATATAGTTAATTATATGTGCGTATTTCCATTTTGTCAATATATGGCTCTTATAAACATAATCATTGAATATTATAGCAACATCATGCTATAATATTGATGTTAATATTGAGCATAGGAGGGGTGCTATTATGCCATATATTCGTCCAATTTCCGACTTAAGAAACAATGCCAATGAAATCTCGGATTATTGCAAGACGACAAGAGAACCTGTTTTTATTACTAGAAACGGCTCGGGCGACATGGTGGTCATGAGCGTTGAAATGTATGAACGCCGCGAGGCACAGCTTGAGTTATACGCTAAACTTGCGGAAGCTGAAGCGGCTGAGGCGTCAGGCGATACCGGCGTCGATTTTATGGAGTTCGCGAAGAAAATGAGAGACAAAATACATGGGACAATATAAGGTCGTCATTCTTCGACCGGCACAGGAGGATTTAGCCGAAATAATCGGATATCTGAATACGCTATCCCCTCAGGCTGCGATCCGATATTATGATCTGCTCATTGAGAAGATTGGAAGCATATCGGATATGCCCGAGAGGTGTCCACCGGCCTGCGATACGCAGCTGCGTCTTCGAGGATATCGCTTTCTGCTCGTTGAAGATTATCTCGTTTTCTTCGTGATAATCCGAAATACAGTGCGGATTCGCCGTATCCTGTTCGGGAGACGTCAATATGAAGGACTGCTGTGAGTCAAATTGAAAACAACCCGCTACATGAGCGTGGTTGTTTTCTCTGCATTTATGTTAGAGGTATCCTATTTCATCCACTCGCCCAAGCTGCTTTTCCAGGAGTCCAGGGTGCGGTGGATGGCGCGGCCGGCGAAGCAGGAGCGGAGGAAGCGGAGGGCGCCGGTGCGTTTGACGGACATGGCGTAGAGGGCGTTCTGCTCTAGCGCCAGCTCGGCGTCAGGCATTGAGATGACCTCGCGGTGGAAGCTGATGGCCTCCATGGCGTGGTTGAGGCGTTTGAAAAATCCGGTTTGGTCACCCTTAAACTTATAGATATACGTCGCGGCGGAATCCTCGGTGCCGAGCGCAAGCTCAACGGCGGCGGTACCGCCGCTGTCTTTCTCTTTAATCGCCGTCACCCAGATGATATCGGCTTCCTCCTCGGTCAAGCTAAGGCCGGTCTTGATGCCGGAATACAGGGCTTCGGGGGCGCAGATTTCCTTGAAGTATACGTATGTATCGGCGGCGCGGCTTGAGGCGATCTTCGCCTCCGACGCTTTGACGAAGGACGGCGCGATGGCCGACAGCGCTGCGGTCCGGGCGGCCGCCCCGTCGGGGACGAGCCACGCGATATCGGTGGCTTGCCGGGAATTCAGGGTCCCATCGATCGCTTTGACAGTCGCGACGGCGTTGTTATGTATTTTCATCATGTTGTCGCCAATCAGCTCAAAAAGGCGCTTTGTGCGGTCGCCAAGACGGATGACCTCGTATGTCTCCCCTGTATCCAATATCATCTTGACGGCGAAATTCGCCATCACCGGCTCCGTCATGAAACAGAGCGGAATGCGCCGCGCGTCACTGGAGGGCGGTAAGATGCAGAGGCAGTTGTCGTACAGTTTGATTTTCGCGATCCCCTGCGACTGTCCGCCGTCGTCAGAATATCTGTACTCCCCCTGCGCCTCGAACTGCGGCTCACCCCGGACAAAAAAGGCCTTCAGCGTTCGGGCGTTATAGGCATCCCAGAGCTTTTCGCACAGGACATCGGCATCCCGTCCCATCTGCGATACTTGAATGGAATACGTCTCCGCGTTAATGAGGAGTCGATAGTTCTGCACGGAAAAGCCATCGATATCGGCATAGGGTATGACCAGAGATTTCCCCACCCTGTCGAAAACAATGGCGTCCTCTTCCAGTGTAATGACCGCTTCGCCATTGAAATCAACGGACTGTACCGTACCGGTGAACCTGCCGTCATTCGTCATCGCCTGCTCCTCCCTCACTAAATCAGCTGCTGCTCATTGATGATCAGCTTGAACTGGAGATTCAGCGTTTCCGCAGCTTTCCTGCACATGATCATCCGGCCGAGGAATATTTCAAAATAATCCATGACCGAACCGTATTTCGTGTCGATGGTCAGCTTTAGCTTGATGAGTGTACGGTCCTCATTGATCTTTAAAACAGATTTCCGCACAGAATAATTTACACGGTCATGAATATCAAGGTCTATTGTATCCTTATCTCTCACCCGGCTGCGCCGCACATCGCACTTGTCTGCCAGAATCAGCGCCGCGGCGGCCGGGTTTACCGCGATACCGGTCCCCTCATCGTGATTGCCGATGGCTGAAACGATTGTCGCGATGCCTTCCGGATCACACTTTAAATTATCCAGGATTCTAAACGCCATAACAGCGCCGCTCTGTGAATGGTCATTCCGGTTGACGAGGTTCCCGATGTCGTGCAGGAATCCTGCGATTTGCGCCAGCTCCACCTCGCGCTGCGGATATCCTAATGTTTCAAGGATATAGCGGCATTCCTCCGCAACCTTCTCCACATGCGCGAACCCGTGCTCCGTGTACCCAAGCACAGCCAGCGCTTTATCAGCACATGTGATATATGTCCGAATTGCTTCGTTATTTCTCACATCCTCAAATGTCACCATGTGATACGCCTTTCGTTTTCTGTGTTTTATAAGCACTTTCGCAGTTTTTACGGCATTATCATATCACTAATTGAAAGTTTTGACAATGAGTCAAAAACAGGCGGGACCAACGTCCCGCCCATGGCTTACTATAAATATTACTTTCTGATAAACAATATTCCCAGCGTCCTCGGCCCGCAGTGGCAGGAGATGGTGCAGCCGGCTTTCGTCTCTGTAATTTCGCTGAAGTCTGCGCATTGACGGATAGCCGTGCGGGCGTTGTCGACAGCCTTCTGCGAGGCCGCCGGGTGGGTTATGAAAATCCTGTCCAAAACGAGATCCTCACGGCCTTCCAGCCTGTCTTTGACATATGTCTCAACGCAGTTCTCGAAGGCACCCCGGTATTTTTTCGACACCTGCATAATCCCGCCGCGCAGTTCGACGCATGTCCGCAGATGCAGAATATTGGCTCCAAGCGCCGTGGCCAGCGAGCAGCGCCCGCCCTTAAAAATATAATCCAGCCGGTCGATGAGAAAGCTTGTCTCAACTCTTCCGATTACATCGTTTATCTTATTACAGATTGTCTCAGCGTCATCTCCGGAAGCCGCCATTTTCGCCGCCTCTATAACAATATGCCCCTGGCCGGAAGACAGGTTTTTTGAATCTATCACATAGATGTTTTTTGAAACCTTGGCCGCCGCCATCGCGTTTAAATGGCAGACGGAAAAGCCCGAGCCCAGGTTGACATGTATAACAGCGTCATATTTCGACGAAAATCCCTCAAAAAATTTTATATAGTCGAATGTATTTACAGCGGCGGTCGTGCAGAAGTCGCCGGTACTGTCAACATAATTGAATATATCGGCAGGAGTAATATCAACACCGTCACGGTGCGCTCTGCCGTTTTTTATAATATACAGCGGGACTACGCTGATATCGTACAAATCCAGTTGCTCTTTCGTCAAATCGCAGGTGCTGTCGGACGTGATTTTGATATTCATAACACACCTCCTGTCGTTGTGATATGCTTACTCTGATTTCGGTACACCCATATTGCGGAAACGGCTGTACCGCGCTTCCGTGAGTTCTTCCCTTGAATAATTCTTCATTTTTTGATACCAGCTCCTGATATCGGAAGCAAGGGAAGCGAACACCAGCTCCGTATCTCCGCTCCGTTCGGAAATAATCCTTTCGACGACGCCCAGCTGATATGCGTCCTTGGCCGTCAGTCTCAGGTTCTCGGCTGCTTCAGCCGCTTTATCTGTGTCCCGCCACAGGATATTCGCGCAGCTCTCTGGTGCGATGACGGAATAGATTGCGTTTTCAAGCATCCAGACTTCGTCAGCCACCGCCAGTGCCAGTGCGCCGCCGCTGCCGCCCTCACCGATAAGAACAGACAGCACAGGCACCTTCA
>CAZVLO010000117.1:7673-8114 GCA_964628265.1 uncultured Papillibacter sp.
CCCTGGCCGCGTTCCTCGGCGCCAACGCCGGGGAATGCCCCGCACGTATCCACAAAGCAGACGACGGGACGATTGAATTTCTCCGCCTGTTTCATCAGGCGCAGCGCTTTCCTGTATCCCTCGGGGTGCGCCATACCGAAATTTCGCCGGATCCTGCTTTTCGTATCCCTGCCCTTCTCCGTTGCAATCACCGTGAACGGCACATCGTCAAGATAGGCCAGTCCGCCCACGACTGACGGATCATCCGCAAAACGGCGGTCACCGTGGAGCTCGAGGAAACCTTTGAAAATTCCCTCGATATATTCCAAACCCGTCTGACGATCCTTAGATCGGGCAGCTGTGACGATTTCATACGCTGTTTTCATAGATACCTCGATTAGTTTTGTTAATATCTTGCCCTATAATCGTAGGGCCCGATGACCACATCGGGCCGTTGTTCTG